>JAFIET010000106.1 GCA_020832405.1 Balneolales bacterium
GATTCCGATATCGGAGTTCCCGAAATCCGCAGCCACGCCTCATCACCACTTTTTTAGCAGCTCTGAAAAAGCTTCACCCCAAAAGCCGGAGCTTCAGGGGTGAAGGGTACCACCACTGGTTCTTCATTCCGGCCGCTGCCCGCTGGGACAACCACGCTTGCGCAGGCCGGAACCGGGCCACCTAAACCCGGCATGAAATCACTCAGAGGGCGGATTGTTCTGCCGGCGGAGCTGTTCAGACTCGCGGCGTATGAGCTCCATGCGGCTCATTGATTCATTTATGATACGATCTTCGATCGCAGGGACAAGTCTGGCCTGAATTACAATTATCAGCTCCCGCTGACTGTACTGCACCGATTCAAATCCGAAAAGATACCTGAGGCCAAAAACCCAGGGCGGGAGGTCTTTCAGCAGGGGCACCCCCCGCCTCACGGTACTTTGCTCGGTTTCATAAAGCCCGGCTATGGCTGTTGTTTCTCCGTTAACCAGCAATATTTTGGTTGTTGCTTCCTGTTTGTTGATGATGGTGCTCACCGCATCGGGCTGCGCGGAACTGCGCTCGGCCAGCACTTCCATAAAAATGAAGGATTCCCGTCTGAATGAATCAGCCAGGGGGTTACGGTGAGGATGGTTCCTGTGCTGAAAAACTGATCAATCACATTGCCCGCAAAGTCGCGCTGTTTTATAGAGAAATCCTGCCCGACCTGAATCCGGCCGACTTCCCCCTCCAGCACCTTGATGGTTGGGGAGGAAAGAATTTCGCCCTTATTGATGGCTTCGAGGGTGTTAAGCAGGGCATCGATCTGCCACTGACCGGTGCCTGTCATTTCGCTGATGTTTAAGCCCAGTGCAAACTGCGGCTCACTTACGGAGCCGGCTCCGAAGCTGCTTACTTCAACCATGCCGTTGCGGATGGCCGACCAGTTTACCCCGATTTCCCGAAGGAAGCGGCGGTCGCCCTGAAAGAAGGTTGCCGAGATCTCAATCTCACGGCTGTCGGAGAAAATCTGCCGGGCCGGACCTCCCCTGCGCTCCTGCGCGGCAACAGCCTGCGGAACGGTCCGGTCACGGATCTCAATACGGTCCGGCAGGCTTACCACATCCAGCTGATGGTAACCGGTTACCAGATCGAGCGCATCGCGCCAGTGCAGCCCGGGTATGCCGAGGGCAATATTGCCGGTAAAGCTGCTCAGGTTCAGAATCATGCGGTTTTCGTGGCGCACGGAAAATTCGCTGAGAATGCGCACCGCATCGTTCATAGCCAGGCCGCGGTCGAGCACCACAATGGCATCATGCGGCGTAAACTCCCGCACCGGCAGCCGGTCCTGCGCAGCGGCAGGGGCCGGAGTGCCGGCAAATAAGAGCATCATAAACAGCAGCATGCCGGCCGGCACCTGAAGTGTGAGATTTAAAACTTTCCTTTTTGTCATTGACTTATCCTCAGGGTTACACGTTCGATGATGCCGCCTTTATTGAGCAGGAAGGTTGCTTCCCTGCGTTCTGCCGAAACACTTTCGAGATAGCCCAGGTGCACCCGCTCACGAAGCACAAGCCGCCTGAGCTGATTGCCCTGATCGTACAGGAATATGGCATCCCCGCTTATGGCCTGCAGCCTTGAGCGCTCCGGCTCTATCATATTATTGGCGTTGGGCGCTACGCCGTGGATGAGCGGGAAGAACGGATTGTGGGGCAGTTCACCCCTAACCTGTTCGGCATAGGTCGGGATCACGTTTCGGCCGCCGCGGTTGTAGTAGGCCACAAGATTCATCCTGAAACCGACCTCGTGCAGGTTGTTCTGATTGCTTGTGGGCCGCACCTGTAAGTCGGTAATGCGCACTGCGGGGCTCGAATGCTCGACCGTAAAAATGAAATCCCGCAGCTGCCGGTAATCCGAAACGCCGTCAACATTGAAACGCATCCGACCATGGCTGCCCTGCGCGGTGCTGTCTGTGAAGGTATAGTTCAGGAAAACAGAGCCGCGGTCGGCAAGGCGGAGATAATCATACAGATGAGGCAGCCTGTGACTCGGAAACAGGGTTTTCGGGTAGTTATCGATGCGGTGGGTGAGGGTTTCATTCTGCTCATACACCTCCGAAAACCGGGTAACCTCAGCCGTAAGGCCAGCCAGCTGTGCACGCTGTACGTCATTGCTTTTTTCAAGCTCACCCAGCTCCTGCCAGCTGCCGAACCAGAGCCAGGTAAAGCCCGTGCCCAGCATAATGAACAGGGTTACTGCAAGCAGAAGGGTATTTCGTAAGCTGTAACTCATGCTCATGGCTGACCTCCGCTTTGGGCTATTGGGGCAAGCGGCGGCACAACGGGGTTAAAATCGGCCGGGTCAGCCGTAATTTTATGGACCACAATCCTGAAGTTGTAGAAAGGCCGTTCGCGTATTTCTATGCCTGTTACCTGCTGTACCCCGGCCTCATAAAATAAGTTGGCAACCAGCGGAATATTTTGCCGAAGCATAGTTGTGCCTTCAAGCACCAGTACGCCGTTGCTGTACTGCATGCTTGTAACCCAGGTGCTGAGAATATCCGGCAGGCCGGCATGAAGGATATCCAGGGTTGTGGTCCACATGCGGGTGCCTTCTCCGAGGGTTTCCATCTGGCTAAGCTGGCCGGCAAGCTGTGCATTCCGGCTGTCGAGCTCCCGCACGCTGTCGGCAATGCCGGATGATTCAACAATCTGCATCCGGAGCAGGGCCGCTTCCTGCCGGGCATCTTCCAGCTGCTGCTGCGCCTGCTGGTAAAAAGAATTTACCACAACCGGCACCAGTGCAATACAAACCAACAGCACAACCCCGTGCCACTGCAGCTTAAAAACTTTCTGCCGGTCGCTTACCCGCTTGGGGATGAAGTTCATGGCCTCGGTCAGCTTGTCCTGCTTGCCGGAAGCGGCCAGGGCGGCACCTGCAGCCGCTACCGGCACACTGGCGGTAACCCCCTCAGCAATTTCTAAAAGTTCGTGCTGCCCTGCCTTCAGGATGCGGCACGGAAGCTCCATAAAGGTAGATTCAAAAACCGACACGAGGTGGTCTTCAGCGCCAACGCCGTCATTGATTAAAATCTGACGTATAAATTTGACGTCCCCTTTTTCGAGCTCCATGAGCATCCGGCTGAACACTTTGTTTGCATAGGCCGGAATATGGCTTACCCGCGGAATGACCGGCATGGCCGATTGGATGAGCCCGCCTTTGATTACAACAATTCGCGCAGCCGTTTTCCCGAACTCAATCAGGATACTGCTGCCTTCCTGCTCATCTGCGGTACTGTCTGCTTCACTCACATACTGCATCAGGGCTACTTCCTCCGGCACGCAGGCACGCAGGAAGTACGTCTGCGGCCGGGCCAGATTAAGCCTTTCCAGCATTTCAAGCAGCAAAATGTGATCCGGACAGCTGCCTATCAGTACCCTGTTGCCGGTTGTCTGCACCCATTTATACGTCTCAGGGTCGGGCAGCTGCTGGTTGTACACCTTGGAAAGCCGGTCTTCAATATAGCGGGCCTTAAGCTTTTGGGATTTGATATCCTCAGGGATGCTGAGCGTAAACCAGGACGTACTGCCGGTTGGCATCACAAAAGCCAGGTTTACTTTTTTGTCGCCAAACTCCCGGAAAATATTGTCGAGCGCAGTAACGACCGTCACCATTTCATCATCCTGCCCTTCGAGCCCCTATTCATCCCAATTCGCGGATTCATCATCCATATCGAGGTCGAAGCCAAGATCTTCAAGGGTGTCCGTTTGGGTTTTGGCTGCACCGTTGGTGGCTGAGCCTGCCGCTGCCACATGCTCTTCAGCTTTGCTAAAGCCAAAAACCTCTTCGGTTGTACCCGCTTCGTCACGTTCCTTATCCCGGCGGCCTTCAGGCCTCACAAGTCCGCTGATATCCAGCTTACGCACAGCAACGGCCTGAAGCAGCTTGCCTTTTTTCTCAAAACGGACGAGCCGCAGCTGATCGTCATCGATTTTGAGTCCGTAAATGACTTTTGGCTTAAACATCAGGCGTCCAGGTTAAGGAGTTCGCGGATTCGCGTTTTGTTGTTGGCGTAACTCTTGGCGTTTTCGAGCGTGATTTTCCGTTCCTGATACAACCGCTTCAGATCCTGCTCCAGCGTGATCATGCCCAGCGCACTGCCTTCGTTGATCATCTGATAGATTTCACCGAGGTTATTGTTGCGGATGGCGGCTTTCACCGAGGTTGTGCCCATCAGCACTTCTTTGGCCAGCACCCGCTTGCCGTCAGTTGAGGGAACAAGCTTCTGACTGATTACACAGGTGAGTACATCGGCCAGGCGGTTGCGCACCCGCTCCTGCTGATTCACGTTTACCTCGCCGATAATCCGGTCGATGCTTTCCGTTGCCGAAGCCGTGTGCAGGGTTGAAAAAATCTTGTGACCCGAGTCGGTGATTTCCAGCGCCGTTTTGATGGTTTCCTCGTCCCGAAGCTCCCCGATCATGATGATGTCCGGATCCTGACGCAGCGACTCAACCGCCCCTGCCCGGAAGGATTTCACATCACGACCGACCTCTCTGTGCCGCACAATGCAGCGTTTCGATTTGTGAACCAGCTCAATAGGCGAGGCAATAATCACGATGTGTGCATCGCAGGTGCGGTTGTTGGCATCGATGATGGCATCGAGGGTGGAAGATTTACCCGAGCCGGTAATCCCGGTTACCAGGGTGAGGCCGTACTTGATGTAGTTGAGGCTCAGCGCCCGCGCCACTTCCGGATGGAAGCCAAATGATTTGAACGGGCGGATCTGCTCGTTGATCTTCCGCATGTTGAGGGCAACATGGTTCAGGTCTTTGTAGATGGTAGCCCTGAACCGCTGCTCTGAGCCGCTCTCCAGAATGACGGAATAGGAAAAGTCGATGCTGTGTTCGAGCAGCAGTTTTTCAACCTGCCGGGCGGTTAGCAGGTTAAGCAGGTATAAATCGGTCTCTGTGAGATCGTAGGTTTCTTCGCGCACAGGCTTTTTATCGCCGTGAACGCGGTACCAAACGTAGCCGCCGCAGCCGCTGCCGCCAAAATCGATATCGGAAGCCTCTGTATCGAGCATGGCCAGCAGCAGGCTTTCCACATATTCGCGCATCTGACGCTTCTGATCACTGCTGAGCCCGCTCAGAAAACGCATGCACTCTTCGATCCGGTTATCGATAGGTACATGAAACGGGATGTTCAGGCTTTGCCAAACCGGCGCGGGTCTTGTTTGAAGCATCATAGTCGTTCTCCTTTGCTGCCGGGTGATTTAAGCTGCTTAATCCGCTTGCTTAATTCCGGTCTATTTGGATGTAATATTCAAAAATCAATTCCACTGGCTCACTTCAAAACTTTTCTCTGTGAGGTCGAAGTCAAGATCAGGAGGGTCGGAATTCCAGGCTTCATCATAAAAAACGCGGGTATCTCCTCTCATAAGGAAATCATTGGCTACAACGGCACCCCTCACCCTGCCGCTGCCTTCGAGGCGTACATCAGCATTTGGCGCGTAAAGCACGCGCGAGTAGGCCGATGCATCACCGCTCACAATTACAGAACTGCCACCGGTAAAAATGTGCCCCATTACCCCGCCGGAATTAGCGATACGGAGGTTGGCTGTTTCAGCAAAGAGATGGCCTCTGAACCGGGTACTTCCGCCGAAATTTAGCTCGTTGGTGCCTTTGTAGAACAGCATCACTTCAGCAGCAGCAGCATCAAAATTGACCATGCTGCTCCCGGTTAAAATGAAGCTGTTCTGAACATAAATGGTGAGCGATCCCCCGCCTAAAATGTGGATGTGCCCCTGCTCGATATTCAGATTATTTACGTAGAGCTCCCGGTGATGTCCTCCCGTTTCGATGTATAGGTGGGTGTCATTTCTTAACCGCACCTGATTGAGATACATCCCGTGATAATCAGAAGGCTGCAGGGTTTGTGTCATCACCCCGCTCAAATCAACCGAGCTGCCTGTCGGGTTTCCAACCGGAAAATCCGGAAACACGGGCATCGGAAAATCTCTTTCTTCAGGGGCGACAAGGATATCCCCGTCAACGTTTCCTGAGGAAGTGTCTCCCTGCCTTACCACACTGCCAATATCTCCGCCGGGACCAATAGTAAGGCTTCCTTCCACCCTGGGCGACCATTCAAAAAATACGCCCTGATTTGAAATCGTATTGGTTCCTGCTGATCCTGCAATCCTGGCACTGCCTTCCATTCGGATTGAATTCCTCGAGAACACCGCCTTATCAATTTCCGGAAAATCGAGCTTGGTTTCGTTCGGGCTGAACTGTACCTGAACCGGATATTCCTGTGCGTTGAAGCGGCCAACAGCAAGCAGCGTTATAAGGGTATCGCCCTTGTTTTCGATTCGCAGGCGGTATTCCCCGCCCAAACCGGCCCATGGTTCGAAGCTGTTTCCGCCAGCGGGAAAGAAAATCACCTGATCAGCTGCCGGATTAAACTGCGCATCCGCCTTGTTCAGGATTTTTGCAACGGCCAGCTGTGCTGCGCTCTGCGCCACATTTCTTGACTGATTCAGGCTGTAAGAATCCGAAACCTGCGCATCACTAATCAGAACCTGCTGATTTATATTAATGGTATAAATGGCGATTGCAAAGCTAAGCGCCATCACCAGAATGATTGCATAGTTACCCATAACGACTCCTTTTAGTTAATTGCGGCGTTTCGCAGGAAAATATCGCGGTTTGCAAATGCGCGGTACCGGTGCGTACGCGTACCCGCTTCCATTTCAGGGGTACTCTCCGTTTCAATCCGAATCCGGAGAATGGCCTGCGGCTGACCCAGCACGGAAACGAGCTCAAAATGGAGATCGCTGAGCATCAGGTTGTAGCTGATACTTTTCGTGCTGTCGGTTTGCAGATTGGTCGTCTGCACTTTCATCAGGCGGTTATCCTTAAAGATGGCTACCTGATTGCCACGGCCGTCGAGGTAAGTGAGGGAATCGGCAGCAGCATGCTCTACCAGGCGAATATCACGGGCAAATTCCTGAATCAGCATTACGCCGGTATCAGCGCGGTTTTGCAGATCGCCCATCACCTGATTTTCCACGGATGAATCCATCATCTTGAGCTGCACATTAAAAACCAGCAGGACAAGCAACCCGACGATGATTTGTGGTACAATAATTTGTGTTAGTCCGTGCATGGCTATCTCCTGTTAATGGTTGCTCTTGTTCCGGCTTCAGCTACAAAGTGCCCGTTTTGCCGGCTGTACACCTGAATGGCGGCGAGCCGGCCGGTTACGCCGTGCTGAAGGGTCGTATCGGGAGTTAAAGTGATGGTTGCGAAAAGGGAATCGCCAAATTGCGTTACCCGTGTAAACCGTTTGTTAGGGTCCTGTATATCGTCGCGATTGGCAAGAAGCGCATCAATCTGATCATATTCCTCCGATGCGCTGAAAACAAGCTCCGTGAGCGATTGCGCAAAATTGACGGCCTCAAAACGGAGCTGATTATCGATGGTTTCCGTGAGCGCCAGTATGTACGTGCGGTTGAGCGTTGTCGTCACGATCATGAGCAGCAGCAGGGCGCCCAGTGCGAGAAACAGCTGATTGGCGTTCATAACCTTACCTCCTTTTTAAGTGGTACGGAATTACCGGCTGACAGTTGCCCTGAACGGCCCGTATTCCCGGCTTCAGCTGCGTTTTTTACCGGCAGCTTTCGCGTTAAAAAGGATGATATGGTGATGCTGTTTTTCACAGACTCGCCTGAATTTGCGGATCATTTTTGGTGATGCGGCTGTACAGGCTTATGATGTGCCTGTGCTGTGCCTCAATTACGTTCATGGTGTAAATTTTGAGGGTTTTCTCCGGACGCGTTCTGAAAAACTGTACCAGATCACTGCGTTTGAAAATCAGTACCCAGGTGGGAACCGTTGCCCTCAGCTCACAGCTGAGCTGTGCTTTAGAGTGCAGAAAAGCCTCCCCGATAAAATCACCCGAAGAAAACTGTTCGATAATAGTGCCGTTTCTGCGGGCTTCAACCAGACCTTCCACCACCAGAAAGCCGTGTCCGTTACCGTCGGGGAAGCCGGGCAGCAGCTCCTCAAACGGCTGAGCCCTGCGCCGCGATGCAGCTGTAAACAGCTCGGCCAGGTCATGCTTCGGAATATTGCGAAACAGCGTAGGCGGTTCGCTCTGCAGTTGCTCAAGAGCTGCGCTGATATTTTCTGCTGCGGATGTCATAAGCATTTCCTTTGGGGTTTAAATACTAATCCTCAATGGTGGCGGCCAGGATTTCAGACACACTCGTATTTCCGTTGCTGATGCGCAGCCGGCCCGAAGCCCGCAGCGTGAGCATGCCGTTTTTGATGGCCGTTTGCCGGATCTGATCTTCATCAACATTACTCCCGGATTCGTAAATCATTTTCTTGATTTCCTTATCGAAGTACAGGGCTTCATAAATGGCCATCCGGCCCTTGAAGCCTTTATTGCATCGCGGGCAGCCGACCGGTTCGAAGAAAGTAGTCTGCTCAATCTCTTCCTGTGTGAAGCCTACTACTTTTGCCATTTCGAACAGGGCTCCGTCTTTTTCAGCCGGCTTTTTACACACCTCACAGAGTTTGCGGATGAGCCGCTGCGCCACAACAAGGCTCACAGAAGTTGCAATCAGGAAGGGCTCAATCCCCATTTTATAGAGGCGCGAAACCGCACTCGGGGCATCATTGGTGTGCAGGGTCGAAAAAGTGAGGTGACCCGTATTCGCCAGCTTGATGGCGATCTCGGCCGTTTTCAGATCCCGGATTTCCCCCACAAGCACAATGTCAGGGTCATGCCGGAGGATACCGCGCATGGCCAGGTCGAAGCTCATTTTGTCGCTGATTTTCAGCTGCCGCGCTCCGCGGATCAGGTACTCCACCGGCTCCTCAACTGTGAGCACGTTCACGCTCGGATCAATTACCGCGTACAGGGCCGCAACAAGGGTCGTGCTCTTGCCGCTGCCTGTAGGTCCTGTGATGATAACGATGCCCGACGGCTTGCTGATGGCCTTCTCAAATACTTTTTTGGCAAAAGGCTGCAAACCGAGTTTTGACAGATCGGTGATGACCTTGCGGTCGTCCAGAATCCGGATGACGATGCTCTCGAACTTCCGGTTGAAATCGGCCCCGACCATCGGGATGATGGAAACCCGGTAGCGGATCTGATGTCCGTCAACCATGCGCTGAATGAAGCCGTCCTGCGACATATCCCGCTCGAAGCGGTCCACATTCTGCGTTTTGTCTTTGATTACGGCACACAGCGCTTCCGGCCGGATGTTGTTCTGCTTAATCCACAGCTGCAGCTTGCCGTCAATCCGGAAGAAAATATCAGCGTGAGATTTATCCACCGGAATTACGTGAATATCGCTCACGTCTTTCCGAACCGCTTCAACCAGCATCCCCTCAACCAGCGAGTTGAGCATGCTTTGGTT
>JAFIET010000107.1 GCA_020832405.1 Balneolales bacterium
ATTTGTGCCGGTGTTTCAATAATAATGCAGAAACAGGCTCATCAGCTGCAAGTGCTGATGAGCCTTGATTCTTCAGCTGAATGCTACTCCTCAGCGGTTGCTTCTTCCACCGGTGCCGGTTCTTCGCAAAGTACCGAGCGGCTCATGTCCGGTGCTTTGGCTCCGGTCGGGTTGCTGCCGCGCAGCGAGACGATGTAGCTCGCAAGCTTCACGAGGTCGTCATCGGCAATGCGCACGGTGCTGCCATAAGCGGGCATCCCGCGGTTAGGAAACCCTACCTTGATGCTTACGATGAGTGACTCCAGGTCGCAGCCGTGCTTCCAGTAGTCGTTGGTCAGGTCAGGACCTACCAGACCCTGCGCGTTCTGCCCGTGGCAGGTAGTACACAGGTTGGTTGAAGCGTTGAACACTTCACGGCCGCGCTCAAGGCTTGCAGCATCAGTGAGCAGCACTGCCTGAGAGAAGTCGAAACTTTCCTGAGCAATGCTTCCGAAGCGCTCGGCTGCCATTGCCATTTCAATCTCGTATTCTTCTTCCTGTGAAGGGCCCCAGCCCAGCACATCGTAGTACAGCAGATAGCCCACTGCAAACACAATGGTTATATAGAAGCCATACAGCCACCAGGGCGGCATGTTGTTATCCAGCTCCTGAATGCCGTCGTACTCATGATCCATGAGCAGGTCGCGCTCATCATCAAGGATGAGGTTCTTATCGGTTTCGTTTTTTGGTTTATTCGGTTGTTCTGCCATTGTCAGTTCCTCTTTTCCTTAGGATCGGCGGTGAAAATATCGTCCTCGTCAGAGTCGGGTCTAAGGGGCATATTTTCGAGCTCTTCAACTTTTCCCTTGCTCATGGTTGTAACATAAAAGAGCATCAGGGCAAAGAACCCGACAAAAATGACCAGGGAAATCAGGGGGAAGATTTCAATCCCCGCAATAGTCTCCAAAACGTCGCGTCGCATAGTGTTGTCTCAGTTTTGGTTGGGGTTAGTCCTGGCTCGCAGTAGCAGATGCAGCCTGAGCGTCATCTCTGAGAGGAATTGCGTGTGCGCGGCCTTCCGGGCTTGCGTTAATATCGGTTCCAAGTCGCTGCATGTAGGCGATCATGGCTACCATCTGACTGTTCCACTCCACGTTGAAACCGCTGCCTGCAAGGCCTTCAGCAATTTCACGGGCCTGACGCTCGTAATGCGCAATGGCATCCTGGTCAAATCCTTCAGCATAGGGCACGCCCAGGCGCTGCAGGGTTCTGATTTTCGCCGGGATGCGGTCCACATTTGTGGTGCGCTCAGCAAACCAGGGGTAAGCCGGCATGATGGAGCCCGGTGAGGTAGAGTAAGGATTCATAAAGTGCATGTAATGCCATGAATCCGGATACTTGCCGCCTACACGGTGCAGGTCGGGGCCGGTACGCTTCGATCCCCAAAGGAAGGGCCTGTCGTACACAAATTCACCGGCTTTGGAGTACTCCCCATAGCGCTCGGTTTCTGAGCGGAACGGACGGATCATCTGGGAGTGGCAACCCACACAACCTTCTGCGATGTAAATATCGCGGCCTTCGAGTTCAAGCGGGGTGTAAGGCTGCACGCTCGCAATGGTCGGCACATTTGAGCTGATAAGCGCGGTAGGCACATACTCAACAATACCGCCGATAAGAATAGCAACGGTCGTGAGTATGGTGAAAAGAGTCGGCTTGGACTCCAGCCAGCGGTGGAAAGTGCTTTCCTTGCGGGCCGCAGATTCGGCAACAGCAACCTGTGCCTCAGCTTTTTCGTCGGCAATCAGGCTGCCCTGCTTCATGGTCATGAACAAGTTGTAGGAACCAACCAGCACACCGGTGAAGTACAGGGTTCCGCCCAGGGTACGGGCGATGTACATCGGGATCAGGTGGGTTACCGTTTCCATAAAGTTCGGGTACATCAGGGTGCCGTCGGCAGTGAATTCTTTCCACATCAGCGACTGTGTGATACCGCCCCAGTAAATGGGGATTACGTAAATCACCATACCCATGGTGGCCGCCCAGAAGTGGAAGTTCGCCAGCTTGAGGCTGTGCAGCTTGGTTCCGAAAATGCGCGGAATAATGAAGTACAGCATCGCAAAGGTGAGGCCGCCGTTCCAGGCAAGGGCCGCGGTATGTACGTGGCTGATTACATAGTCAGTATAGTGGGTGATGGCGTTTACACTCTTGAAGGACATCATCGGGCCCTCAAAAGTAGCCATACCGTAGGCAGTAACACCTACCACAAGGAATTTCAGAACCGGATCCTGACGTACGCGGTCCCATGCGCCGCGAAGCGTAAACAAACCGTTAATCATACCACCCCAGGAAGGGGCGATGAGCATCACCGAGAATACAACGCCCAGCGACTGTGCCCAGCCCGGAAGGGCAGTGTACAGCAGGTGATGGGGGCCGGCCCAGATGTAGATAAAAATCAGCGCCCAGAAGTGGACAATCGACAGCCGGTAGGAGAAAATCGGACGGTTGGCCGCTTTTGGAATGAAGTAGTACATGAAACCCAAAAACGGAGTGGTAAGGAAGAACGCAACCGCATTGTGCCCGTACCACCACTGCACCAGTGCATCCTGCACGCCTGCAAACATGGAATAGCTCTTGAGCATATCAACCGGGAGCACCAGGTTGTTTACAATGTGCAGCACGGCAACCGTAATGAAAGTTGCAATGTAGAACCAGATGGCCACATACATGTGCTTCACGCGGCGCTTGTAAATAGTCATCATCATATTGACGCCAAAAATCACCCAAACTACGGCGATGGCTATGGCGATAGGCCACTCAAGCTCTGCATACTCTTTGCTTTGGGTGAAACCCAAAGGAAGTGTAATTGCTGCAGAAACAATAATTGCCTGCCAGCCCCAGAAGTTAAGTTTGCTCAGGGTGTCGCTCCACATGCGGCTCTTGCAAAGGCGCTGCAGTGAATAATAGACCCCCAGGAAAATGGCGTTGCCGGCAAAGGCAAATACAACGGCGTTGGTGTGCAGCGGACGCAGGCGGCCGTACGAGAGCTCCGGAATGAAGCCCAGGAAGTTCGGCGCGAACAGCTTGATAGCTATTATGATACCTACCAGCATCCCTACTATACCCCAAATTGCCGTCGCAATTGCGAAATTGCGGACAATCTTGTTGTCGTAATAGAAGGTTTCAGTTGCCATGATTTACAGATTGTTTATTGGTGTGATGGTGTATCTGTCTTAGTTAGAAGCATTTGTTACTTTTTGTTGTGTTGCTTTTGGTGTTGCTTGTTTGAAGGATGTTCTTTGTCTGTTTCTGTGCCCTGCACAGGTTCGTCGTCGAACAGGATTCGTACGCTTGGCGTGTATTTGTCTTCATACTGCCCGTCCCGCATGGCCCAAATGAAAGCCAGCAGAAACATGGCGGCCAAAACAAGGCTGAAAGCAATAAGCATGTACATTACACTCATGTGGTAAGTCCGTTTTTCCTTGCAACCCAGTGTGTTGCAAGGGTAGTGAAAAGAATGACTGAAATAGAGCTGATCGGCATAATGATGGCACAAATCAGCGGAGAAAGGGTGCCCGTTACGGCATAGCTCAGCCCGATGATGTTATAGAGGATGGAGATGGCGAAGCTCACATAAATAATGGTGACGGAGCTGCGGGAAAAGGCCAGCACCCGATCGAGCAGGCTGAGGGAGCCGGCTTCCATAATTACATCGCTTGCCGGGGTAAAGCTGCTCGTGTCTTCGGCCAGAGAGATGCCTACGGTGCTTGAGCGCAGCGCGCCGGCGTCGTTGAGGCCGTCGCCTATCATCAGCACTTCCTGTTTGCCGGCTTTGAGACCTTCCACAAAGGAAAGCTTGTCGTGCGGGCTCTGTTTGAAGCGCAGCCGCTCGGCACTCCCGAAAACAGGCAGCAGGTTCTTCTTTTCCTGATCGTTATCGCCGGAGAGCAGAAATACGCTGTCGGTGAGGCGCGTACGAAGGCTTTGGATAAGCTCGCTCATGCCGAGCCGGTACTGATTCTGAAGTTCAAAGTAGCCGGGTATGATGCCGTCGAAGCTCACATAAACCCGCGATGCCAGCGCATCGGCCTCAGCATCTTTGGAAACGCCGACCCATGCTGCCGAGCCGAGCCGCACTTTATGGCTGCCGAAAACAGCTTCAACGCCTTTACCGCTTTCTTCGCGGTAGCTGTCCGGCTTAACCAGATATTCGCGCAGGGGCTGATTTAGCTCAGTTTGCAGGTGCTGGTACACCGCACGACCCAGCGGATGCGTGTTTTCATGAAGGGCTGAGATCAGCAGCCGGTTTTCTTCCGGCTCCAGGTTGCGGCCGGCAAAGGCAACTTTGGCCTGATCGCGGTGCGTGAGCGTGCCGGTTTTGTCGAATACCACGCTCGTTACGGCGGCAAACTGCTCGGTTACTTCCGAGTTTTTCAGATAGATTTTGTTCTTGCCCAGAATTTTGGTTGCCCAGCCCAGGGTGAAGGGCGCTGAAAGCGCAATGGCACAGGGGCAGGCGATGATGAGCACGGCGGTGAAGGCGTTCAGGGCCAGACCGGCTTCCCCGAAAAACAGCCAGTACATCGCTGAAACGGTGGCAACGCCTAAAATGGCAGGGGAGAAGTAGCGGCTGAAGCGCCCCGAAGTGGAGTGCAGGCCTTCCGGCTTGGGCTTGCGGAAGGCTTCGCTGTTCCACAGGCGGGTGAGGTAGCTGCTGGAAACCGGCTTCACCGTTTTGAAGCGGGCCGATGTTTTTACGTTGCGGCCGCCGGCATACACCAGGGCACCTTTCTGAATGTGAACCGGCTCGGATTCTCCGGTTACAAAACTGTAGTCGAGCCAGGCTTCTTCTTCAAGCAGGATAGAGTCTGCAGGTACCAGCTCACCGTTGCGGATCAGAATTTTGTCGTCGGCTTCGATGCGGGTCGCGGCAACGCTTTCCTCATCCCCCTGCTTCGTTATGCGGATAACCGAAAGCGGGAAGTAGGATTTAAAGTCGCGGTCGAAGGAAAGGCTTTCGTAGGTTTTCTGCTGAAAAAGGCGGCCAACGAGCAGGAAGAAGACCAGCATCGCAAATGAATCCATATAACCGACGCCCATGCCGGAAAGGATTTCGTACAGGCTGCGGAAAAACATGGCCATGATACCCAGCGAAATGGCGATATCCATGCTCCATTGCCGCTGCCGGATGCTCGCCAGGGCGGGCTTGTAAAAATCGAGGGCGCTGTACAGAAAAACAGGGAGGGCGAGGATGATGTTGAGTCCGCCGAAAAGCTTGAGAAACTGCGCGTCGATGCCGCCGGGGCCCGCCAGGTATTCCGGCAAACTGAACAGCATGATGTTGCCAAATGCAAAACCCGCAATGCCGATTTTGAGCAGCTGCGGGCGGTTGGTGGCGCGCTGTTTTTTTGTGCTGAGGTGATCGAGGCTCAGGTCGGGCTCGTAGCCGATACGGCTGAGCAGGGCGGCAAGGCCGGAAAGGGGCAGCGCTTCTAAACTAAAGGTAATGGCAGCCTCGCGCCGGTCGAAAAAGACTTCAGCGCTTTTTACGCCTGAATCGAGCTTGTGCAGGTTTTCGAGTAGGTAAATACAGGAGCTGCAGTGAATCTGCGGGAGCCGGAGCGTAACCCGTGCGGTTTTGCCGTCATTGAAATCGAGCAGCGGCTGCATCACCTGAGGGTCGTCGAGGTGGGAAAACTGAGAGGCCTGCTTCACCTTCCGCATGGAAATGCCGGGATTCTGCTGGTCTATTTTATAGAAAGATCCCAGGCCGCTCTCGTTGAGCAGATCATACACCGTATGGCAACCGTGACAGCAAAAATGCGCGTCGCCGGAGGCAGATGTAATTAATTCCTCATCACAGGGCTCACCGCAATGGGTACACTGGGTTTTCTCTAACAGTTCAGCTGACATAACAGGTGTTGCGGAAAAAAGGTCAGATCTGAGCTTTACGCTCAAACTGGAAAAGTCCGTTGCTAAGATGGTTAGACAGGTCGAAAGCAAGGTCTTCAAGGGTAGTGTTGCGAAGCCAGTCTTCAATGTCACCCCTTTTTTTACCCCACTCCTCATGGAACGGACAGGGCTCAACATCCCCGCATCCGCTAATTCCCAAAAAGCAGGTTTTGAAGAAATCATCACCTTCAACAGCAGTCACAATATCATAGATAGAAATATCAGACGGCTCTTTGGCCAGATAAACCCCACCGTGAATTCCCCTGCGTGTACCGATGATGCCCGGCTCAACAAGGCGGGTCAGCATTTGGCTCAGATAGGTGCTTGGGCTGTTTAAGGGTTCGGCCAGCCTGGCTGCGGAAACAGCAGTACCTTTCTCCTGACGACTCAGGAAGATCAGAGCTGTAAGCGTGTATTGGGTGCCTAAAGAGAGAAATTGCATAATCTTATATTCTATATCGGATATTGATATTAGAATATAGGGCAACTTCTGCTTAGATAAAATCTAAATCCTAATTTTTTATTTCAGTATTTGATTTTGCCCTGCCAAAAATGATTTAAAACCTGTTTTTGCCTTTTCATCATGGCCTTCAGACAGTTAGCCGGCCTTGAAATGTGTGCTCATCCTTTAGGGTTAGCAGCAAAGGGCGGGGCAGCAGGGGGGCGGAACCGGACACTGAAGATTTGGTAAAGCGTGTCAGGCCTGCTGCCAGCTGGTTTCGAGCAGGGCTGTTACCTTATGATCAGCTTCCCGCACCAGCATGTGCTGAAAGTGCGTGAGGCCGGGTTCCCCGGTTTCCGACGGCCTGATGTATGAGCTGATGCGGTCGTTGAAGAACGACTCGGCCTTAAACACGATATCGATGCGTTTGAGCATGCCGCGGGAAAAGAGTTCATCCGGTACGGCTTCGAGGCCCCACTCTGCGTAGGTTACGTTGGTAAGATGGCCGTTGAGGTCGATATCGTGCCGCCTCACCCGAAACACGGGCGCGTCGCGCTCAGGCTCAGCCTCCGGGGCCCAGTCGCGCAGCCTGTTTCCGGGCTGTTCCAGGATTTTGGGCCCGAAGCTCGTGCTGATGCTTTTCACCGACTCCGGGATTGGGGTAACCCGCCGGAGGTTGAGGTCCAGAATTACCCAGGCTGAGGTTGCCTTTACCAGCGTTTCACCGGCTTCGTTTTCCAGTTTGTAATCCCGGTAGGCCAGCAGCTTGTCAGCGCCGCTCGGGTAAGTTGTAAGGGTGATGCGCTCCCCGTCGGCAGGCTGCTTTTCGATGTGTACGGTGAACCGCTGAAGAACCCAGGTTTTGCCGGTGCTGTGCAGCTCGCGAACCGACCAGCCCAAAAGATCGGCATGTTTGCCGGCGCCGTACTGAAGGATGTTGAGCAGGGATGAAATGGTCATGAGCCCGCGGGCATCTGTTTCGTAGGTTCTGACGGTGTGGTTGAAAATAAAGGGCTGCATGGAAAATAGATTCAGGATGCGTGTGAGTGTTGAAAATTAAAGGTGTTTTAAAATAAGTATGTATATGAGGCTTACAAGAAGTGGTACCTTTTTTGATTTTTGGGAGGGTGTGCAGCGCTGTCTTAAATCAACGAAAAAGGAATCAGCCTTGAAGTCTGTGTGGTATTGAAGCTTGTGACCACCACGGAAGACCTTCCCCCGAAACGTTTATGGCCTGCCGCTGATATCGCGCCAGCTGCGGAAGTAAGCCCGCAGTGCATCGAGCTCATCTGCGGTGCGGCCGGCATCGCCGGTGAGCGCGAGCCAGGAATCGAAGTAGTGATCGGCCGCATACTGATGCCCGTATCCGCGGGGCGCTGTGCCGGCGGCCATATCGGCCATCAGCTGAAGCATGGTAACAACCGGATACCAGCGCAGGCTTTCGCTCACATCGGGGCCGCGGGGCGATTGCAGCCAAACCGGTTCCCGGAATAAAAAGCGTGGCGCGAAAAAAACCACCGGGTCGCTGGCATATTGCAGGAAGGCCATACGGAAAGGCCCCCATTCGGCATCGAAGGCTTCATTTTCAAGGCCGCCGTTCTGATTGGCGAAGCGCACAACGCTGCCTTCCCGGAAACGAGGTTTCCAGAACGGGGAATCCGTTTCGCGCTGCTGCGTTACAGAAAACCAGGTTTGGCTGCGGAAGGGAGGACCGCTCCAGAATACGCCGTGAAACGGATCGTGGATGATGTCGAACAGGTCGAAAGAACGGTCGGAGTTGAGCGCGCCCAGGCTGAGGCCGTGCAGGTACAGGCGGGGGCGCTGCCCCGGGTCGAGGGCTGACCAGTACCCGTAAATTTTCTGAAACAGGGCCCGGGCAACTTCCTCTCCGGGCTCGCTATCAACCATAAGCGACAGGAAGCTGGGAAGGTAGGAGTATTGCAATGCAACGGATGCTACATCGCCGTGGTGCAGGTATTCGAGGGGCGCGATGGAATGCGGATCGACCCAGCCGGTGCCGGTAGGGGTTACGATCACCAGAATTTTACGGGAGAAAGCATCGAGGCGTATCAGCTCCTGCAGGGCAAGGCGGGCGCGCTCCTGTACGTCGTCGGAGGCGTTCATGCCGGCATAAACCCGGATCGGGCTAAGCGCCGGCTGCCCCGATAATGCGGCGATGCTGCCGGCATCGGGGGTTTCATGCAGGAAGCGCCGCCCCTGAAAGCCCATGTCTTCCCAGTTTAGGAGGGATGCGCTGCTGCCGGTGCGCATCGGGTCGGAGGGCTGCTCGAACTCGGCATCCATGTAGGCATCAACCTGCTGGTATGCGGAATCGGCTGAGCGCAAAATGATAGTGAGCAGGAGGCCGTCAACCAAGGCCCAAAACACCAGAAAAGCCCCAAGAAAGCCGGCTGCAACGGAAACGCGCCGCGGCAGAAACCGCTGAAAGCGGAACTTTATTTTCCGGTAAACCCAGTGAAAAATCCGGAAAAGCAGCAGGGTAGCCAGAAAGGTGAGCAGCGCGATAAGGCCTGTAAACCAGGGCCGCATCCGGTGCTCGGCCTCAAGCTGCATCAATTCGCGAACTTCCTGCTGCCAGTCGCCGGAGTACCAGAATGAAATTCCGGCGACCGTTAAAAAGAGGGCACCTGTAATGGCCTGAAAGGTGATCAGGGGCCGGCCGCTGAGCCGGGGCAGCTCGAGATAGCGCCAAAACCGCACGCCGGCTACGCCAATGCCGTAGCCGGCAGCAAAGGAGAGTCCGGAAACCAGGCCCTGAAAAAAGGCCGGCCGGGGAAGCAGGCTTGGGGTGAGAGAGAGCGCCAGGAAAAAAGTGCCCAGCAGAATGCCTGTAGT
>JAFIET010000108.1 GCA_020832405.1 Balneolales bacterium
GGAGATGCCTCGTCTCAAGCGCGTTTCCCGTTAGGGAAACCACATGGGTAGAAAAGGGAAAAGTCACGCCTCCAATCCGTTTCCCGTCAGGGAAACCACATGGGTAGAAAAAGGAGATGCCTCGTCTCAAGCGCGTTTCCCGTTAGGGAAACCACATGGGTAGAAAAAGGGGAAAGGCCCCGTCTCCAATCCGTTTCCCGTTAGGGAAAGCACCTGGGTAGAAAAGGGAAAAGTCACGTCTCCAATCCGTTTCCCGTTAGGGAAAGCAAATGGGTAGAAAATGGGAAAGGCCCCGTCTCCAATCCGTTTCCCGTCAGGGAAAGCAAATGGTTAGAAAAAGGGAAAGGCCCCGTCTCCAGCGCGTTTCCCGTCAGGGAAACCACATGGGTAGCATGTAGCAATTTCCCGGGGTTTGAGGCCCTGGAGCACATCACCCTAAAATAACCCGCTCAGTACGTTTTCGTCATGCGTTCGTGTACCTGCAGGATAACCGTTGCCCGGTCGCGGAGCGCTTCGTTAAACAGGCCGGGCTCGGATTCATCGCTCGTGGTGATGGTCATGATTCGTCCCTCAAAACCGTAATGCCGCAAATACCAGTAAATGCCCTCAAAATTATCAGAATGATAGGCGCCGTTCAGGTGAAGGTGACGCGCCTGTGCCGCATCAAAATTGGCCAGAATAAAATGCGCCATGGTGGCATCTTTGGATGCCTGCGATAATGCAAGATTATCGCCGCCGTGCCCGTGCGACATTTGGGTGATGTTGGCGTAGCCCGGCAGCTCCAGATCTACGGTTACAGGCAGGGGGGCAATCCAGCTAAGCGCCTGCTCATCGAGGCGTTCAAAGGCTTCAAGACCTTCTCTGAAAACCATCGAGGCATAGCGCCGGGGGATGTTGGTTGCAATAACCGGGATGCCATGCTGCCGCGCAAAAAGCATTACGGGCTTGTAGTCGGTTGCGTAATTGTTCCAGAGCCGTGCCTGTTCTTCAAAATTGCGGTCGGTGATGAGGCCGCCGATATATTCATCGACAATCAGCTGCTGATCGGCTTCGAACATCTCCATGCCGATTACCAGCGCACGCGTTGTATCGGCGTGCAGGGCCCGAGTGAGTTCGTTTTGCAGCCAGTGGGCTACGGCATTGTTGTGCAGCTCACCAAACAGAATGATATCGTGTGCAAGCGCAAGTTCCGTTACCTGCGCCCAGCTTACGGGCTCCCCGTTGTGCAGAAAAAGCGTGTGCGAGGGGTTATCCTCAATAAAAGACAGTTTTTGGGCACTGCAGCCGGTAAGTCCGGCAAAAAGCAATACAAGCAGCAGGCGGGCGAAAGCACTGGTTCGCATAGTGGTGAAATTTGGTGAAGGATGTACGGGAAGTTCAGCTTCCCAAAAGATGCGAAATGCGGGGCTTACTCCCAAGCTGTAAAATGCGGATTGCTTTTCTCAGAACGCGCGGACCGGCCTTACGCGCTCCTGCATCCATTTGGGAAGCAGCCTGTGGTTGCCGGTGCCCATGAAGATGCCCCATGCGGCGCCGTCGTCCTGCTCGGAAGAGCTCCAGTAAAACTCATTCGAAAGGCCCGCAGCGTTACCCCGCTGATACAGGTTTTCAAGCATCAGCTCAACCTCTGCTCTTGTAGGAATATACCAATCGCTGAAACCCTCAATATTTAGGTCGGCAACAAGTCGGGCGATATTATTGGGCTGGTTGGCGCAGCGCTCCAGCAGGCGGCGCAGGTTGCCGGGGCCGGCTCCGATACGGAAATCGGTTACATCCAGAAAACGGTTGTAGCAGGGGAACTCTGCCCGAAGGTCGTCCCGAAGGCCGCCCCAGCCGGCGGGTGCTGCTTCCAGAAAAGTAAAGGGGTAGCGGTTTTGCTCATCATAAAAAAAGATGATGCCCCCTGCCGGGCCAATATCTCCGATTTCATAGGGCGGGAAAACAAAGGTGATGGTTTCCCCATAAATGGTGCCCTGCTCAGTTATGGCAAAGGCCCGGAAATAATACTCAATGCCAAACTGCAGGTTTGTTAAAGGGAGCTGAAACGGGCGGCCGTCGGCAATTTCAACCGTTTCTTCCGGCTGGCGAAGGGGGTCCGTACTGCCCCACACAAAGCCTCTGCGCAGGCTGCCTTCAGTGGTAGTACCGGTAACGATGCCCCTCAGCACGGCACTTCTTGCAGGCCTGGCATATGAAATAAGGTCTGATGAGGTGACTCTAACGGAAGCAGCCTCGTCGGTAGTAACTACGCTTTGCCCGCCATAAACAGTTTCAAATGCAGTTGTGATGTAAGGCCGTGCATAATAGGTCTGCCCGGGCTCAAGGCCCGAAACCCTGAGGGATACACGACCGGAAGCAGACGGAGCGGGGCTGCAGGTATGGGCAACGGTCGGGTTTTGTGTGGTATGTACGCAAACACCGTTTGCGAGTACCGGTGTCTGAGTTACTTCAGCCCAGCTAATTTCGAATGCGATGGTACTTTGGCTTACGGCCTGTGCACTGTGTACCGTCATCAGGTTCCGCATATCACGCAGGCTGATGGTAACTTCTTCTTCAGCTTTCTGAACCGGTAGCTGAGGGCCCGAAGAGCAGGAAGTTAAGAAAAACAGTAAAATGATGGCCGACAGATAGTTATAGTGCATAGGCTTACTCCGGTTTTTCAAAATGGTGCTTGTTTAAACAATAAATGTATCTACAGTTATTTTACCCATACGGGTCTCTTGCTCCCTGTTCTTGCTAAGCGCCCAACCGTTATTGTAGTTGAACTGTAAATTGATTTTCACCTGCTGCACCTCATCAGGCCGGTCACAAAAAAAAGAGGCCGTGGCTGAATGAAATGTGGTTACGCTAATCTCAAATAAACCTTAGATGCGGATAGGGTATATCTCGATGTGAGCACCGATGGTGCTTATGTTGCCTGAGGTCAGCATTTTTTGCTGATCTCAGGGAGTATCTGATAAATCTGAATCCGTAACTGATTTTACAAAAGCCGATGTGCTGTTCCGTACAATTTGATTACCAACCTGTATAATATAAGGAAACTCAGCAGCGTGCAAACAATCCGTTTCCATTTTGGCCTGTGGGTGCCCGATTGAATTCATTTTGGAACCGAACTGTACGCCAAAGTAGAAATAGGTGGTATTGCTGTCCGGGGAAAAGTTGCCATATTGTTGATGACATTCAAAATGTTCAGCTTTCGAACATGTACTGACAATAGCTTCCGCCTGAAAAACCCGATAGGTTTGCGACTCCAGGTATTCTCCTGATGCTACCTCTGTTGCAGAATGGTGTTTGAGTAAGCGCAGCCTAATTAAACAGAAGTGTCAAAAACTTTTATGCCCGTCCAGTACGGTTTAAAGTCGGCTATGAATTTCTGATGCAGCTCATGCTGCTGATAGGTGCTGAGGTCTGCCTCATCCTGAAAAAGCATGTGCAGGCTCATGCCGTAGGTGTTATCGACCACATCCCGCTGAATGCCGGCCGGCGGCCCCGCGAAAGTGAGCTGTACTACGCTCAGCTGATTATTGAGGTCAAAAATACGATCGCGCTGCTGATCAAAAACTTCGGCGGGGGTGTCTTCCCTGAAATAGAAGTACACCGAGTGTAAAATCATGGATTGTTTCATAGAAAGCTGTTCATTACAGATACTTGTGTGAACAACAATTTAGATAAGCTGCCCCATTTATACAAGCTGCGGAGAATTTGGGGGTAAACAAAATTTGTGTTCAGGATGAACAAAAAAGGCGAAAACGGATCTGAATAACCGTTTCCGCCTTTGATAAACCGGGTAAGTGAACTTAGTTTGGCAAAAAATGAGGTAATTTTGGCACCTTTTCGCCCATCAGGCCTTCACTTTATCGGGGTCATCAACATCATCTACCAAAAAGGTGAGGCCTGCTGCAAGTATCCAGGTTGCCCCGCCAAGGACGAGGGCATAGATGGCCTCTCCGCCGAAAACCGTGCCGACCAGAAACCCGAGGATTGACGCTGCGAGAATCTGCGGCAGAACGATGAAGAAGTTGAAGATCCCCATGTAGGTGCCCATTTTGCTTGCCGGCAAAGATCCGGCGAGGATGGCGTAGGGCATGGAGAGGATGCTCGCCCAGGCCAGCCCAACGCCAATCATGGAAACCAGGATCATCATCGGGTTGCTGATAAAGTAGATGGAAATGAGCCCGGCGGCGCCGCCTACAAGGGCGAGCGCGTGTGTGGTTTTGCGGTTGGTGTAGCCGGCGATTACGGGCAGCAGGAAGGCGACCAGGGCCGCGAAGCCGTTGTAAATCCCAAAGGCCACCCCAACCCAGTCGGCCCCGGCATTGTACTCGCGCTCGATGCGCTGCAGGCTGTTACGCGTACCTTCAGAAAGCTCAACGCGCCCTTCTTCCAGATAAAAATTGACGACCCGCATGCTTGCCACAACGGTCGGCAGGCCGGCCTCAATCTGCGCCCGGTAGCTGTCGATATCCCGCTGCACGCGCTCAAAACGGGAAAACCAGTCGGCATCGGTTTGTGCCGAAAGGCCGGGGAGGGTGGCCGTGAGGTCGGCTACTTCCGTGGCATCGAGGCGCATATCATAAATATGGCTTGTTACTGCTGAGGTGGTGTAAATCCACATGGCAAAAAGCGCGAACCACGAAAAGAACTGCACAACGGCCAGCTGCTTCATGGTTTTGGGCATTAAGTAGAGGTCGTCAAAAACCACTACCATGCCGTTGCGGCTGCCGCTGCGCTGCCACAGCCCTGTTGCGACCAGTACCAGACCGATGGCGGCAACGCCGATGGTAAGAATGTAGAGCTCCTGCGCCCAGCCCTGACTGTAAACGGCTGCGCTCAGCAGGGCACCCAGCGCCATGATGAGGGGACCGTGACGCAGCTTGGTAGCCGCACGTTCTTCGGCTGATTCTTCCGGGGCTTCGATTTTTTCATCGATGCCGTGCTGTTCATTTTCGTAGGCCTCAAAAGCTTCCAGCTCTTCCGGGCTGTATTCTTTGGTTTTGATGATGGTCCACATCACTGCTAAAAAGAAAATGACGCCCCCGAAGTAAAACGAAAACTTAACCGAATCCGGAATCATGCCTTCAGGCGCGGTATTCGAAATGCCGAACCAGTTGGTCATCATCCACGGGAGGAAGGAGCCGATAAAGGCCGCTATCCCGATAAAGAAGGACTGCATCGCAAAACCTCTTGTGCGCTGTTCGGAAGGCAGCATATCCCCCACGAATGCCCTGAAAGGTTCCATGGTGATGTTGATGGAAGCGTCCAGAATCCACAGCATGCCGGCAGCAATCCAAAGGTAGGGGGAGTTCGGCATGATGAAGAGAGCTGCCGAGGCCAGAATGGCACCTATGAGGAAAAACGGACGCCGGCGGCCGAAGCTGTTCCAGGTGTTGTCGCTGAGGTACCCCACAATGGGCTGCACGATAAGGCCCGTAACCGGCGCGGCAATCCAGAGGATGGGGATTTGGCTTACTTCCGCTCCCAGGGTTTCGAAAATGCGGCTTACGTTGGCGTTCTGCAGGGCAAAGCCGAACTGTATGCCCAAAAAGCCGAAACTCATGTTCCAGATTTGCCAGAAACTCAGCTGTGGTTTTTTCATCAGTTGAAGGATTTATGAAATGGGGAGTATCAAAAAAAGATATGTAACCGCTTACAGCTGCGCAAAATAGGGAATTTAAAACTTGATAGGAATCCGTTTTTGAAGCCGCTTTTGGTAAGCCAGCCCCCCACCACAGCTTTCGTTTAGGTATCTCAAAACCGCAAAAAAAAGCCCGCGACCTGTAAGATCGCGGGCTGAGTGAAAAAGGGCTGTGCCGCACTTACACGGCCACAAGCTCATCAAGCGGCAGGGTTTCGCTGAGCTTCACCTGATCACCGGCACCTTTGGTAAGCTGCACCGGAATTTCGTAATGGATGCGGGTCTGAAACAGGGCTTCCGGATCATGCTTGCTGCGGTAGCGGAATTCGTAATCCACAAATATGAGGGCGCCTTCCCCCTTGCTCCTCACGGGAATACCCAGCGGAAATTCGGGATTTTCTTTCGTGATGTGACCCTGACGCTCCGTACGGCCTTCATCATTCTCAAAACTCACATGCAGCCGGTTTGAATGGCTTGGCTCCACAAGGGTGAAACCTTCCGGCAGCTGAAGGTCGATCATCACTGTATATTCTGTGCTTCCAACTTGCTGAAATTCTTTTCTTATCTTTCTTTCGGGGCTCATAGTAGTCCTTTGTAGTTCATTCGAAATTGTAACTTATTAATATAATGGAGATACGGTCCGCTGCGTTCCGCCCAATATTCAGGCAGTGCCGGTGCCGTAGCTGTTACCCATCCTCAAAACAATTCATCCCCGCCACATGAGCAAACTCGACGACTTCCGTGCTGAGCGCCAGCGCATGAATGAAAAGATCATGAATCTCGATCATCTCGGGGTCAAACGCTTTTTCAATCTCGATACCAACACCTACCGCGACGGCGCCCTCGACGGCAAAACCAAGGAGCTGCTCGGGCTTGTGGCTTCAGCTGTGCTCCGCTGCAACGACTGTATCGACTATCACCTTGAGCAGTGCGCCAAAGAAGGCTTCACCCATGCGCAAATTATTGATGCCCTCAACGTTGCCCTGATTGTGGGCGGCAGCATCGTGATACCGCACTTCCGCCACGCGGTTGCCACCCTTGAGCAGCTGCAGCAGGAAGGCAGCCTTGCGGGATAAAATGCCGGTGCGGGGTATGCTCATGGTGCCGGTTAAGCGCGGGAACAGGTCATCAGTTGGGTATGCCTTAAAATCAGGCATGTGCGCATGAAGTTTTCGGGGATTCTGTTGTTGCTGCTGCTGCTCTTTGCTGCGGAGCTCCGGGAAGCAGGCGCTGTTCCGGCTGACTCCGCCTCAGTTGGCGGCATACCGATTGCGGGCTTTAGCAGCGATTCCGGCTTTGGTTTCGGCGGGCTTGCACAGTATATCAGCTACGATGACGGCTTTGAACACTTCCGGCGAAAATTCCGGGCGCAGTCAACCATTTTTATACAGGGCAAGCTGTTTACCGATCTCATTTATGAAGAGTGGTACCGAAGCGGTAACCGGCTGCACATCAGGGCGCGCGGACAGCTTGAGCCGGATGCCCGGTATTTTGGCAGAGGTATGGAAGCCGGATTTTCGCGCGAAGCCTTCCGTGAGGATGCCTACAGCTACAAGCGGGAGCTGCTCACCGTGGAAGCCGCATACGGCATCAGGCTCGCATCACCCGAAAACACCCGCCGCGAGCTCGAAGCCGGATTTATGGCGGGCGCTGTTCGCAACGCTGCGCCGGAGGGCAGCCGTCTTCGGCTTCAGCAGCCACCCGGCACAGGCGGGGGGCTCCGGAATGCGGTATTTGCGGGCCTCAGCCGCGATACCCGCGATCACCTCGTGCGCACCGCTTCGGGCAGCCGCATCACCGGCCGGCTGAGCGTTTTTCCGGCCCTCACCGGTAACCGGCAAAACCTGCTGAAAGCCGAAACAAACGCTTCAGTTTATCAGGGCCTCGCCGAAATTTCGGGCGAGCCCCTCGTACTTGCCATGCGCGTGCAGTACCGTCAGCTTATCGGCAGGGCGCCCTTTTATGAGCAGGTAACGCTCGGCGATGAGCTCAGCCTGCGCGGTTACCCGCTTGAGCGTTTCCGCGATAACGGCAGCCTGCTGTTCAGCACCGAACTCCGCGGCTGGCTGTTCCGCCTGCCCTGGTATAACGCACAGTTCGGCGGACAGCTATTTACCGATGCCGGCACCGTTTTCCTGCAGCCCGGCGAAGCCTTCGATACGCAGCAATGGCGCCTCACCGGCGGCATAGGCGGGGTGATGTCGGTTTTCTCACGCGATTTCATCCTGCGCGGCGATCTCGGCTTTTCGCAGGAAACCTGGCGCATCTATGCAGGCCTGGGCTACACCTTCTGAACGGTACCCGCATGTTTTTATCTTTTCGGGGGATGTCGTCTGCCGTGCTAACCCGTGCGGCCTCAGCCTCACATCACCCTGCTTTTCTCCCAATCAACCCAGCTGAATTCCAACCTTCATGATTTTTCTTAACATCTTCATCCTGCTCGTCATCTTCATCAGCGGCTCCCTGCTTGCAAACTACCTGATGCGGCTCTACGGCTACCCCGTACCCCGCTCGCTCAGCACCCGTGAGGATAAGCTCCTCTTCCTGATGAAGCTCGTGCTCTTTTCCATGCTCACCAGCCTGATGCTCGCGCTGCTGCTCATCTTCGGCATCGACCCCCTCAACCTGATGGGCCGTTCCGGTGTTGTTTGATTTCGGCTGATTAGCTTCTCAGGTAAAATAAATCCCTACAGAGCGTCCTGCTCTCAGGGGATTTTGATGATGTTTGCAAGATGCGGAAAAAGCCGGCCTGCTCAGTTTTGCTGTTCCCGCATTTCACGCCGCCGCATGGGCATGCCGTCGATCACCGCAAAAAGCCACTCAGCAGGCAGCAGGCTTTGTTCGTGAACCTTCACCCCGCCGTCTTTCCCGATCAGCCGCACTGAGAAAGAGTCAGAACCGGCCCCGAGCTGTTCCCGCAGCCGCCCCGCTGATTCAGCGGATATGGGGATATCATCGAGCAGGCTGCAGCCGGTATCAAACAGCGAAATAATCCGGAGGTCGCGCTCAATCAGCCCGGCATCGTGCTCATAAAGCGCGTTCAGCTGTTCCCGGTAGGTCTGATCGGTAGCAGCGGGAGCCGTGATAACAACCACCCGGTACTTCCACCGAAACTCCTGAAGGCTTACATCCTGAAGGGCATCACAATCCGCAGCTGCGCCGGTTGACGCACTGACCGGACCGGCGAGAACCGAAGCAAACAAAAATAGGGATGTGAAAGAGAGCAGCCTGAGCGACAATGAAAGCATCATTTGAGGGCGTAAATTAGCGTGTGTAAAGGACAGTGCGAAGCAACTAAGCGGGAGCCAAAGCCGTTCCGGGCGCTGTGCCTTAAAAACCGGAAACCTATGATTAACAAACGGATAGAAACATTGCCTGAAAAAAAGTTGAGGCTTCATTTAATATTTACTTTCATTCAGCTCCAAAACCGCTTATATTTGCAGTCTTCCAAATACGGAAGGGTTCGGGACTGTAGCTCAGTCGGTAGAGCAACGGACTGAAAATCCGTGTGTCGGCGGTTCGATTCCGCCCGGTCCCACA
>JAFIET010000109.1 GCA_020832405.1 Balneolales bacterium
AAAGCTAAAAGCTAAAAGCTAAAAGCTAAAAGCCAAAAGCCAAAAGCCAAAAGCCCTCTCTCAAAGACCCTTCAATTAATTGATTTTTTTAGCTAATTTGGTTTGTGTCCTGATCTTTACGTAAGTAAATATTCTTGCTATGATATGTGCACGTTTGTGTTTTCCGTTTATCTGCCAAACATATGAAGCCTAAGTTGTTGAGCCGTTCCGCACAAAGATTGTTTCGTTTACAGGAGTCAGCAAGAAGAACGACTCCAACACCACGTATTTCCGGTTTATGTTTCCTTCTTTCTGTGCTGCTTTGCACCACCATAGCCATCAAAGCAGCGCCTGCATTCGTATTCGGAACAGGGTTTTCCACTCAAATACAGGCGGTTTCAGCTGAAACCCGCGGTAATGCAGATATTCCGTTTGCACTAAGGCAAGTACTCAGCAAGTCCCGCATGATCCCCCAAAACTGGACAAGCCGCGACGGTTTGCCGGTAAACGGTCTCGTTGATGTTTCTCAGGATTTGACCGGATACCTGTGGATGACCTCTTACGACGGGATTATTCGTTTCGACGGGCACAGCTTTACGGTCTTTAATACCACAAGTAACCCCGAAATAAGTACCAACCGCTATCATCATATTTTCCGCGATGACGACGACGCAGGCACCTTGTGGTTCACCGCTGAACATGGCGGCTTGCTTAGGTACCGGGACCACACCTTTACTTTTTTCCGAACCGAATCCGGTTTGCCTCCACGCCTTACGTTCCGTCCTTTCCGCTGGAACGGGCAGCTGCTGGTTACAAGCCCTGATGGCCTTTTTGTTTTTGACGAGATCGAACAAACGTTTAATAAACAAGAGTTAACCGGCGACTCAATCTCCGGTTTGATTTTTAGCATTCTTTTGGGGTACAACAATCATATTTATGTGCAAACCAGCGAGGGCGTTTACCGGGTGAACCAAAACCTGCGTGTGGATACGGTGCTGTTCGACGGCGAAATCCGTGCTGCCGCGAGAATCGTCAGTTACGGTAACAGGATGATAATGCTTGCCAATGGCGAATTTTACAGACTGGTTTCCGGCAACCGGGCTGAGAAATTGGAGATCAGTGGCTGGCAAAACCAAAGCATTATGGGCTTTGCGTTAACAGAGCGCTATGGGTTTATTTCAACAGACACCGGTACTGCGGTATTTAGCCTCGATACAATGCGCATAACGGCTTTTCATCCTTCTCCTTCTGCCGTTAAACCATTAGGAGGAATCAGGGAGCTCATTTACACAGATGAGACAAATCTTTTTTTATTTGTAAGCTTTCTGGGTGAGCTGCTGCTGTACTATAACGGGGTTTTTGAGCTGATCCGCTCCGACACCTTTTCTACAGTACCGGTTATAGCAGGTAGTTTTACAGATAAACAGGGGAATCTCTGGCTCGCTTCCACAACCGACGGCCTCATCTTATTGAAATCCGCTGATGTGTACTCTTTTTGCAGGGAAAAAGGATTGCCGGCCAACAATGTCATCGGTTTTTTTGAAGATTCAGACCATAACCTGTGGATTAATACAAGGGGAGGGAATCTGGTCCGCACATTTCCCGACGGCTCATTAGCTGAAGTTTCTGTTTCAGGAGAAAGCACTTTCGGCCGTGAATTTTATGCGTTTACGCAAACAGCCGACGGTTCGGTTTATGCCACCATAAACCGCTATGGCATAGGAAAACGGAACGGCTCCCATTCGTTTGAACTGCTCGATCTGCCGGGCTTGCCGCCGGGTTCTGAGTTGCGCAGCATGGTAACGGGACCCGACGGATCTGTTTGGTTTGGCAGCTGGGGAGGTTTGTTTAAGCTTCAGAATGACCGTCTGGTAAGTTTCACGCATCAGCAGGCTTTCTCAAGCCTGCTGATTCAGTATCTTGTATTTGATGAATCAGGCGGTTTATGGGTTGCTACTGCTCAGAAGGGCGTTTTTTATTTGAAGGATGATGAACTTCTTCATTATACCAAAGCTGACGGCCTCGGCAACGACTCGGTACGCGGCATTTATCCCGATCGCTATGATCCGGGTACGGTTTGGTTCGCTACGGAGGGCGGCGGCCTGAGCAGGCTAAAAAACGGATTGATAAGCACCGTAACCAAAAGCCAGGGACTTCACCGTAACCTGCTCCACAACATTACGGAAGATTTTTTGGGAAGGCTTTGGATGAGCACCAACAGCGGTATTTTTTATGTGTACAAAGCTGACCTCAATGCTGTGCTTGACGGCCGTTCTTCCTGGGTTTATTCCTATCTGTTTACAGAAAATGAGGGGATGGGGAATGCCGAAGGCAATGGCGGCTTTCAAAACAGCTATCTGCTGCGGCCCGACGGGCTGCTGCTATACGCAACGCAGGGCGGTGTGGCTATATTCGATACTGAACGGATTTCGACAACCCGTGAGGCCGTACGAACGGTTATTGAGGAGCTCACCATTTTATCTGCCGCCGGAAACATCTCCCATAGGTTTCCGGAACGGCTTTATCTGCAATCCGGAAATAATGACTTCACGGTGCGGTTTACCGGAATCAGTTTCCGAAATGCTGAACAGCTGCGGTTTCGGTATAAGCTTGAGGGCTACGACCGTGAATGGATGGTTGCGGGTATGCAGCGGCAGCTTACCTATACCAACCTGCCGCCGCGAACCTACACCCTGCTGATTACCACCGATGAACAGTTGGAGACTGAAAATGCGGTTTATGCTTCCCTCACGATTATAATTGAGCCTGCTTTTTATCAGACAGAATGGTTCAGGGCCTTTTTGCTGCTGCTGATGGGCGGGTTCATTTATGCCGGATACCGGTATCGTCTTCGCTATTATCTGCGGCAGGAATTGAACCTGAGCCGAAAAGTTGAGCTGCGTACCCTGGAGCTTAAAGCAGAGAAGGAAGCTGCTCTTGAGGCAAGGTCCCTGATTGAGCAGCAGGCAGGCGAACTGCGTAAGCTGAATGCGGTGAAGGATAAGTTTTTCTCCGTTATTGCGCACGACCTCAAAGGTCCGTTTTCGGGCATGTCCGGGCTTATTGATTTGCTCAATGAGGAGTTTGATGAGATGCCGGATGCGCAGCGAAGAGAGCTGATCGGGCTTCTGTCAGGTGCCGGACAGAATTTTGGGAAACTACTCGACAACCTGCTCAGCTGGGCGAGGATGCAGATTAAACATTCCCAACCGGAGGTTTCAAAACTCGATATCACCGAAGTGATTTCGGAATCGGCCGGGGTGCTTGAGCTCATGATGGATAGAAAGCAGCAAAAGCTGATCAGGCGTCACGAGCAGGCCCCGCTTTGGGTAATGGCCGACCGTAACATGCTTGATACCGTAATCAGAAACCTTCTTGGCAACGCAATCAAGTTTTCGTACGAGCATTCTGTAATTATAATTCAAACCTTTACAGAAGGGAGTTTTGCCTGCATGCGTGTACAGGATCATGGGGCGGGTATCAGTGAAAAGCAGCTGGAAAAGCTGTTTAACCTGGAAACCACCTTTTCCTACAAGGGCACTTCAAATGAGTCCGGCACCGGTCTTGGCCTTATCCTATGCAAGGAAATGCTGGAGGCGATGGGCGGAAGTATTGCCCTCACCAGCAAAGAAGGGGAGGGCACAACCTTCACCTGCAAAATCCCGCTGGCAGATTAGCGGACTTTTATGTGCGAAATTCCGCTGGCAGATTAGCGGAACAGTTTAACGGACCGCGGATTGAGCGGATCCGTCGGATTTTGCGGATAACTTTATTTTTAAATGAATTGCCCGGATAGCCCAAACCAGCCCCGCCCCGAACCCCATGAATAGAGCGGGCTTCAGCCCGGCCCAAAAACCCGGCCCCGAAACCCAACCCCATGGTGCCTGTTTACGCCTTCACCCGCTCGGTCATTTTCAGCATTTCCACAATATCATCGCGGGTGAGTTCGCCTCTTGCCTGCAGCGGTTTGCCGAAGCCGTAGGTTGCGATGGTGTAATCGGCTATGGCCTCGAAATCGGCTTCATCCACACCCAGATCGCTCAGGCTTTGGAAAAGTCCGTTGTTTTGCAGCCATTCTTCAAAGCGGTTGATGAAAGCAAGTGAGGCGTAGGACACATCATCCTTATCAATACCGAAAATCCGGTCGCCCAGCTGTGCGAGGCGGTCACGGCAGCGGTCGTGCTGCCACAGCCAGCGGAAGTAGGCCGGGTACAGGGTCGCGAGTCCGCGCCCGTGCGCGATATCGTGATAAAAGCCGCTGATGGCGTGCTCGATCGCATGCAGGATGAAGCCCGATGCTTCACGGCCCGCCTGCTGATAGCCGTTCAGCGCCAGGTTGGATGCCCACAACAGCCGCGCCCGAAGCTCGTAGTTGTCAGGCTCGGCAATCACGAGCGGCAGGGTTTCGACGACGGTTGCGATGATGCCCTCGCTGTAGCGGTCAGCCAGGGGCGAGCGGTTGCCGCCGAGCAGATAGTTTTCAAATACATGGCTGAGGATATCCGAAGCGCCGTCGCGGGTGGTGGCCGGCGGCAGCTCAAGGGTGAACTCAGGGTTTAGCCAGGAAACCGTCGGCTGAAAGAAGGGATAGCTCAGCGGCGATTTGCCGCGCACATCCGGATTGGAAACAACCGAGTGTGGGGTTACTTCGGAGGCCGTAGCAGCCGTTGTCGGGATGCAGGCGATGGGCAGGGCGCCGGTCATGCGGCCCATTTTTGCCCCGCCCAGGGTGTAGGGCCAGATGTCATCATCCTGCGTAACCGCAAGTCCGGCAATGGCTTTGGCGGCATCCATCGCGGAACCTCCGCCCAGGGCAAGAACCACATCACCCTTAAATTCACGCAGCGCAGCCGTAGCCCGGTTAATGGTTGGTGCCAGCGGGTTGGGCTCGATGCCTTCAAACACCAGCAGCTCGCATCCCTGCGCTTCGAGTCCGCGTGATACCCGTGTAAGGTATCCGAGGCGTTTTACGCTTCCTCCGCCAATCACCAGAAAAACTTTTTTACCGAGGGAGGCTACGTGCTCATAAAATTTCTTTTCTTTGCCCGGCCCGAACATCAGCCGGGTACGGATTTGTAAGTCAAAATCTTTCATAAATTTAAGTACAGCAGTAAGTTCAAAATAATTAAGGACGTCTTTCAGAATTTCAGGATTTGGGTAATTTGTTAAATATGCCGGACGATGCCCGCACAGAACCCAAATACAGTTTTGAAAACAAGCGCGGCTTTGTGTATCGTTCTGTGTGAGAAATTACGACGGCAACCGACCGTCATCGGACCCCAAAATGTGAAGCTTTCTATGATTCCACCTCTTTTAAGATCGCAGCTGACCGAGCGCGCTGCTGCGCTGAAGCCGCAAATGGTTGAATGGCGGCGCTATCTGCACCGTCATCCCGAAATCAGTTTTAAAGAATTTGAGACCACCAAATGGCTCACGGCCCGCCTTGAGGAAATGGGCTGTGAGGTGCATCATCCTACCGAAACCGGCTGTGTTGCCGTAATTCGGGGGAAGTCGCCCGACAGCCGGGTCGTTGCCCTGCGCGCGGACATTGACGCCCTTGCAATGGAGGAAACCGGTGATGCCAAGGCCGGCTTCCGCTCCCAAAATGCCGGGGCGGCGCACTGCTGCGGGCATGATGCGCACACGGCCAACCTGCTCGGCTGTGCCCGTATGCTGCTCGACTTGCGCGATCAGATTACGGGCACCATTGTGCTCGTTTTTCAGCCGGGGGAGGAAAAGCTGCCCGGCGGCGGACGCCTCATTTCGGAGTCGGGCATCCTGCAGTCGCTTGGCGTGCAGGCGATTTACGGCCTCCACACAAGTCCGGCCCACGCGCCCGGCACCATTGGCGTAATCAAGGGCCCGATGATGGCCCGGCCCGATGAGTTTGCCCTCGACCTCATCGGAAAAGGCGGACATGCCGCCGCACCGCATCTTGCTATCGACCCCATCGTGATGGCCGCACAGTTTGTGAGCGCGGTGCAGACCGTGCGGAGTCGGAGCATCAATCCGCTTGAGCCGGTTGTTGTAACCGTCGGCAAAATCAGCGGGGGTACCGCCCACAATGTGATTCCCGAAAAAGTGAGCATGCTCGGCACCATCCGGACCTTCAGCCGCGAGACCTCCAATTTTATCGCGCAGCGTATCGAAGCCATTGCTGCGGGTATCGCGCAGGGCGCAGGCGGCAGTTATTCCTTTAAATATGATGAAGGCTACCCGGCCGTAATCAACACCGACTGGGCTACCGATGTAATTGTGGATGTGGCGGAAAGTCTGCACGGTCCCGAAACGGCCCTTTGGATGCCCGAGCCTGTGATGGGCGGCGAAGATTTCGCCTTCTATCTCGAGCACTTCCCCGGTGCCTTCTTCCTGCTCGGCACGGGAAGCGCCAAAGCCGATTCGCTCTGGTCGTGGCACCATCCCCGCTATAATATAGATGAGGATGCCTTCGTGACCGGCGCTTCGCTAATGGCGGGCATCGCCCTTCACCCTAACGCAGCAGGAGGGGGGAATGGCTGAGGAATCAGGCCGCAGCTCCGGCGCCAAAAAGCTGGCCCTCGATAATTTTTCGGGGGATGTGTTTTGTCTGGATGAAGCGCTCCTTGCCCGCGGATGCCGAGCCGCGACGGAAAGCCCGCGCCTGCGCATCATCTACCCGGTGCAGCGCACGCAGGGCGACCTGGTGCAGCGGCTGCTCAACTTCATGCAGCCCGGCACCTATGTGATGCCGCACATGCACCCGATGCCGCACGCCACCGAGAGCATCATCCTGCACCGCGGGGCGATTCAGTTCTACATTTTTGAGGAAGACGGGAGTCTCGCGCGCTCGTTCAGGCTGGAAGCAGGCCGGGCAAACTGCATGGTCGATATCAGCGCGCGGGTGTGGCACAGTTTTGAAGTGCTCGAAAAAGACACCGTGCTCATCGAATTCAAGAAGGGTCCGTATGATGCGGCAACCGACAAAGTTTTTGCCGGCTGGGCCCCGCAGGAAGACAGCGGAGAGACGGAGGCTTTTTTGGAAAATCTCCGCGCGCAGGCCACCCGGCTTTAACTTTAAAGGGAAGCGGAACCGGCCTCAGCCCGCATGGTGTTTGGATAAGCCAAAGACATCCTTTTTTCTGATTACCGAAACCATCCATCCGAATGATTTTCAAAAACATCACACAGCGCAGCTGGTGGGAACGCGATCTGCTGGCCCGGCCGGCTGACCTCCTCATAATCGGCTCCGGCATTACGGGCCTTGCAACTGCGCTTTTTTATAAGCGTCAGCATCCCGCACACCGGGTGATGGTGCTCGACCGCGGGTTCTGGCCCACGGGCGCTACCGGCCGGAATGCCGGCTTTGCGTGCTTTGGCTCTGCCGGCGAGCTGCTCGACGACATGCAGCAGGAAGCCGAAGCCGGCGTTAAAGACCGCCTGCGGCTGCGCCTCGAAGGCCTCGCCCTGCTCAAAGAAGAGCTGGGTAGCGAAGAAATCGGCTTCGAAATGACCGGCGGCTACGAGATTTTTGATGATACCAACGATCCGCACTTTCGCGAAAGCCTTGCACAGCTGCCGCGCTTCAGCCGCTGGGTCGAAGAACTCACGGGAGAAGCCGACACCTACGAATTCCGTGAAATAAACGGATTCCCGTCCATCTTTAACCGCCTGGAAGGCTACCTGCACAGCGGCAAAATGCTGCAAGCGCTGGTCCGGAAAGTGCAGCAGGCCGGCGTAGAAATCCGCTGGAACACGCCGGTTACCGAAGTGCACCAGCACGGAGCCGTACTGCAGGACGGGCTCGCACTCGAAGCCGCTGTCGTACTTTGTGCCACCAACGGCTACACCTCCACGCTGCTCGGCGAGACACAGGTGAAACCCGCCCGCGGCTACGTATTTGTCACCAATCCGCTTCAAAAGCTGCCCTGGCACGGCAGCTGTCACTACAACCGGGGCTATGTCTATTTCCGCGACCTCGGCGACCGGCTGCTCATCGGCGGCGCCCGCGACGTAGATAAAGCCGGGGAAGAATCCATCCTCAATGAAATCAACCCGAAAATCAAAAACTGGCTCGTCAGTTTTGTCAATGACAAGCTCGGCATCGACCCTGACTGGCAGATCGATCAGGAATGGACCGGCGTGATGGGCTTCGGCGCCACCAAAACTCCGGAATGCCGCCGCCACGAAAACGGCGTGTACACCGCCGCCGGCCTCGGCGGCATGGGCGTCGCCATCGGCATGAAACTCGGTCAGCGCACCGCCTCCCTCATAACTAACAGCACTAACCACCCTACCCCTCATTTTTAGATTATGATACTCCCCGTTCGGGCAGCCCTTGTGGCTGCCACGAGGGCAGCCGCTACGGCCCTCCTCGTCGCTTTTTTTATCGGCCTGATTCCCGCCGATGCCCATGCCTGGGGCCGCACCGGGCACTACATCACCGGCGAAATCGCGCAGCGGCACCTCAGTCCGGAGGCTGCGGCCCATGTGGAGCGGCTGCTCGGCGAAACCAGACTTGCCGTCGCAACCGTGTGGATGGATCAGGTCCGTTCAACCGAGCCCTACCGGCACACGGCGGACTGGCACTGGGTCACCATACCCGATGGCATGCGCTATGAAGAGGCCGAACACAACCCGAACGGCGATGTGATCGAAGCCCTTGAACGGCAGATTGCCGCGCTGAAATCCGGCAGACTCACCGAAGACGAAGAGCGGGACGCCCTCCGGATGGTGATTCACATGATCGGCGACATGCATCAGCCGCTGCACGTTGGTACCGGCGAAGACCGCGGCGGCAACGATGTGCGGGTGCAGTGGCTCGGCCGCAGTTCCAACCTGCACCGCGTGTGGGATACCGACATGATCGAATCATGGGGCCTCACAAGCACACAGTTTGCCGACGCCCTCCTGATTGTTGATGATGCAACCATAGCCGCCTGGAAACAGGGCGGTCCCCGCGACTGGGCACATGAGTCCGTGCAGTACCGGGCTAACATCTACGACCTGCCCGAAAACCTTGAACTCGGCTGGGAATACCGCAACCGCAATTTCCACATTGTTGAAAAGCGCCTCATACAAGCCGGCCTGCGCATCGCTATGGTGCTGAATGAGGTGTATGGCGGGCGGTGAGGTAG
>JAFIET010000014.1 GCA_020832405.1 Balneolales bacterium
CTGAAGCCATTTTCCGTTATGGCGGGCGCGGCTGCCGCAGCCTCACGACCATCTTTACCGATGCAGAGCCGGCACAGCTGCTGAAGCTGATCCGGCAGGCGGCTCGGGCGCAGTTCCCGGAAGCAGCCCCCCTCACCCTGAACCCGCAGCTGCGCTACCGCGAAGCTTTTTCCCGCGCCATGAAACGCGAAACCGAAGTGTTTGGCGGGCGCCTGCTGGCGGTTACGGAGCCCGATCCGCACACCGACGGGCTGTTGACCATTACGCCGGGTACCCTCGCGGATCTCAGCGCCTTTCTTGAAAAATACGGACCGCGCATCCAAAGCGTGTATGTTCCGGATGGTGCTATGCGCTCTGAAATTGCAGGCAAAAGATCTGAGCCGCTCTCCCGGGCCCAAACCCCGCCGGTACATTGGCAGCCGGACGGAACGGATGCGCTGGAGTGGCTTATGAGGTTGTGAAGAGCTGCTATTCTCATGAGTGCCAATAAGCAGAGAAATTTAGAATGATACTTTCATTCGTATTTCTGAAAATACAATCGGGATATCTTAGATTTCTGTTGTGAAGCTTGTTTTCTATGTTCTGATTTTTGAAGCCCGTTATGAAGAGTTAGAGTCCATCAAAAAGCAGGGGACAGGCCGTCGATTTGGGATTTTTAACAAGCAACGCACACAGTGATGTGCACGGAGTTTCCCCCAAAAATAATGGGGGCGGCAACGGCTTGCGGAGACGGGATTCGGTTGAGGATGTATTTACAGTGCGCGCAGCCCGGGTGGAAGCGGAACCTGAGGCGGGCAGCGGGGTTAAAGCAAAATGTGTTCATTTTGGGCTGAAAAGCCGAAGCCGTATATTGAACACATCCTTTTTTTAATTAAGCAGTTTTTCTCCTTGTTGAAGTTTCTTTCTCTCCTCAGTGCCTTGCTGCTCGGCTTTTTTGCCGCAACGGCCGAAGGCCAAAGCCTTGTGCGCGTTTCCTACGGCAATGATTTCATGTCGGTCGGCAGCGGCGCACGTGCCCTTGGCATGGGCTCGGCACATACCGCGTTCGCAGGCGACGTAACCGCCGCGTACTGGAACCCGGCCGGACTGGTGCGGTTGCAGGGTCTGGAGGCCGCCTACATGCACTCCGAGCGTTTCGGCGGCATTGTGGGCTACGATTACGGTGCCGTTGCAATGCCGCTGCCCGGCTCAGACGGCACGCTGGCGATCAGCTTTTTCCGGCAGGGCGTTGATAACATCAAGAATACCCTCAACGCCTGGGACCGCGAGCGGAACCGGCCGCGGGAAAATGTGAATGATTTTATTACCTCTTTCAGCGCTGCCGATCTCGCGGTGATGATTTCTTACGGTACGCCCGTAAACGAGCGCCTGAGCTGGGGCGCCTCGGTGAAGGTGCTCAACAGCAGCATCGGTCCCTTCGCCAACGCCTGGGGCTACAGCCTCGATCTGGGCGCGCAGTACCACACTGGCGACTACCTCATTGGCGTGAACCTCATGGATATCACAACCATGATGAAATTCTGGAGCGTTGATGCCAACGAACTCCGCGCCCTCGAAACCGAATTCGGCGACGAAATTCCGGTCGGTGAGAATGAGGTGATCCTGCCCACCATCAAAATCGGTGCGGCCCGTTTTTTCTCTTTCGGGGATTTCAGCCTGATTGCGGCCGCCGATACCGATTTACGCTTCGAAAACCGCCGCACCTACTATATTAATGTGGGCGGCATGAGCATAGAGCCGCACATCGGGCTTGAAGCCGGCTATATCGACACCGTTTTTCTGCGTTTCGGCCTTACCGATTTTTCCACAAACCGAAGCGGCCGCATCAACACTTCCCCCACCCTCGGTGCGGGGCTCCGGTTTGGTGCCTTCGATTTCGATTACGGCTTCAGCAGCTTTGCCGGGGCGGCCTCCGATCTGGGCTTCACGCACCGCCTCTCCCTGCGCTTCTCTCTCGATCGCCTGGGCAGTGCTTCCTGATTTAACAGGCAGGGGTCAGGCCAATGCCTCCCAACTCAGATTTTGCGATGTTTTATTCTGATGCTGTGAGCAAAAAGAGAAAGGTGAATCATGGCTGAAAGCAGCCTAAAACGGATTGTCATCATCGGCCCGACAGCTTCGGGCAAATCGGCGCTTGCGGCACAGCTTGCAAACCGGCTGGGCAGCATCGTTATTTCTGCGGATGCCCGGCAGTGCTACAAGCAGCTCGACATCGGCACAGCCAAGCCCGAACCCGAACTGCTGAAACTCGCCCCGCACTTCTATATCTCGCTGCTTGAACCCGATGAGCCCGAGAACGCATCCGCTTTCCGCAGGCGCTGTGACCATTGGGAGGAAGAACACTTCCGGAAATTACAGCAACCGGTTGTGTACGCCGGCGGATCTACCCTGTACCTGCAGGCGCTGTTGTTTGATTTGGATGATGTGCCGCCTTCGGATCCCGTAAATATGGCCCTGCTGCAGCGGCGGGCAGAGGAGGAAGGGCTTGAGCAGCTGTATGAGGAGCTCAAAGCGGCTGACCCCGCTTATGTGGCGAGAATTGACGGGATGAACCGGCACCGCATGTTCCGGGCATTGGATGTGTGGATGCAGACGGGCCGGCCGTTCAGCAGTTTCCACCGGCAGCAGGGCTTCGAAAGCCCGAGAGCCGGCAGCCTTGTCGTGATGCCCGACATCCCGCGGGAGCTGCTCCATGAGCGCATCAACAGCCGCGTTGACGCCATGCTTGAGACCGGTTTGGTTGAGGAGGTGAGCGGCCTGCTAAGCCGCTGGGATGCAAGCCTTCAGTCGCTGCAAACGGTTGGCTACCGGGAAGTTATCGCGCACCTCAAAGGGGAAATAAGCTACGGGCAAATGGCAGCCGACATCAAAACGAACACCCGCCGGTATGCAAAGCGGCAGCTCACCTGGTTCCGTCGCTGGCCGTTCGTTCACAAACTTCCGGCTGAGCTACCTGCCCAGCTTATTCAGATCGATATCCTTGCCGGTGAAGCTTAAAGAGTTACGTCTGCCCGGAAAAGGTTAAAGCACGCCCTATTTACAAGACAACTTGTCGCATATTCAGCTTGAATAATTGAGGGAATGCACACTCTGTACTGGAGCCGGAATATTCATCAGAGACTTTGGTTGGGAATTTTATTAACAAAAATTAGTATTTATCATAAATAAAAAATAATAATGTTAAATAGGTTAAACTGGCTGTGAATTTAGCGGGGAACTGTTCTCGCAAGAGGTTTTGGTGAGCAGCAGCCGGACTGGTTAAGTAGGGATGAATAAACTAAAATGTCAGAAATATTTCTACAATAAGACCAAAATAAATTTCTAAAATTCAGTAGGTTGTACTTAAGTATGGGCATGTAAAAATTATTTGATTGACGGATATCCGGTTATTTCATACAGATGTAAGCAGCAAGCCTTTCACCAGGTGTCATCGCCTGTGAAAGTACCAATAAAGCTGAGCTTCATAGGGTGGGGAGCGCAATATGGTTAACTCAATTCAACATGTATGTAAATCGATGAAACCGACGAAATTTGCTCAAAAAAGCCACTTTTGGGGTTGCCTTTCTCATCTTTAAGCCACAGATTAGTCATTGCTTAAATGTAGCATTTATGGTGCGGTGCGATTAATGGTTTCAAACTGTTTTGCTGAAATAGATGAATTCATCATTTATATATGATGAAAATTTCATTTTAATAAACGGCAGATTTTTTTTTGTGACCAGCCGCCCTGTGCCATGCACAAATAACAGCTATAAACGAATCAACTTTCAGATACCGTTTTTGGTACCGGAATACAGGTTTAAAAACGAGGAGGCAGGGAAAAGCCTGCCTGCTGTATGGTATCGCAAAAAAGTTATAACTGCGTATCAAAAACCTGCTTTACTTCACTCAAAAACTATTCTTAGAATTGATTCATTATCTACAATCAAATCAAATACCCATGAAACATCTGCACAATAGATTCAAAAGCGGATGGCTGTTTCTGACCGTTTTGCTTGTAACATTGGTGTGTTCGCCACACCTGCAGGCGCAACACTTTGGAAGCACCCAAACGCTTGAAGCGACAGAGGCAGGCGTTGACAGAGAAGCCTTGATGAACCGCTTTTCCGAGGCCGAACTTGATGCGTTTACATCAATTTCGCCCCGCTTGCTGTCATCTTTCACTGCCGACGAGCTTGCGCTTATCAATGATATACTGGATAAGCAGATTACTTCATTAAATACTGCTGAAACGCAGTTAATGAACCGTTTAAATGCAGTAATGGCTGCATCAAACCAACAAACTTCTTTCCTGCAGGGTCTTCTTGAAGAAGAAGTTGTCTTTTCGGAAGGCTTTACTGACGGCATCCCCGACACCTGGACCGTTACCGACGACTCCGGGAGCGATTTTACCTGGGTTGCTAATGAACCTGGTGTAGGCACACCTGATTTTGACGGTTTCGCTATAGCTGACAGCGATGCTGCCGGCGGCGGAGGTATCGTTGTGACTACAACCATGACGACTAATGCCATCGACATTTCCGGTCTTGAAGAAGTCTCATTTATCATTAATCATGCTTACCGTCATCTTGGCAGTCAGTCTGGCCGGATTGAATGGAGTCTTGATAATGAGAACTGGGAGCTGTTAGCTGAGTACACAGAGAATACTGGTTTTCCTGGCGACGGGATTGAAGAAGTTTTTGATATTACCGATGCCGTAGCCGGTAACGACAATCTTTGGTTCCGTTTTGTATTTGATGACGCTAGTGGATGGAACTGGTGGTGGGTAATCGATGAAATCGCTGTTGCCGGTGTTGCCGGTGGCGACGATCCAGAGCCGGGTGATTTCATCACACATACCATCGATGAAGTACCTTACAACGGCGGTTCTTTCCGCAATGTAACGGGTGCTGAATTCCTGAGCGGCGAACTTACCGGTTTCGACCCCGATTTTGCAATTATTGACCAGCTGGGTGGTACCTGGTCGAATGACTTTGCTGTTCTACTTACAGATTCACCGGAACTGACCGTAGAATCTGTTGTTCTGCAGGTTGGCGGCTTTTCAACCATCAACCCTGAAGCCATCAACCTCGAATGGACCGGCGGTAACTTTGACAGTCCCGTAACAGAACTGGTAGAGCTTCCCGAAGCTGTTGACCTTGACGGTCTCTACGTTTGGGTTGGTAACGGCTGGCTGAACACAGGCTCACAGGGCGTTTGGAGTGGTACCATAGATTTTGTCGGTGCTGAAGGCGAATTCGCCCCGCCGCTTGAATTTGCTGAGCTTCAGGTAATTCACAATGCTGCCGATCCGGCGCTGGCCGAAGTTGATGTATTCATTAACGGAAACCTTTTTGCAGCCAACTTCCCGTTCCGCGCTGCTACAGGTTACCTCACCGTTGATGCGGGCTTCACCCTTGATATCGGCATCGCTGCTCCCGGCGAAACAGAGCCACTGCTTAGCTTTGAATTTACCGGTGAAGGCAACGAAGCTTATGCCCTTATTGCACAAGGTGTGGCCGATCCTTCAGCATTTGCTCCAAACCCTGACGGAATTGATACCGGCGCAGAGCTGCTGCTGGTTGAAAACCGTCGTGACACGGCTGTGAATGAAGATGAGTTCGAATTTTATGTGCATCACGGTGCAACCGATGCGCCTGCGGTCGATATCTTCGTGCGCGAGCTGGGAGCCAACATCCTCACTGATGTGCCTTACCTGGTGTCTTCAGACTACTTCGGTGTACCAGCCGGAGAATATGTTATTGAAGTGCGCCCGGCCGGTTCTGAAGCCGCTGTTGCCGCTTTTGCTGCCGATGTAAATACGCTCACAGGGCTCACAGCCGGTATTCTGGCTTCAGGCTTCCTGGATCCGTCGGCCAATCAGAACGGCGAAGCCTTTGCTCTTGCAGTTGTGCTTGAAGACGGTACCGTAGCGGTACTCGATGCCATTTCAGGTCCATCTCTGAGCGTATCACCTGCTTCGCTTGATTTTGGTAATGTAGCTGAGACCTTCAGCGCAGATGCTCCCGTAACGCTTACCAACCAGGGTACATCAAACCTTGCCATTCTTGATGTAGAGATGGAAGGCGGTGCTTTCAGCATCGATTTTACGGATGCTACTGTTCTGGCACCCGGTGAAAGCGAAACCTACACAGTAACTTTCAGCCCGGATGCCATCGGTGAATTTACCGGTGAAATCAGCATCACAAGCACAGACCCGAACAGCCCCACAACCGTAGCCCTTAGCGGAAACGGAGTAGCCGGTGCGCAGGTCGTGTTTGATCCGTCTGAAATAGCTGCTACACTTGCTGCCGAGCAGCAGGATACTTTTGAGCTAACGGTTATCAACGATGGTGCCGGCGAGCTTGAGTTTGCTTTCCCTGATTACATCATGGAACGCATTCTTGACGGAAACGACCGCAGCATGGATGCCATCCGTGCCCGTATGATGACGCCTGTTCGTTCGGCTTTTGCATCAACACAGGATGCAATTGAAGCGAACAGAGCACGCTTCGCCATTGCACACTATCTCGAAACCGGTGAACTGCGCGATGCCGCCGATGCGCCGGTTGTTGATGCCTTCCTGCAATCGCAGCAAAGTGCAGGCAGCAGCGCCGGCCTGATGAGTGACGGATTCCTCATTGAATTCAATGCCCTTACCTTACCTGGTGCGACCTTCATCACCGTTGCTGAAAACCTCAGCGGCGAGCTAACCGCACTCAATCCTGATTTCGTGATTGATGCTGGTGAATCCGGAACCTGGGCGAGCGATTTCGCCATCCTCTTCACCACTGCGCCGCTGGAGTCAGGTGCTGTAGTCGATCCTGCCACAGTAGCGCTTCAGGTTGGTGGTTTCACCAATTATGGTGCTAACGCGCGTATCAACTGGACAGGCGGAGCAAGCGGCACCCCGGGTACCCCGGTTAATGTGCCGGTTACCATCCCGACACCGCTTGATGTTGCCGGCATGTTTGTTTCCGTCGGCAACGGCTGGACTGCTTCCCCAACCGGAACCTGGTCGGGAAGTATTGAGCTGGTTGGCGTTTCTGCCGGTGCTGATTTCATCACTGAAGTAGCTCCTGCTTCCGGTACGGTTGCACCCGGCTCTTCTGAAACGGTAACCCTTACGCTCAGCTCTGCCGGTCTTATCGGCGGTGAATATAGCGGCGTACTGAATGCCGTTACCAACGATCCGGCCAACGAAGAAGTAGCCATCCCCGCTACGCTTACTGTAACCGGAGATCCGTTCATCTCTATCGATCCGGAAGAACTGGACTTCGGCACTGTGTTTGTCGGCAACTCTGTTACCGAATCAGTAGTCGTGTCCAATACCGGAACAGACGTACTTGTAGTGAACGGTTTCAGCACCGACAACGATGCTTTTGTCGTAACCTCAGAAGCATTTGACGTGGCTGTAGGCGAAAGTGTGGTTGTTGAAGTGACCTTCACACCGGAGTCAGCCGGCACAGAAACTGCACAGCTTACCTTCGACAGCAACACCATCAGCGGCAACCCCAGTGTTTCGCTCAGCGGTGAAGCTGTGAATGCAGGTTCGCTTGCTTTCGACCCCGATGCGTTTGATGTAACTCTTGAGGAAGGCGGAACCGCTACGGCAACCCTTACCCTCACCAACGATGGCGAATCTGATCTTGAATTCAATATTGGTACAAGCACCTCAGCAAGCCCGTCAGGTGCCCGCAGTGTGATTACCCATAATCCGCGCGCAGCACAGGCTGAAAACCCAAGCATGCTTCGGTTTAACAGCGGAACAGATGCCCCGTTCGCAGTAGCAAGCGGCTGGCACAATGCCCGCCAAAACATGCCGGCTGTACTGAACAATGATCTGGAAACCATCTGGAGCCAGCAAAATAACGGTACCGGTGGTGGCGTGTCTGACTTCTTCCAGCCATTGGGTAGCGGTGTTTATTCTGCTGATGACTTCCTCCTCGAGGATGGAGCGAATCTCCAGGTGATTACGGCCTACGGCTTTGTAGCACCGGCCGATGGTGTGCCAATTACAGTTGGTGCCAACGGCGTCGGGATTTTCATTTATCCGGACGAGAATGGTCTGCCTGCCGGACACCCTGAAGACGGTATGGATAACCACGTATTTGCCTTTGAAGGTGATTTCAGCTCTGAAGGTCTTACCATTGTTGAAGTAACCGAGGGTGCCATCTTCACCGATATCGTACTCGACATCGAAGCTGCTACAGGCTCGGCTCTCAGCCTGCCTGCCGGTACCTACTGGGTGTCTGTATTCGTAGATACGAATGGTCAGCTTGGCGGCCCTGCCCGCTGGAACTGGTCGCAGGGTGAGCCAAACCTCAACAGCGGTCAGCTTATAGATCCGGGCGCCCTGTTCGGACCGAACACCAACTGGCAGTCATGGGATGTGCTTACGAATGGCGACTGGAGCGATCTTGCCTTTATGATTGAAGGAAACTTCGGAAGCTTCGTAGATACAGATCCGTCTCAGGGCGTAATTGCTCCGGGAGCATCCGTAGAAGTAACCGTAACCTTCGATGCAACTGAGCTCGAAGCCGGTGAGTACTTTGCTGATATCAACATCACAACAAACTCCCCGCTTACGCCATCTGCTTCAATCCCGGTCAGCATGACTGTTGAAGAGGGAGCAGTTCAGCCATCCGAATTCGTAACCTTCCAGGTAGATATGACCGCTCAGTCTGAGCTCGGTAACTTCAATCCCGGCCTTGGTGACGAAGTGTACGTACTTGGTGGTTTCAACGACTGGACGGTTGTTGACGGCGAGGAAATGGAAGGCGATGCTGAACTCGTATTCAGCTTCACAACCGAAGTATTTGGTGAAGCCGACGACATCGTTGAGTTCAAGTATTACATTCTTGCCGGCGACGGCCGCGAACTGCCAAACGGTGGTTGGGAAGAAGATTCTGTAGGTGAAGGCGGATCAAACAACCGTCAGCTCGTACTGATTGGCGAAGATCAGACCCTGCCGGTCGTGTTCTTCAACAACCTGCCGCCTACAAGCCTCGAGCCGGGTCTGGATAACCCGACTGAGTTCGCGCTGAACCAAAACTATCCGAATCCGTTCAACCCCACGACCAATATCGTGTACGCACTGCCTGAAGCTTCCGAGGTAACCCTCGAAGTATTCAACCTGCAGGGCCAGCGGGTAGCGGTACTGGTGAGCGGCCAGCAGAATGCCGGCACGCACACCGTAACATTCGATGCTTCCCGCCTTGCTTCCGGTATGTACCTGTACCGACTGCAGGCCGGCACCTTCGTACAAACACAGAAAATGATGCTTGTGAAATAACAAAGCAGGCATCATATCTGCCTCAGGGCGTACCAGCACCCTGATGTAAAACAGATCTTCTCTGTTTTTAAAGGTAGATTGACCAAAGCCCCGTCGGTTTTCCGGCGGGGCTTTTTATTTCTATGGCACGCGGTTTATGGCATGAGGATTTGTAGGGTCGAGGCGGTTTTGCGCGGATTTATGGATGCGGGTGATGTTTTGCCTGCCCGACATCTAAAAACATCCCCTCATTCCGTCCTGTCATCATTTCGTTATGGTCCCGTCATCATCCCGTTACAAAAAAAGGCAGCCCTCTGTTTGAGAGCTGCCTTTTTTGTGATGTCAGTTTCCGGGCGAAGGTGCCGGTCAGGGACCGGTACGCATCACCCTGAAAAAAAGGTGTTACGCATTAATCGAAGGTGATGCCGAAATCGCTGAAGTTGAGGTAGGTCGGCGGTACGGGCTGGCTGGCGTCGCCTTTGAGGTAGGTATCGAACCAGCGGATCATGCGGAGGTTGTAATCGAGGCGTGAGGTTGCGCGTACGTTGCCGTGTCCCTCGTTCGGGTAGAGAATCAGGCGAAGGGGCACTTCCGGTTTACGCACCTTGATGTGGCGGTACAGCTCCAGCGACTGTGCGGGGTGTACCCGTGTGTCTTCAGCGCCGTGCATGATCAGCAGCGGGGTCTGGCTGCGGTCAACATAGTAAATCGGGCTGCGCAGCAGGTTGTCTTCCCAATAATCCCAGATGCGCTTACGGGAGTGCACCAGGTACAGCTCTTCAGGGATGTCGCTCGTGCCCCACTTGGAAATATTGTTGCTGATACCCACAAACATCACACCGGCTGCAAAGCGGTCGGAGTAGTAGGTGCTCATCCAGGCGGTTGCGTAGCCGCCGTAAGAGCCGCCGGTAACGCCAACGCGGTCGGCATCAACAAGGCCGTCTTCAATCAGGAAATCAACGCCGTCAACCACGTCATCAAACTCAGCGCCGGCAAGGTCGCCCTGCGAGGATTTAATGAACTCGAGGCCGCGCCCGGTGCTGCCGCGGTAGTTGGGGTAGAACACGGCATAGCCGCGGGCCGCCATCAGCTGACCCGGCAGAGAGTAGCCGGTGAGCCAGCCGTTGCTGTAGTGTGCTTCAGGGCCGCCGTGAACCACGGTAATGAGCGGGTAGCGCTGTGATTCGTTTTCGTTGAAAGGGCGGATGAGCAGGCCCTCAATCATGCGGCCGTCGCGGGCGGGGTAGGTCACGATTTCCTGTACGCCCATGGCTACGCTTTCCAGCCAGGGGTTGGTGTTGGTGAGGCGCTCGAGCGCATCGGCGCCACGACGCAGGATGTAAGCCTCACGCGGATGCTCGGGGGTTTCGACGGCAAAAGCCACGTGCCCGTTGTCGGATACAGAGAAGCTGCGCTTAACCGGCCCGCCGATATCGATCAGGCGCTCTTTGTTGCTGCCATCCGGCGCGATGGTTCCGAAGCTGCTCCAAACGCCCTCGCTTGCAATAAAGTGAATGGTGTCGTTGCGGGTCCATTTAATTTGCTCGTACTTGCCAAGGAAATCCGGGTTGATGTTGACCGGGGTGCCGCCGTCGGCGTCAACAACCATGATACGGCCGTCAATCGGGTCGTGAATGGAGTTTCCGGCGCGCAGGGCAATGCGGTCGCCGCTTGGGCTCCACTCGATCTGACCGATTTTTCCGGCATTATCCAAACGTGCTGTAAGTGCGCCGGTGTTGCTGTCGAACACGTGCACGACCTGGAACATCAGCTCATCATCCACATTGGGAGTCGGTGCGATAGATGCTGCGATTTGCGCGCCACCGGGGGCAAAGCTCAGAATGTAGTACGAGCCGGCTACGCCAAGCTCAACAGTGCGGCGGTTTGAAGCGCTGAGGTCAACCACATAAGCCATCCGCTGCGGCCGGTTTTCTTCAAAGAAAGTGGGAGTGTAAGGCAGCGGATTTTCCGGCAGGTTCAGCACCTCATTGGCAAAGAACGCAAGCCGGCGGCCGCGGTCGTCCCACACGTAGCCCAGCATATTGGAGGTGTGCATAAACAGCTGCCGTACTTCACCGGTTAGCGGGTTGAGCTCATAAACGGCATTGAATTCGTCGCCATCCATGCGGGTTGTGAACGTGAAGCTATCCATGGTAGGGCGCGCTGTGAGGCCGGTTGGGTTGCGGTCGAGCGGAACCTGACGGACTTCGCCGTTCATCAGATTCATATAATGAAGCTGAACAGATGAAGGCGCATTGTTCGTACGGGGGTCGGCCGGTACTACTTTGGTGAACGCAACGTGAGTTCCTTCAGAAGAGATTACTACTACGCCAACGTTTTCAGTCATGGCCAGCTGCATGGGTGTAAGAGGCTGCTGTGCCTGTACTGTTGTTTGTGCAAAGAGCATCAGGCTAAGGGCCAAAGCTGCAAGCCAGCCTGATGGAGATTTGAAAAGGTACCGCATAGGTTATAGAATTAGGTTGTGGGTTAATGAAACAGATCCGTCTGCAGCAACATGTGCAGGGGGGATGCTGCAACAGCCCTGAACAGGGCCTGGTACTGATCAAAGTGCGGAAATCAGCTGACTGATTGTCAGCTGTTACAGCTCATAAAAAAAGCACCCGCCGGTCTGAAAGGAACAGACCGGACGAATGCTTATAAATAAGGAAAATCCGCCGATTTTGACGAATGAGAAAACACTTTTTAATGAAGCAGGCCAATAATTCAGCCTCTGTTCTTTATAGCTGCTTCGTTCGGGTTTAACGCCCGAAGCGCTCATCGAACAGGCGTTCAAATTTCCGGAGCTTGGGAATAATCACGACCTGGCAATACGCCTGATCAGGGTTCCGGTTGAAGTAGTTCTGATGGTACTCTTCAGCCTCGTAAAAGGCTTCGAGCGGCTCAATCTGCGTTACGATGGGGTTGGGCCAGATTTCTTCGGCATCGAGGCTTGCCTTGAGGCTTTCTGCGGAAGCGCGCTGTGCATCATTTTCATGGAGGATGATGGAGCGGTACTGCGGCCCGATGTCGTTGCCCTGCCGGTTGAGTGTGGTGGGGTCGTGTGTGCGGAAAAAAATCTCGAGCAGCTCTTCATAGCGCACCTGGTTTGGGTCGAACGTGACCTGAATAACTTCAGCGTGACCGGTAGTACCGGTGATGACCTGCCGGTAGGTGGGGTTGGTAACGTGGCCGCCTGCATAGCCGGATACAACGGAGTAAACCCCGTTAACCCGCTGAAAAACAGCTTCAACGCACCAAAAACAGCCACCGCCGAAAGTCGCTTTTTCTGCGTAATCGGGAATCATGTGTGCCGGAGTGTTGGTGTAGGTGGGGTTGGCAAAGGTGCGGTCCTGCGCTTTCGCGCCGTATGCAAACCAAAGAGCGGCAAGCAGGGCAAGCAGCAGCAGGATAAACGCGGTTTCTTTCATAATCTGCCAGGTTTAGGATGTGGAAGAAAATGCTCTCCTAAAGAGAACAGTAAACCAACACCCGGCAAGGGTGCATCATTCAGCTCAGGCAAGCAGGCGGGAGAACACGTAGTGCATTTCTCCGGCAATTTGTGCGGAGCGCTCGTCGTAGGTTTGGGCTTCCTGAGACGTATCGTCGCTGCTTTTGGGGTCGTTGTAGGTAATGCGGGCCCGAACCAGCGCACCGGGCACAATGGGGCAGTTTTGGTCTGCATCGGAGCAGGTCATCACGGCGATAAGCGGCCGTACAACAGCGGCATCATCCAGCGTTTTAGACCACAGCTTCATGGGGGCTGTGCCGGCTTCATCGGCGAAGCGGCATAGGTAGCGCGGGTTCCCGGTTTCCCCGGGGTGCACAACTTCAAAACCGGTCCGTTCCAGCGATGCGACGGTGCGCTCGTTACAGGCCGTAACTTCGGTACCGGCTGATTCCATCATAAAAGGAGAATTGCCCCCGGTTACTGCGTATTGCACTACGCCGGCCCATACCCGGGAAAAGTGGCTGCGGCGGGAGTTGTGCGTGCACACAAACACAAACGAAGGTTTGGGGTCGTTGCCCATTGCCTCGCGCATCCGGCTTATTTCGGCATCGAGGTGAGCTTTGCGATCGCCGGTAGGATAGAAATCTTCAGCGGCTTTAGTGAGAAAGGTGGCAACTCCGGGCAGTAATGGCATGGGTTTAAGAATTAGGTAAACAAGCGGATTGAACGAGCGGGTGTTATTTTCTGCCGGTGAGCAGGCTCAGAATGGTAACAAAAACCACCGAGCCGATAATTGACCAGATTACTGGAAAGCTTTCCCCGCCGATCGTGAAGGTAAAAAGCTCGGGCAGGTTAAGCGTGCGGCTCAGCCAGGAACCGATAAGGGCACCGATAAAGCCCAGCACGATAGAAACCACACAGCCGCCTTTGGAGGAGCCGGCGATGGACTGACCGATGGAGCCGCAGACTCCGGCTACAAGAAGCAGGAAAATAAACTCGAATAAACCCATGAAAATTACCTTAATATTATGATTAAGAGTGGGTGCCAACCTGCGAGTGGTCGCCCACGTGCAGGCTGCCGGTGTAGCCTTTTACCACGGCCGAAACCCCAACAGAGCTGTTGCTGAGGGCTGCGTTTTCTACCAGCGCGTTTTTGTTGATGATGCTGCTTTTGATGCTGCTGTTCCGCACAACTGCGCCGGATTCAATAACCGCGTTCGGGCCGATTTCGCAGTTTTCGAGGATGGCACCCTGCCCCACGTAAACCGGCTCGTGTATGGTGCAGCCGCTGTGCGCAACTTCGGCTGCCGGGGTGGCATCGGTTTTGAGCACCTCGAAGGTGGTATCGAGCCAGTTCTGAATGGTGCCGCAGTCCAGCCATTCCTGAACGGTGGCGGGCCTGAAAACCTTGCCTTTGGCCAGCAGGGCTTCGATGGCGTCGGTGAGTTCGTATTCGCCCCGCGGACTCTTCAGGTCGTTTTCCACAATATTGGTGAGTTCGGCGCGCAGGGCTTCGCCTTCCTTAAAATAATAGACGCCGATGATGGCATGTTTGGAAACCGGATCCTTCGGCTTTTCTACAAAACCGGTAATGCGCCCGTTTTCCATGAGGGCAACGCCGAAGCTGGAGTAGTTTTCGACTTCTTTGAGCCAGATAGCAGCATCGGCATCCGAAACTTTTACGGGTCCGTTCGTGCTGAACAGGGTGTCGGCAAAGGCTACGATTACTTCACCCTGCATCGATTCCCGGGCGCAGTACACCGCATGGGCGGTACCGAGGGCCTGCTGCTGATAATAAATGCTGCCTTTTGCGTTAAACCGCCCGGCCATATCCCGGAGCTGATTTTCCACATCGGTGCCGAAATCACCTAAAACAAAGGCAATTTCATCAATCGGTTTTTCGAGGCTTTCGCTGAAGGTTCTTACGATGCGCTCTACCATCATGGTGCCTGCGATGGGGAGCAGTGGTTTGGGGGTCGTATGAGAATGCGGGCGCAGCCGTGTTCCGCGGCCGGCCATCGGAATGATAAGCTTCATGTATGCTATTTAGTTGCTTTTTGATTAATGCGCCGAAAGATAGCAGATGTTGCTATCTTTAGCGAATCAAATCCCGGCCCGGGCTTTTCTTGTGCTATCAGGCTGGTTTATCCGCTATTGAAAGGCACGGTGTTTTCGGGCAGCTCACCGCTGCTTCCCCGGTTCCCATGCAGGTGCCCGTCCTGAATCCGCTAAATTATTTCTGCTTTTGAGTTACTTCATTTTCGTTGAGCTGGTCATTTTCCTGTTTCTCATTGTCGTTACCCGGCACAGCTATATACGGACGACCCATTTCCTGCATGTTTTTCAGCAGCTCGGCTACAAATCACCGGAGTACTGGAAGTTTATCAAGGGGAATCAGCTGGGGGCTTTTGTGGTTACGGCCCACCTTTTTGCCCTGCCGCTTTTTTTGCTTGGCTTTTTTGAAGCCCGCTTTACCGTTACGGCCTATGCACTGCTGATCAGTATTTTCGGGATGGGATTTTTCCTGCCCACAGCCTACATCCGGGCGGAGCGCCCCAAGAAGCCGCTGGTGTACACTCCCCGCCTCAGACGGCTTTTTGCGACGGTGATAGTGCTCTACGCCCTGCTTGTTCTGGCGGGCAGCGTGCCGGCCTGGCAGTTCCGCATTCTGCTGCCCGATGTTACCATACTCGCGCTTATTTGGGTGCTGGCCGATATGCTCACGCCCCTGTTTATTTTGCTGGCCGCTTCGCTGATGAAGCCGGTCGAAAACCGCATTCAGGAGGGCTTTAAGCATCAGGCGCGGCAAAAACTGGCGCAGATGCGGGATTTGCGCATCATCGGCATTACCGGCAGCTACGGCAAAACTTCTGTGAAATTTATGATCAAAACCCTGCTGGAAGAGCGCTTCAGCGTTTGCTTTACGCCGGGCAGCTTCAACACCCCAATGGGGATTTGTAAGGTGATTAACAGCGACCTGCAGGCGCATCATCAGGTGCTGGTGCTGGAAATGGGCGCGCGCTATCGGGGCAATATTAAGGAACTGTGCGAAATTGCGCGGCCAAACGTAGCGGTGATTTCCAACGTGGGCAAGGCGCATCTCGAAACCTTTGGCTCGCAGCAGATGATTGCCAAAACCAAGGGCGAGCTGTTACTGAATGCACAGCCCGATGCCACGGCCGTGCTAAATTCTGATGACCCGCTTGTGATGGGCATGGAGCGCCGCCAAAGTATGCGCATGATCCCCGCCGGACTCGCAACCGGTATTTTTTCCGTGGAAAATATCAGCTATGGCCGTGAGGGCTGCTCCTTCACCCTCACTTTGAAAGAAACCGGCGAAAGCGCGCAGGTAACCACACGGCTGCTGGGTGAGCACACCATCCGCAACCTGCTGCTGGCTTTTGGGGTCGGGCACCATTTCGGGCTCCGGCTGCAAACCATGGCGCTGGCAGCTGCCCGTATTGAGCCGGTGGAGCACCGCCTCGAACTCAAGCCCGCAGGCGACATCACCATTATCGACGATGCCTTCAATTCGAACCCGATCGGGGCAAAGAATGCGGTTGATGTGCTGGCGCAGTTTACCGGCGGCCGCCGCTTCATTATTACGCCGGGCATGGTGGAGCTTGGTGAGGAAGAAGAGGCCGAAAACAGGGCTTTTGGCCGGCACATCGGAAAGTCTGGCATTGAGGGCGTTTACCTGGTCGGGCCCCGGCGCACCCGCCCGATTTATGAGGGTATTATTGAAGCGGGCTACCCCGAAGCACAGGTGAAGGTTTTTGAGACCTTTTTTGATGCCCGCGATTACATGAATGAAACCAAACAGCCCGGTGATGTGGTGCTGCTCGAGAACGACCTGCCCGACGTTTACAACGAGAGCTGACTGCTGATGGCACGCGGATTTAGCGGATCAGGGCTGATTTGCGCGGATTTTTTTAATGGGTTTTCGGGGGGGGAGGCTTCACCAAGCCTGTGGCCGGCCTTTTGCTATGGTGCGGGACTGGTTGAGGGGCATGGAATTTGTCAACATTAGTAGGCATGGTTCAGCGGTTTTGCAACGCGACGTTATGAGCCCTGCGAGTTGACTTCCAACAGTGTTTTTTCGGCACTTTACAGGCGGTAGCGAATGAAATCTTCCTGGCGGAATTCGTTCATAGCAGTATTCCTTCGCGCATAACATTTTTATAAAATGGGGTAACCTTTTGTTTTTTATGCCACTCTTTAAGGGAATACACACTCGGGCTTATTATTTCGCCGGTTTCGAATTCAAGGTCGTAGAGCGGTGCAGTAACTTTGCGTTCCATCTCAGATGTAACAACATCCGAGCTGAGCAGGATTAAAACATCCCAGTCGGATCGGGCATAAGCATCATCTCTTGCACGCGAACCGTACAGGTAAACTTTTGCATCAGGGTCATAATCTTGAATGGCTGCCTTGATGCGTTGCGTTATATTTGAACTTGATTTTCTCATATTTCAAGATACTTAAAGCTCATTAAAATTCACATCAGCGGGTAAACTGGTCTTGTGAGTTTACTGCACAATGCGGGTACACCTGCTAAGTTAGCCCCCAAAAAAAAATCTCGGGATTTTCCGTTGGTTTGGGGAGGCGGCCCTAACACGAAAGACCGTGATGCTCACGGCGTTTCCCCATAAAAAAATAAACCGGTTATTCGTAACGAAGGCCGTCGGTTATTTCGATTTGGGAGGCGCGCTTTGCCGGGTACAGGCTGGCGATGATGCACAGAATGAGGCTTCCGGACAGGATGAGGGCGAGGTCGCTGTAGGTGAATACGACGGGGTAGGCGTCGATGATGAAGGATTCGGCCCCGAACATTTTGACCATGCCGTAGCGGTCTTGCAGCCAGGTAAGCAGGATGCCGGCCGAGCCGCCGAGTCCGCAGCCGATTAGCCCGATGATGAGGCCCTGTTTGAGGAAAATAGCGCGGATATCGGCCGGGGTGAAGCCGATGCTGCGGAGCATGGCGATGTCTTTGGTTTTTTGGATCACGATCATGGTGAGGGAGCCCACGATGTTGAGCACGGCTACGAGCACGATAATCATCAGGATGATGTATGCGCCCCATTTTTCGAGGTTCATGACGTCGTAGAGCGCTTTCTGGAGGTCGAACCAGGTACGCACGCTGTACTCAGGGCCGAGGGCGGCCTGGAGCCGGGCTTTTACGGCATCGGCCTGCCTGTGATCGGTGAGCTGCAGATCTACCCCGCTGATGGCTGCCCGCATGTTGAACAGCCGCTGGGCCGCCGCTTTTTCGATGTACATGGGGGCGTCGTCCTGCGGCTGAATGAGGCGGTAGCTGCCGCGCACTTCGAAGGCAAAGTTGCGCGGACCTGAGAACTGAGTGAGGGAGCGCTGAATGGATTCGGCGCTGATGAGGCGCAGGTCGGCGCCCATATCGAGCCCGAGGCGGGAGAGTTTCTGCCGGCTCATGAGCACCCCGGGGCGGCGGTCGCGGATGCTGAGGTCGAAATCGCCGCCGGCGAAGAAGGTTTCGAGTTCGAACATGCGGCTGAAGGCTTCGGTATCTACCCCGCGTACGCGGGCTACCATGAAATCGCCGCCGCGCAGGGCTACGAGTGCTTTGCCTTCAACATAGGGCGAAACAACCTGAATTTCGGGGATTTCGCTCAGGAGTTGGTTGTGGTGCTCCTCCCAGCTGAGGGAGCGGCCGGTGGCGGATTCGATGCGGATATCGGGGTCTTGTGCCATCATCCACCCCTGAACCAAATCAAAGAAGCCGTTAAATACAGAAAGTACGATTATGAGCAGGGCGGTACCCAGCGTAACCCCGGAGATGCTGATGAGCGTGAGTACAGAAACCAGCGAAACTTTCTTTTTGGAGAAAAGGTAGCGGCGGGCAATCAGGGTGGTGGCCTTCATGGGGTTTGGCAAAATCTTGATGCTGTTACGGGTAAGGCGTTGCTGCGCGGGGCCGGGCTTTGCATAATGAAATGAAAAAAATCTGAATCTGAAAAAGTAAATGCCATGCGGGCCTGCAAATTAGCTTTCAGGGAATTCAGGCTAAATTCGTATTTTTAAAGTTAATTCTTTATACACGTAAATCATACCTAATTTGGAAAGCAAGTTCACCAACACAGACGAGGCCAACGCCTTAATTTACGGGAATCACGGTAACCCTTTTGCATTTTTGGGATTTCAGGAAGCCGTACAGGGTAAAACGAAAGGCTTGCTGGTAAGGGTTTTTAAACCGGGCACTGAATCAGTTGTGCTGATTGAGCGCGAAAAAAATAAGCGGCACGAAATGGAGAAAATTGCGGACGAAGGTTTATATGAACTTTTTTTTCCGCGCCGCAAAAATCAGTTTGCTTATAAGCTGGAGCTAAGCCGGCCAGGTGGTACTACCGAAATAGTTGAGGATGCATACCGTTTTGGTTCGCTCATTAGTGATTTTGATCTTCAGCTTTGGGGTGAAGGTAATCACATCCGTTCGTATGAAGTGCTGGGCGCGCATGCGAAGGAGGTTGACGGGGTGCGCGGGGTTCACTTTGTGGTTTGTGCCCCTTCAGCAAGCCGGGTGAGCGTTGTGGGCCCGTTTAACAACTGGGACGGCCGCCTGTACCCGATGCGCAAGCTTTTTGATCAGGGCCTGTGGGAGCTTTTTGTGCCCGGTATGGAACCCGGCGAGGTGTATAAGTATGAGATTAAAGCGCCAAATGCGCCTCTGCCTTTTTTGAAAGCTGATCCTTATGCTTTTGCTGCGGAGAAACGCCCCAAAACGGCTTCTATCGTTGCGGATGTTTCGGGGTTTAAGTGGGATGATGACGAATGGATATCGAAGCGCGATCAGCGTTTTGAAAAGCCGATGTCGATATACGAACTTCATTTGGGTTCATGGAAGCGGCATATTGCCGATAACAGTTTTTATACCTACAGGGAACTCGCGGACACGCTGATCCCCTACATTAAGGATTTGGGCTACACGCATCTGGAGCTGCTGCCGATAGCGGAGCATCCGTACGATCCGTCATGGGGCTATCAGGTTACGGGCTATTATGCGCCCACAAGCCGTTTCGGCAGCCCGGAAGACTTTGCCTACTTTGTGAATGAGTGTCATAAGAACGACATTGGCGTGATTCTTGACTGGGTGCCCGCGCACTTCACCAAAGATGATCACGGGCTGCGGCAGTTCGACGGTACCGCCCTGTATGAGCACGAAGATCCGCGGCAGGGCGAGCACAAAGACTGGGGCACCAAGATTTTTAATTTTGGACGCAGCGAGGTCAAAAATTTCCTCATTTCCAATGCTGTTTTCTGGATCGACAAATATCATATCGACGGGCTTCGGGTTGATGCGGTTGCTTCGATGCTGTATCTGGATTATTCGCGTGAACAGGGGCAGTGGGTGCCAAATAAATACGGCGGCCGTGAAAACCTGGAGGCAATCGACCTGCTGAAGCGCTTTAATGAGGTCGTACATGAGGAGTTCCCGGGGGTGGTAACGCTGGCCGAGGAATCGACTTCATGGCCGCTGGTATCAAGGCCAACTTACGTAGGCGGGCTCGGTTTTGATTACAAGTGGAACATGGGATGGATGAACGACACCCTCAAATATTTCCAAACCGACCCGATTTACCGCAAGTATCATCACAATCAGCTTACGTTTTCCTTTATCTACGCCTTTACAGAGAATTTTGTGCTGCCGTTCAGCCATGATGAAGTGGTACACATGAAGCGCTCCATGCTCGACAAAATGCCGGGCGATGTATGGCAGAAGTTTGCAAACCTGCGGGCCCTGTACAGTTATATGTACGGGCACCCCGGCAAAAAACTGCTCTTTATGGGCAGTGAGTTTGGGCAGTGGAGTGAATGGAATGAGGCTAAAGAACTGAACTGGTCGCTTACCGGTATGGACAAGCACAGCGGTTTACTCAAAATGACGGCCGACCTGAACAAACTCTACCAGAACGAGCGCGCCCTGCACGAGGTAGATTTCGACTGGGCGGGTTTTGAATGGATTGATTTCTCAGATGTAGATAACAGTATTCTGGCCTTTACGCGCTACTCCAAAGCGAAGGATGAATTCGTAGTTTGTGTGTATAATTTCACGCCGGTTTTCCACCGAAGCTACGTATTTGGGGTACCCGGGGCCGGGGTGTATAAAACAATCTTTAACTCTGATTCAGAATACTACGGCGGAAGTAACAAAGGCCTGGATACCGTGCAGTCTGTGGAAGGCGAATGGCACGGTAAACCTCATCATATACAGATTGAGGTACCGCCTTTGGCTGGTGTAATGATGAAGCTCGTTAAATAAATAAACTACGTGAATAATGCCTTGCTGTGCCGAAAATGCGCAGCAGGGCATTTTTGTAAAACACCTTAATGCTTTGGCTTCGGAAATGTGTCTGACCGTGCGGAACCCTGAATCAGCAGCAAATAACAGTTTGCAGCTCCCGTATTGCAGGCCCAAAAGCACCGAAACCGGGCAGGAAAGGAATCACGCAACGATTTTACCAATTACCATTTCAACTATTCCTTTAAGTTTAACTACCAGAAAGCTATGAAGTTTAATCGCGCAAGCGGCGTGTTGGTACACCCAACCTCTTTCCCATCCAACTACGGGTTGGGAGACCTCGGCTATGCAGCAAAAATGTTTCTCGATTTCCTGATTGAAACCAGGCAATCGATCTGGCAAATCCTGCCATTGGGCCCTACCGGATACGGAAACTCCCCGTATGCAAGTTATTCGGCCTTTGCCGGAAACCCGTACCTGATTAGCCCGGATATTCTTGTATCAAAAGGTCTGCTCACGCAGGCGGAAGCTCATCAGGCGTACCTGCCTCAGAGCACCAAAGCCGACTACGACCGAGCCATGCCGCTTAAGGATGCTTTATTTGCGAAAGCATTTGCACGCTTCGAAGAGGCAAACGGTAAAGACGGTGGCAGTGAAATGCGCACCTTTGCCCGTAAAAACAGTTACTGGCTAAAAGATTATTGCCTGTTCATGGCCTGCCTTGAGCATCACAGCTTCCGGCCCTGGAATACATGGGAGGAAGGTGTTGCCCTTCGCAAGCCTGCATCCCTCAAATCGTGGGAGAAAAAACTGGCTGACCGCGTACGCTATTACCGCTGGCTTCAGTTTGAGTTCTACAATCAATGGCTTGCTGTGCGCAAATATGCCAACGACAACCAAATTCTTGTAGTGGGAGATATTCCCATTTTTGTGGATCACAACAGTGCAGATGTTTGGGCACAGCCTCATTTTTTTGAAGTTGATGAAAAAGGCAACCGTCAGCTTGTTGCCGGTGTACCGCCTGATTATTTCAGTGCTACGGGGCAGCTTTGGGGCAACCCGCTGTACAAATGGAAAGAGCTCAGGAAAGACGGTTATACCTGGTGGCTGAAGCGCTTCGAGCAGATGATGATCCTAACCGATGCCATCCGTGTGGATCACTTCCGCGGCTTCGACGCCTACTGGGAAGTGAAAGCCGATGCGCCAAACGCTATTGAAGGCCGATGGGTGAAGGGGCCCGGCAAAGATCTGTTTAATACGGTTTACAGCCATTTCGGAGAGCTGCCGATTATTGCGGAAGATTTGGGAATGATCACTAAAGAAGTAGTTGAGCTGCGGGATCATTACAACCTGCCTGGCATGAAAATTCTTCAGTTTGGCTGGAATGACAACTCCGGAAACGGCTTTTTGCCGCACAATTATACGACAAGTAACTGTGTGGTGTACACCGGCACGCACGACAACGACACCAGCCGGGGCTGGTATATGCAGGCATCAGCGCTTGAGCAGCATCGCCTTCGCGAATATGTGCGCTCCGGTTGTGAACAGCCAGAGCGTGAACTGATACGGCTTGCGATGTTATCGAACGCCGATATGGCAATCTTCCCGATACAAGACCTGATGGGGCTGGGCACGGAGCACCGAATGAATTTCCCGGGAACCGCAACAGGCAATTGGGAATGGCGCTTTACAGCTGAAATGCTGTATGGTATAGACAAGGGTTTCCTGCTGCACCTGGTTAGTATTACGAACCGTGATCCCCGTTTAGGACTCACCGATGCCAACCTGATAGAGCTGAAAACCGAGGAGGCAAATTGACCTTTAACGCAAAAGGCAATTTCGTTATATTATAAGCTTATTAAGAATCTGCCATTTCCCGCGGGTTATGGCAGATTCTTTTTTTACAACCCGCAGAAAACATCCTGCTTTTGTTTTCCTGCACCTAATGGTTGTTTGAATGTGACTAAATGAAACCAAGCCCTTCTTATTTTGTTTGCAGGAAATTTACCGGGTAGCAGTCTGATCCGATCTGCTGATCATTCGCAAGCAGCAAGCCTGCCTTCTGTTGCGGAACAACGCTCGGAATTCTGTACAGACCAGGTACTCAGGAAAGAGCGGCAGTTATCTTACTGCTGTTTGGTCTCAAACAGGTTATTGAAACCTGTTTCGTTTTTAAAAACTACATCCTGTAACTAAGCAACACTATTCCCGCACTATGAAGATACTTTACGCTGCCGCAGAAATTTCACCTTTCGCACGGCTGACAAACAACGCAGACATGCTGCGCTTCCTGCCCGCATCCCTGCAGGATAAAGGCTTTGAAATCCGTATCCTGCTGCCCAAGTACGGATCTATTCACGACAGAAGAAACCGGCTGCATGAGGTGATCCGACTTGCCGGCATCGAGGTCGAAGTAGATGGCAACGTTGAAAGTATGCGGATTAAGGTTGCGAGTATCCCCAACGCAAAGCTTCAGGTGTACTTCCTTGATAACGATACGTTTTTCAAGCGTAAAGGCATGTTTAAAGATCCCAAAACGGAAGCGTATTACCCCGATAACCTGCAGCGCCTCATCTTCTACAATAAGGGAGTTTTGGAAACCGTTAAAAAGCTCGGCTGGCAGCCCGATATCATTCACTGCCATGATTGGGCAGCCGGTTTCATCCCTGTATATATGAAGACTGTTTACGCCAATGAAGCCATTTTCAAGGATACAAAAGTGATATACAACCTTCACAGCCCGGCGAATGAAGGTGTTTTTGATCTTGAAAACCTTCCTGTAATGCGCCTGCCCGAAGATATCGATCAGACTAAAATATCGGCTGAGGGGAAAATAGATTTTCTCCGGGCCGGCCTGAATTTTTCTGACCATGTGGTAACAGGAAATGACATTCGTTCTGAACTCGACGGGCTCTTTACTGAACTTGGCATAGAAAGCACTAAAATACAGGGTGCCCCGCAGGATGTTTCATCAAAATTCGCTGACTTCTATCGTACCATCAAACCGGAGAACTAAACCCTGTATGCAAAAAGGGACTGAACCAACCCAACCCCGCCAATTTCATTTTTATCAGCAGAAAACAACAGGGCTGTTTGCAATAGCACTGTTAATGCTCGCTGGTTTATATGCCTGCAGCAACGACAACAATATAGCCGGTGCTTCATTTGTACAGAGCGGTCAGAATATTGCAATTGATACGCTCGAAGTAACTGATTTCGAACTGGTTGATCTGCTTACTTACACCGGTAATCTTAGCGTGTTTTCGGCCGGTCGTTTTACCGATCCGGTTTTGGGCACCATTGAAAGCACTGCATTTCTGGCCCCCGGCATTAACTCGGTAAGTTCTTCCGATTCCGTGCATGCAGGTGCCGAAGTTTATCTGGTGCTGCATCCGTTTTCTTTCTACGGAGATACGACGCAGACAGCAACTTTTAATCTTCATTTCATTGAACAGCGCTGGCGCCCGGTAGCCATACGCAAGGATTCTGAAATTGCGTTTAACCCCGCTCCCTTCGGGCAGGTGCAGTTTGCAGCCGGAACAGATTCCGTTTTATTCCAAATGCCGCAGCAGTGGGCTGATGAGTACCGGGATTTTTTCAACGAAGAAGACAGTCCGCTTGAAAATGTGCGCGAAAACCTTTTTGGCTTTGCCCTTGTACCTGCTGCTGAAACAAACGCAATCGTTAGTTTCCAAACCGAAGCAATCATCACAGATTCCCTCGGAAACCGAAATTATACGGGTACGCGCCTGCTTGTTGTGAACCCCGAAGTTCATGATGATGATGATAATGGCGGGGAAGACAGCAGCAACCGTTTCTTCCCTTCAGATAACGGAGATGATAACGGTAACGGCGACATTGGTAACGGAGGCTTTACAGACCCCTTCCCAAACCGGCAGTCTTTTTCAGCACCGTTCAGAGGCAATGGTTTTAATACGCTCCGATCCGACATCCCGGGCGAAAGTCCGGATGTGATCTCTGTATTTAACACCTTTGAACAGGTGTTACGTCTAAACCTCAACCTGGACAGCCGCGATTTTTCTTCTCAGGCTGTAAGCCGGGCTGAACTGCTGCTTTTTGAAGATCTCGGCCCGGCATCGGTACTTCCGGAAGGGCAGGTACGCAGCAGCAGCGGCCGCCTTCAGTTTTATGTGCTCAACGAAACCGAACGCAATTTTGAAGTGATCAAACTCCCCCTGTTCGAACCACCGGTACGCGAATCTGATTTATCCTATCGGGTGAATGTTACTGAATTTATCCAGACCTATCAGCTTGGCCGCCGTTCCGAAACTGAATTTTTTATAACATCAGGGCCCAATAACGGTCAGTTTACCCCTGCTTTCCTTGCTGCCCCTGGATCAGGTGAAAGAGCCCCGAAACTCATCATTACACGCATTAATCCGGAGAAATAAGTGAAGCAAACAGCAATAATTGCCCTGACACTCATCATGATCGTGCTTCCTTTCACGGCAGCACAGTCACAGGAAAGTCTGGTTCGCAGTGCTTCTGTTTATTCGGTACTCGGCCTTGGTATCCCGCAGGATTATATGTCGGTACACGGTACCGGGATGTCGCTCATTGGCGTAGCGACCCCCGACAGAACAAAAGGTACTCTCGCAAACCCGGCCATGTGGGGTACAACATACCTTACCCACATGACGGTATCCGGCAACGTTACAACCTTTTCTGCAAGTGATGGGGTTACAGATGCAAGTAGTACCCTTGTAGGTTTTGACCGGTTTCAGGTTCAGATCCCGGTATTAAGAGAACGCCTTGGCGTTTCTGCGGGTCTTTACCGGACTACTGATGTGCGCTACAGTTTTGTTGACCAAAACAGTATTGTTTTGCCAACCGCCGATTCCCTATCCGTTGTGGATTACCGAACATCCGTTACAGGAACCGGTGGAATTAACCGTCTTGAGCTTGGTTTTGGCCTTCGTTTAACCGATAATATATACGTAGGTTATGCCCCGTCTCTTAAATTTGGTGTTGTAGAAGAAGACAACCAAATTCTGTTTCAAAGCAGCCTGTACAGCCCGGTACGTTACGACGAAAGAACGCGCTACAGGGGGCTCGCACACCGGTTTGGAGCAATGGTAATCCTGCCTCGTGTTTTTTCTGCCAACGATCAGATTGTAATAGGTGCAACGGCTACCCTTCAATCTGAGTTAGAAGCAAGGCGACGGATAAACACCCGAATCCTCACCGGTCAGGTACTCAGTGATTTAGAGCTGATTCCCGAAAATGAATTTGGTGAACAAAATGTGACCTATCCGTTTGAGACAACCGTTGGTTTATCTTATTTTCCCACACGGTTTACCCTTTTCGCAGCAGAATTGCACTATCAGCAATGGAGCGAACTAAACGCCTTTGGTTCTGATGACAAACTGGCTTTCATGAAAGATCGTCTTCGTCTTGGGTTTGGTTTTGAGTATGATGCATTCAGCCGCGGAAATGAAGGTTTGTTTAACAGCCTTATTTACCGTGCCGGGGTTTCGTATGATAACGGCCACCTTTCCATCGATGGTACTGACATAGAAACGATGCTTTTTTCTGTAGGCTTAGGTATTCCATCCCGTTCAATGGGCTCATCAATCGATTTGAGCTTTGACTTCGGGATCAGAGGTACGGAAAACAATGGCCTTATTCGTGAAAGAATATTTGGATTACGAGCTTCGTTAAATTTCTCAGAACTTATGTTCCTGCAACGCAGGGTTAACTAACTCGATACAACTATCAGATTCATTATCGGAAATCTTATGAAAAAGCTGATCTTGCTACTGCTTGCCGGTTTGTTTGTTTATGACCCGGCCGTCGCTCAGGAAGAACCACCTACACCTTTAAACCTGCCACCAATTGCGGTTCAGTCACTTTTCGTAGAAAGTGTGAGGAATCAGCAGTTCGATGATGCCCTAAACTACGGCCGCTGGCTCATTGACTGGCGCCCCAAGGAAATGGAAAACAACCCCAATTATCGCGGAGACCGTAACTTCCGGCGGATGATTCAGGTTTATGAAGCAATTGGCGCACAGCAGACCGATCCAAGCCTCAGAGAAGCTTACGTGGATTCTGTACTCATTATGTATGAGCGCACTTTTATTACTTTTGACGAATCTGAAATTGATTTATTTGAGTGGAAACTAAACCGCGCCAGATTCATGCAAACCAATATGCGTTCTATTGCCAACGGGCGTGTGTTAACGATGGAAGAATATGCGCTTTTGTTTGAATTGGATATGGAACGCTTTATTCAGACAGGTGATGGCTATTTTATTAACTATCTGGTGAGTGAACTCGTTAACAACAGTTTTCGGGACAGAGCTATTCAGACTATGAAAATAGCCGAACCCATTTCACCACAATCCGTACGGGCTCATTTTAATGAGCTGCGCGGAAGCCTGTTTCGCTCGCCTGAAGAGCGCATCGGGTTTTTGCTAACACAGATGGAAGGCATGGATGATGACGAACAGCTCGCTACCATGCAGGAACTGTTTGATCTGTACGGTCAGGCAGGGAACCGTGCCAAGCAGCGTGAGATGGCCATCACATTATATGAGCTGGATCCGACTTTTGAGAATATCATGCGAATGGCACAGTATGCGGAAAGCCAGGCAAACTACCGTGATGCCATCCGGTACTTTGGTGAAGCTTTTCAGGCTACAGACGACACACAAATCAGGGCTGAAATTAACCTCAAGTTAGCGGAAAATCATTTTGCCCTTGATGATCTGCAAACTGCCAGAACGTATGCCCAGCGTGCCATGCGTCTGCGCCCGAACTGGGGGGCACCACTCATGCGCATGGCTGATATTTACGCACAAGCCGTAAATAACTGCACCTCAGGTGGTCTCGAACGTACCGATAAAGCAGTGTACTGGCTCGTACTCGACTACCTCGAACGTGCCCGCAGGGTTGACAGCAGCGTTGCGAATATGGTGCAGCGCAGCATTGCAAGTTTTCAGGCCGTTACCCCCTCTGCTGAGGAAAAATTCTATATGAACTGGGAAAACGGCGATACGCTGCAGATTGGGGCGAATCTCAATGCATGCTACGAATGGATTAGTGAAAGCACAACTGTTCGGTAAAGACTAAGTATTTCAACAGTTCCATAAGGCTTTGAGAGTTCAAATGACGGCAAAAAAAGTCATTTTTTAACCTCTCAAAGCCTTTTTGGGATAAATAAATTTGTTTAACTCCGGCATACTGCCGATATTGAACAAGTCTTTGTTAAGACCACTGCCCGCCTGAATCAGCCCGCCTTTTTCTTCAGTGTAGCGGGGTACCGTCATGAGTTTGAAAGCATAAAAAGTATTTTAAGACGGTTCCGGAAGTTAAGAGATTCATACTTATGATATCTTCCCTCAGTAAGAAGGGTTCTCAACAATTAATTTTCAACCCGAATTAGTTGTTATAGTATAACACGTAATTCACTTCCACTGAAAGTCGGCAGGTTTTTAGTATAAACGGGCACAGCAGCAAAAAAAAGCATTGGCTTTTGAGGGTTAAGACTGAATTTGCCAGAAACCTTCAATTTATGGTATTTGTGCTTTGAAAAACCAACACGAATTACCCGGATGTTCGTCTGCAATCGAATACAAAACAAACAGACAGTAGCCCGGGTTGAAATCAGATCAATTTGATTTAAGAGTTGAAACCTACGCTTAAATCAGGTTTCCTAAAGAATTAAATGAATAACCGAAATCGGTCTCAGGTTTCGGAAATTACGCTTTTACGGTTATCTGAAAGCATTAGCGGGTATATCAATAAAATAAAGCGAGTTACTGAGTCAGCTAATTTTGATTCAAGCTCTTAACGGAATATAAAATCTTATACAAGATTCAGGCACAGCGCCTTCAAGGCTAATTAAACAGATCAAGATATACGAAGAATGGCTCAATCAAGAAAAAAGTCTAAACCAAAAAACCGAAGAAAAGGCCCTAAACAAAAAGGGCAGGGACAACAGCAGGTGAAACCAAAAAAAAATAACCCGCTGATTCCTGAATTTAATGGTCAGCAGCCTTCGCGCCCTGCGGGGGTTTACACCGGAGTATTGGAGATAAACGAAAAAGGTTATGGTTTTCTTAGAAAACTGAATCATGAATTTTCGAAAAAAGACAGCGATCCCTTTGTTCACGTGAATTTGGTACACATGCTGTACCTCAAACCCGGGCTTGTTCTTGAGTGTGAGTTAGAAGAAGACATTAAGGGTAACAGAAGGGTGAAGGAAATTCTGACTATAAACGACCGGCCCATTCAAAAATGGACAATGGCCAAGCGTTTTGAGCTTCAGACACCTATTATGCCGGTATCGCAGATAAAACTATCCCATAAGGCTGAAGAAACGGAAATGCGGGTTATTGACCTCATCGCCCCTATTGGCAAAGGGCAACGCGCAGTTATTGTAGCCCCTCCGCGAACCGGAAAAACCGTGCTCCTTAAACAAATTGCAAAGGCCATCGAAACCTATCATAAGAAAATCCACCTTGCGGTTTTACTGATTGATGAGCGCCCGGAAGAAGTGACTGATTTTATCCGGACTACAAGCGGGCAGGTGTTTGCTTCCTCTAACGACAATACAGTTGAAAGCCACACCCGTATTGCCGAACTTGCCCTCGGCTACGTGAAACGCCGTGCTGAAATGGGCGAAGATGTTGTGCTTCTGATCGATTCTCTCACACGTATGGGCCGTGCTTATAACGCCGCTCAAACCGGCTCAGGCCGTACCATGTCCGGCGGACTCGATATACGTGCGCTCGAAATTCCCAAGCGTATTTTCGGTTCAGCCCGTAAAATTGAAGGCGCAGGCTCCCTAACGATTATTGCAACCTGCCTGATTGAGACGAATTCCCGTATGGATGACCTCATTTTTGAGGAATTCAAAGGTACAGGCAACATGGAGCTCGTTTTAGATCGTGATATTGCAAACGACCGTATTTTTCCTGCTATAAATATTGCAGCTTCCGGTACGAGGAATGAAGAAAAATTTATTGAGGATTCATCCATCGAAGAACGCAATGTGCTGCGCCGCTATCTGCTCCGGAAACCACCCAAAGATTCGATGCTAAGCCTGCTTCAGGTGCTCAAGCGAACAACAAGTAACCGCGACCTGCTTGAGCAGCTCGCAACGCTTACATAGGCGGGCGCTCGTTTTTAGGCCTGTTTTCCGTTTTAGCTTCATCATCCCTGAAAGATTCGGCACCATAGCGCTCAAGGCGAAACTGTTTGCCCAGATAAAGTCTGCGGGCTTCCTCATCTTCAGCGAGGCGGTCCGCAGTGCCTTCCATCAGTATTTTGCCTTCAAACATCAGGTATGCCCGGTCGGTTATGGCAAGAGTTTCGTGCACATTATGATCGGTGATGAAGATGCCGATGTTTTTCTGTTTAAGGGTGTACACGATTTTTTGAATATCTTCCACAGCTATGGGGTCAACGCCCGCGAAGGGTTCGTCAAGCAGGATAAATTTGGGATTAGTGATCAGTGCACGGGCAATTTCAGTACGCCGCCGCTCACCGCCTGAAAGGGAATAGCCGAAGCTTTTTTCAACGGCCTGAAGGTTGAATTCTTCAATGAGCCCGGAAGCTTTTTCGCGCCGCTCTTTTTTTGAAATGCTGGTGAATTCCAGCACGGATTCAAGATTTTCACGCACGGTGAGGTTGCGGAATACGCTCGCTTCCTGCGCGAGGTAGCCAACCCCTGCACGGGCACGCCGGTACATGGCCATGCGTGTAATCTTTGTTTTATTCAGGTAGATATTTCCGCTGTCGGGGCGTATAAGCCCCATAAACATGTAGAAAGTCGTTGTTTTTCCAGCTCCGTTCGGGCCTAAAAGCCCGACAATTTCCCCCTGATGCACATTGATGGATACCTCGTTCACGACCGCTTTTTTCTTATAGGTTTTCACCAGGCGGTCGGAGTGCAGAATTAGATTTTCGGGTGTAGGGGGAGCTTCGCTCATCCTGAATAAACTGATTTGAAATTTAGCAAGTAGCTGAGTTCCGGTATTTCAGGATTTCAGTCTTTAAAGTAGGTGTGAATCTGCTCAATAAAAGCTTGTGTGAGGCGGATGCCGCTGAGCACATCCGCAACGTTGCAGCTCTCAACGGTAGTGTGCAGGTAGCGCGTCGGGGTGGAAATGCAGGTTACCTGTGCGCCCACACCTGTAAGGTATTGCAGCGCCGCTGTGTCGGTACCACCTGCGGTGAGCAACTCCCGCTGATGCGCAATATCCCGCTCGCGGGCAAGAGCTTCGGTGAATGCGACGAGCTTCGGCGTGCAGATTACACTTCCGTCCATCACTTTAATGGCGGTGCCTTCTCCCAAAACCGAAATTTTTTGATGCGTGTCTGCACCGGGGAGGTCGTTGGCCAGGGTTACATCGAGAGCAAGGCCAACCTCCGGCTGAATGGCGTGGGCGGCAACGCGGGCGCCGCGCAAGCCTACTTCCTCCTGTACTGTGAAAACGGCGTAAAAATCAACCCCGGTAACTGTTGCACGTTTGAGCGCTTCTATGAGGATGTAAACCGAAATACGGTTATCCAGCGATTTGCAGCTTAGGTTGTTGCCAATACGGCTGAGTACCTGACTCCGCGTAATGGGCGTGCCGACCGGCACGACTGCTGAAACTTCCTGCTCACTGAGGCCGCAGTCTATGAAAAGCTCGGTCGTTTTAGGCGTACGCTTTTTTTCCTCGTCAGACTGTGTGTGGGGTGCCTTGCCGCCAATGATGCCAGGTAAATCTTGTTTGCCGTGTACAATCACCCGCTGATTCAGCAGCGATTTGGCATCAAAACCACCCAGGGTGTGAAACCGGATAAATCCGTTTTTATCTACACCGGTTGAGATCAGAGAAATTTCGTCGAGATGCGCTGCCGCCATTACCTTACGGCTGCCGCCTTTTTTCCGTACGATTAGGTTTCCCATGCCATCGGTACGTAATTCGTCGGCAACACCGCTCAGAGCATCTGCGACAACTTCCCGTACGGGATCTTCAAAACCGGGAGCACCAGGCGTTTCACAGATTTTTTTAAGTAAATCGAAGTCAATTTTCAGGTGAGGCATGGTGTGCTTTTCAGGCAGGTTGCAGGTGGTTGAGCATGGATTCGAAAATGAGGCGGCCGTCAGTGGAGCCGAGTTCGGTCTCACAGGCCCGTTCAGGATGAGGCATCATCCCCAAAACATTACGATCTTTGTTTACGATTCCGGCGATGTTATTTAGCGATCCGTTCGGGTTCGCTTCCGGAACCACATCCCCCAAAGCCGTGCAATAGCGAAACACGACCTGACCATTTTCTTCGAGGGTTTTGAGGGTTTCCGGAGGGGCGGTGTAGTTTCCTTCGCCGTGTGCAATGGGGATCTGAAGGGCTCGGCCGGGTTCAATCAGGCTGCTGAAGGGCGTATCAGTTTGTTCGGTGCGCAGGTACAGCTGTTTGCAGCGGAATTTCAGGTTCTCGTTGGCGAGCATGGCGCCAGGGAGCAGCCCGGCTTCAAGCAAAATCTGAAATCCGTTGCAGATACCAATTACGAGCCCGCCTTTGTTTGCGAATTTCACTACATCCTGCATAACGGGCGAAAAGCGCGCGATAGCCCCGGAGCGCAGGTAATCGCCGTATGAAAAGCCGCCGGGAACAATTACGGCATCGGTTTTGCCAAGACTGGTTTCTTTGTGCCAAACGAAACGGACGTCGGCAGCAAGTACATGTTTTAAGGCGTGATAAGCATCGTGATCGCAATTGGAACCGGGAAATACAAGAACTGAAAAGGTGGCCATCAGGAGGTTTCCTCCATAATTTCAATTTCAAAATCTTCCATCACTTCGTTGGCAAGTAGTTTTCGGGCGGCCATTTCCGCAGCTTCACGGGCCTGCGATACAGTGCCGGCTTCAATATCGAGCTCAATCATCTTGCCGATCCTTACATCTTTGATGCGATGGTAGCCCAGGTTCTGTAAAGCTCCAAGCGAAGCCTTGCCTTTGGGGTCGAGAATGGAGGGTCTGAGGGTGACGTAAACCCGGATTTTGTACATGTGTGTGATGAGTTTGGTTCCGGTTGAGGGTGTGCGCTAATTTACCGTTTTATGTGGGAAACGACCACAGGAATCATTGCGAAGCTCAGGTGCAGACAGCTATGTTTAGGGGCGCTGAGACGGTATAAAAAAGAAAGCCCGGGAAGATCAGATCCCGGGCTTTTGTTAGCGTAATATGAAGCGATTTGCTTCAGGTGTCATCTTGATTGATTGTGTGAAATGGTCGTTTTGGAACCGCATACCCGGCTAACTCAAAAAATGAACTGATACCTGAGCGTGAAGCCGCGGCCTGGCATGGGGTAGCGGAAGGCACCCCCATCTACCCGGCTGAGGTGGTTCCGGTAACTTTCATCGAAGAGGTTATCCACCCGTGCGGTGAGGAGATGGCGCCCGCCGGCATCGAATCGGAAGCCCGCAAATACGTTAATTAGGGTGTAAGATTCGGTGATGTCTTCGTTTTCGGTTACCTTATCCTGCTCGAAAGCATGAATGAGCTCTGCGCTCAGGTTCCACATGGCTGTGTCGTAGCTGAGACGTGAGCGCAAACGCATGGGCGGTATAAAGGGCAGGTTGCTGTCGTCGTTGAGCCGCTGTGCCCGTACAAAATCAAGTCCGGCGGCTGTAGTGATGTTCCGCAGCGGGCGTAGAACGGCATCGGCCTCAAAACCGAAGTAACGGGCATCATCGGCGAGCACTACAAACACAGGCAGTTCTGATACGGGCTCCGTTTCGCCGGTTGGGTTGTAGTAGATAAAGTTATTGATATGGTAGTAGAAGGTGCTTAGCTCAATACCGAAGCGCGTTGTGGCAAAACTACCGAAGAGGTCGATACCCAGGCCGGTTTCATTTTTGAGGTTCGGATCCCCGATTTCATAAGCCCCGGCGCCAATATGCGCGGCATCGGTAAAGAGCTCTTCTATGGAAGGTGCCCTGAATGAGCGGGCAAGCTGCAGCCCGCCCTCGAAGCTGCCCTGCTGAAAGTGGATGCCGGCCGAACCGCTGAGTGAAAAATCAGTGCGTGTGGGCTTTTCAGGCTGATCAAAGCGTGAGTTGGCAAAAGTATCGAGGAAGGAATAGTCCCCGCGCAGGCCGGTCTGCAGGCTGAGTTGCGGTGTGAGCGGAATGTCGGCATAGCCGAAAAGGGCAAGATTGAGGTTGCGGCCATCAGGCGTAAGTCCCTCTTCGCCACCTACGTTAAGCATGCGCATGTAGCTGCTCGCCCCAAGGGCACCGCTGATTTCGTGCTGTGATTCAGATCTCACAAATAAAACGGAGCCGCTGAAGGTGAGGGTGCGGAAATCAATTTCGATATCCTCGTCTTTGGATCCGTCATCCTCAAATTCAATTTCTACTTCGCGATGACCATACCGGCTGAGGTTGAACCGAAGCTGTGTTTGATCAAACAGGCCTTCGTGATTAAACTGACCAAAGCCGCTAAGGTTAATCCGGTTCAGGCGGATTTCGATCAGCTCATCATCGTCACTGATTTCTTCCGGCAGGCCGTAGGTTTGTTCGAGGCCGCTCAGGGAGAGGCCGCCCACAAAACTGTCGTTGCGAAAGGCCACCCCCAGCGCACCGTTGAAAGCTTCATTAAAGGTATCGGGCAAAACGCCGGAAGGGGTGCGAAAATCACCGGTATTTCGGTATGAAAGTCGGGCGGTAAAAGCAGTTTGATCAAGGCCATAGGTAAATCGGCCAAAAGTTGAGCCACCGTCGTTTACCGTCGTGCCGGTGAGGCTCAGCCGGCCGCTTACACCGCTATGCCACTGTGTCGGAATGTCGTTGTTTATCAGGTTCACGACACCGCCCATAGCACCTGAGCCGTACAGAAAACTTGCCGGACCGCGTACTATTTCGATTCGCTCAGCAGCCTCGATATCCAGCGATGTTGCGTGATCCGGCGCTGTTTCGCCTAAATCACCCATTCTTTCACCGTTTTCAAGCACTAAAACACGGTCGCCGTCGAAACCACGAATTACCGGTCTTGAAGGAGCTGCACCGAAACTGCGTACATTCAGCCCGGGCAGAAATTGCATGGCTTCCCCAAAATTATCTGACGAACGCTCCTGAAGGTTATGCATGCTTAGTGCAGCAGACGGGCGGAATGATCGGTTGCTTCCGGAGGGTGAACTTGTGATGAGGATGCTCTCCCGGTTAAGAAGGTCGGGCATGAGCTTAATGCGGAGTTCAGGCGCAGCGGGGAGGCTAACCCGAAGCTCTTTTGTGATAAATCCTACATATGAAATGCGCAGACGCACTTCTGACAGCTCAGACGGGATACTGAGTGAAAAATTGCCGGCAGCGTCAGTAACGCTTCCTGTGCCAAGTTCGGGAATAAAAATGCTCGCACCCTGCAAGGGGGTATCAGTATCATCAGTGATGACCCCGCTGAGTTCATGCGACTGTGCGAGGTTAAGTAGAGTTATTATGAGTAGCGTTATAAACATGGCTTAATGATAGGTTGTTTTGAGTGTAAATGCAATAGAGTTGCATAAAACGGAAGAAAAGACTTGCGGTAAGCTAATCGTAAGAACAAGCTGAATTAATTTAGGCTTGCCTAAATTAAAAATCAATAGTTTTGAAGAGAGATAAAAATTTTTGAGGAAGAAGATTCGTTGTTAGGCCTCAGTATTTCGGAATAACAGCTTATATGCCTATATTAAGAAGCACTAATTTTTGTTTTATCTAAACTTTATGAAACCAAAACTCAGCGAAGCGCAGGAAGATTATCTGAAGCACATTTTTCTGTTAAGTGAGCATAATGACGAGCTGGTTTCAGCTCTGTTGCTTGCCGAACATCTGCAGGTAAAACCGGCTTCGGTCACCAATATGCTGAAAAAGCTGGCAGAGCTTAATTTAATTGATTACAAGCCCTATTACGGCGCACGGCTTACGCGCGCCGGAGAACTTGTTGCCCTCGAGGTACTGAGGCATCACCGGCTGCTTGAACTTTATCTGTCTGAAATTCTGGGTTTTGGATGGGAAGAAGTTCATGAAGAAGCTGAGCGGCTTGAACACGTAATCAGTGAGCGCCTTGAAGCCAGAATTGCTGAGAAACTCGGGCATCCGACGCACGACCCTCACGGAGATCCTATTCCGACTGTTGACCTGCAGCTGCCTGAATCGCCCGCCCGCTTTAGCCTCACCAGTCTTAAACCGGAACAGCAAGGCTCTGTTGCAAGGGTGCGCACGCAGGATTCCGGAACCCTCAACATGTTGTCAAGGCTTAACTTAACCCTTGGTGCTCAGCTGCGGGTGCTTTCGGTTGAGCGGGACGGTATCCGAATTGAAACAGATGGTGATACTTTTCTCCTGCCGGCCGATCTGGCCTCAAAAATTTTGATAGAGCTAAATAACTGATACCGGAGAATACCATGAAATCACCCAAATACATTTTATTTACAGCTTTTCTGCTCGTCTTACTCATTAGCCTTGCTTCCTGCACCTCTGATGATGCCGCCGGCGATGACCGCCCGTTTGTGGTAACCACTACTATGATGCTCGAAGATCTGGTTACTCAGATTGCGGGCGGGCATGTTCGGGTACAGGGGATGATGGGCCCCGGTGTTGATCCTCACCTTTATCGCGCAACACCGGCTGATGTCCGCCGGCTTGAGCAGGCCGATCTCATTATCTACAACGGCCTTTTTCTCGAAGCCCGCCTTGCCGATGTGCTCTCACGCATGCCTGAACGCAGTTTCGCTGCGGCCGAAAAGCTTGACCGAAACGCGCTGATCGAAGCCACCGATTTCGGCGGCAGCTACGATCCGCACGTATGGTTCGATGTTTCACTCTGGGCTGAAATTGCCCTGCTTACAGGGGAGCGCCTTGGCGAACTCGTGCCTGAGGCTGTTGAAGAAATCAGGGCCGGAGCACAAGCCTACGCAGCAGAACTGATGTTACTTCATGAGTGGGTAACGGCCGAGATTGCAACTATACCAGAAAGCCGCCGCGTGCTCATTACCGCGCACGATGCTTTCGGCTATTTCGGCCGCGCATATACTATTGATGTCCGCGGCCTTCAGGGGCTGAGCACCCAGAGTGAAGTCGGGCTGCAGGATGTGAGCCGCATGGTTCGCTTTATTATGGATAATGAAATCCCGGCTATTTTCCTTGAAAGCAGCATCGCCCCGCGCTCCATTCAGTCGCTAATGAACGGCGTACGCGACCGCGGCGGCCAGATAAGTCTGGGAGGGGAGCTGTTTTCAGATGCAATGGGCAACCGCGGCACCCCGGAAGGCACCTACACCGGCATGGTACGACATAATGTAAACACCATCGTTCAGGCCCTTAAATGACTCATGCAAGCAAAACCGGGGCATCAGCACCGCCCGTAGAGGTGCATGACCTCACCGTATCCTACCAAAATAAACCAGTGCTTTGGGATGTGGATTTTACCCTGCCCGAGGGTACGCTCACAGCCATTGTAGGGCCGAACGGCGCCGGGAAATCAACCCTCATCAAAGTTATAATGGGGCTGATTGAGCCGGTTTCCGGGCACGCTCTCATCTACGGCAAGCCTTTGCAGCAAATGCGCAAGCGCATAGCCTACGTGCCGCAGCGCGAAAGTGTGGACTGGAATTTTCCTGTTAGTGTGCTCGATGTGGTGCTAATGGGCCGTTACGCACACCTGAAGATGTTTCGCAGACCGGGCCGCCGCGACCGTGAACTTGCTCTGCAGGCGCTTGAAAAAGTGGGCATGGCGGCTTACTCCGACCGGCAGATTGCTCAGCTCAGCGGCGGGCAGCAGCAGCGCGTATTTCTGGCCCGCGCCCTCGCTCAGGATGCCGACATCTACTTTATGGATGAACCCTTCGCCGGCGTGGATGCTTCTACCGAAGAGCACATCCTGCAGCTGCTGCGCGAGCTTCGCTCAGCGGGGCGAACCGTAATTGTGGTACATCACGACCTGCAGACCGTCTCCGATTATTTCGACTGGGTGCTGATGCTCAACCTCAGGCTGGTAGCTATCGGGCCCATGGAAACCACCTTCACCAAAGAAAATCTGCAAAAAGCCTACGGCGGGCGGCTGAATATTCTCACGCAGGTAATCGAACTTTCACGGCGCGAAAACTTTGTGAGGGAAACCGAACATGACTGAAATCTGGGCAGATTTCTTCCTGCTGCAGGATCCAAACCTGCGCTGGGTGCTTGCCGGTACGGTGATGCTGGGGCTCTCTGCCGGAGCGCTCGGCTGTTTCGCGGTACTGCGAGAACGCGCCCTGGTGGGAGATGCTGTTGCCCACTCCGTTCTGCCCGGCGTTTGTCTTGCCTTTATTATAACCGGCGATAAAGACCCCCTCGCCCTGCTCATAGGTTCGGTCGTTTTCGGATGGATCAGCTTACTTGTAATGGATTTCGTGATCCGGAATTCCAAGATTTCGACCGATACATCCATCGGGATGGTACTGTCGGTCTTTTTCGGCCTGGGCGTGGTAATGCTCACCTGGATTCAAAACAGCGGCAACGCCAATCAGAGCGGGCTCGATGCCTTCCTGTTCGGCAATGCTGCTTCCATGCTTCCCGAAGATGTATTGTTGTTTGGTTTTGTGAGTGTGATGGTGCTCGTAACCATCATTCTGCTGTTCAAAGAGCTCAAACTGGTAAGTTTTGATCCCGGCTTTGCTACGGTAATCGGATACCCGATGAAGCGGATGGAGGTGCTCATGGCTACGCTGCTGGTCGTAACCATTACGGCGGGTCTGCAGGCTGTGGGCGTGGTACTGATGGCGTCGATGCTGATCATCCCCGCAGCAGCGGCGCGTTACTGGACCGATTCCCTTGTTGTGATGTTGGTTATTGCTGCCGGAGTTGGGGCCATATCGGCTATTTCGGGTACTTTTGTGAGCTACACCGCGCCCTCCATGCCAACCGGTCCGTGGATGGTGGTTTCGGCAGCGGCGCTGTTTACCCTCTCTTTTTTCTTTGCTCCGGCCCGGGGAGAGTTCCAGAAATGGCGGAGGCGGCGCAGGCAGCAGGAAAAAGTCTCGGGCGAAAATATCCTCAAAACACTCTACAAACTCGAAGAGCGCGACGGACTTTCGGCCCGCTCCCGAACGCGCCGTGAAATCCTGAAAAAACGACGGATGGAGCCTGCAAGCCTCAAAAAAGGGCTGAGGCGCCTGGTAAGTCAGGGTTTGGTGCAACATCTTAAAGGTCAGCCGTCGGGTTACCTGCTCACTGAAGGCGGCCGTGAGGAAGCCAAACGCATTGTGCGCATTCACCGGCTTTGGGAGCTCTACCTTACCGAAAAACTGCAGCTGCCCGGCGACCATGTGCATGATCCTGCCGAATCGATGGAGCATGTGATAACACCTGAGCTGGAGCAGCAGCTGATGCGCATCCTCAACAACCCCGAAGAAGATCCGCACAACAAGCGCATCCCCAAAGCAAGCCCCCGTAGCGGAGGAGCCGCCTTATGACTACTTTCTGGATTATCCTCACTGCCTGCCTTGCTTCAGCGGCCTGTGCGCTGGTCGGTACTTATTTGGTGCTCAGAAAGCAGGCCATGCTGGGCGATGCCATTTCGCATGCCGTACTGCCGGGCATTGCCATCGCATTTCTGCTTACAGCCTCCCGTAACACTTTCCCCATGCTGCTGGGTGCCGGTGCGTTTGGCCTGCTTACGGTGTACCTCACCGAAAAACTGCAGGAGCGCGGCCGCCTTATGAATGATGCTTCCATGGGCATCGTTTTCACGACTTTGTTCGCTATCGGCGTAATCATCATCACCCTGTTTGCCTCCTCCGTTGACCTCGACCACGAGTGCATTTTGTTTGGGGAGATTGCCTACGTGCCCTGGGATATCTGGTTCTTTGCCGGCATGAACATGGGTCCCCGCCCCGTCTGGATTTTAGGACTGGTGCTGGTCATTAACCTGATTTTTATTCTGGGATGCTACAAAGAGCTCAAAATTTATGCTTTCGACCGGCAGCTTGCTGTAAGCATGGGTATCCCGGTTGCCTTTATACACTACGGGCTGATGGGCACGGTTTCGTTTTCAACCATCGCTTCCTTTGAGAGTGTCGGGGCTATACTTGTGGTTGCTCTTATTGTAGTACCCCCTGCGACGGCCTATCTGCTCACCCGGAGGCTTTCTGTGATGCTCGTTCTTGCCGTCGCTTTCGGCGTGCTCAGCTCATTAAGCGGGTATTACCTGGCCTACATTACAAACACTTCCATTGCCGGTGCCATCGCAGTTATGGCCGGCATTTTCTTCGCATTGGCCCTGTTTTTTAGCCCGCTCGACGGCGTTTTCATCCGAAGAAACCGTAAAGTTACGTTGGAAGCTCCCGAAGCCGTTGCGGGCATGGCGGCCGGAAAAAACAGGGAAGACAGCATCCCCCTAACCTAATATGAGTAAACAACAACCGGCACTGTTCCATAAGCTATGTCTCATTTTTGCAGGCGGTGCCCTGGGTACGGGCGCGCGCTTCGGGCTTATTCTGCTGAGCGGTGCGGAGGCCGACCGGGTTTATTGGGTAATTCTGGCTGAAAATCTGAGCGGATCTTTTTTACTCGGCTATGTTTCGGCGCGCCTGCGCATGGGTATGCTGAAGGCGAGCCCGTGGGCGCCATTTCTCGGCACCGGTGTGCTGGGCTCGTTCACTTCCTTTTCGGCCTTTTCGCTGGACATTCTGAATACGGCGGCTGTTTCTTTTTGGATGATGAGCTTCTATATCCTAAGTAGTTTTCTGGGCGGAATCACGGCCGTATTGTTCGGGCTCCGCTTGGGATTGAAGCAGGGGAGGAAAATACAGAAATGAGCACGAAAGTTCTTTTTTTGTTGGTTATGATGGCCGGGGGAGCCGGTGCACTTTGCCGTTATGCTGTGAATGAGGTAACGGGCAGATTTATAAAAACACGATATCCTTTTGGGACGATGGTGATCAACACAAGCGGCAGTTTTGCTGCCGGTTTCATTGCCGGGTATGTCTTGCTCCATCCGGCGTGGATGCCCGACTGGGCTGTAATCGTGCTGCTATCGGGCTTTTTAGGCGGTTACACCACCTTTTCGACCTGGATGCTGCAAAGTATCGACCTGCTCAGGTTGAAAACCACGCTCAGGTTTGTACTGAATATTGCGCTCAGCATTGCCTTTGGCATTGCGGCAGCGGCTTCGGGATTTGCGTTAGCGGGTTGGGTGATGTAGGCAGGGGTCAGCTTCCGAAAGGCCGCCTCAGCACAAAACCGTTTAGCCACTCCTGTGTGCGGTGATAATACACGCTGTGGTAAAAATCCCGGCGGATTAGGGTCCAGTTGTTGAAAGGGAAACGCTCATTGCCCATTCTGGAGCGGTCAAAAACGAACACCCGAAACGGATCATTGCGGTCGTATCCGTAAATCCAGCGCAGTTCACGGCCGAACATTTCCTCGTACCAGGGCGGACCAAAAACGATGTAAATCATACCCAAATCTGTTTTCCAGCCGGCTTTGTGGTTAGAAAACTGTTTGTTGGCTTCCACAACGCGCTCATAATACAGCTGCATCACTTCGCGGGCGAGGTCCGCGCTTTCAAGGTTTTCAAGCCAGAAACGCTCAACGGCGCGGAGGAGCTCGCGGTCATTTTCAAGCTCCATGAGCTGCTGATGCTCGCGGTCGTTCATCAGATAAATCAGGGGTTCGGCCATTTCACGGGCGCTCGAAATTTCAGGGAAGTAAGGAGTGCGCATGCCAAAATCGCGGGCCCGGAAAACAATTGCATCGGAAGGGTTAGCAGATGCGTTTTGCGAAGTAAATACCTCAAACCGAAAGCTGCCGATATCGGGTGGTTCGATAGTGAACTCAACCTCAATAGCACCGAACTCGTCAGCAAACAGCCGGGTTTGCGCTTCCAGTACCTCGCTCTGCCCGTAGTTTATACCCCTGAGCCGTATGGAGTTAGCCGGAAGGTTCCGAAACGACATGTGCCGTGCGGGCTGATGATCTGATTCGAACTCGAGTAGCCGCATGTGCGCATAAATGGGTGGATCGTCGGGGCTGCGGGTGATAAAATACCGAAAGGTGAGGGTTTCAAAAGCGCCGGGCACATCGTAGGTGCCAATGCTAACAGGGCCGGGCTCCTCATCGCTGTTTCCAAAAAGGCTGATACCGGTAAGCAGTCCGGACTCGTCATCGAGGTCGGGTAACTGAGCTGTAATGCTTCTGCTCAGGAACTGACCGGAAGCCTCATCCTTAATTGAGAGAGTTATGGTATAAAAGCCGGGATTAACCCGGAAGGTTTCCTCATAGCGGATGCGCTCGGAGCGCTGAACGGTTAGTTCGGGGTCTCCTTCAATTACATGAGTGCTGGTACGCGTATAAACCGATTGGCCTGAACGCTGAGTGGCTTCATCCGGGAGGATTTCGAAGCGAGCCTCAATTTTTGCCGTCGGTATTCCTTCGCGGGTAATAAATACGAGGCTGTTTTTGGCAAGCGAAACAGAAACATTCAGGAAAGGATCGCCAGCCTCAGTATAATTGCCGTCGGCACTGAGTGTAAATTCCGGTGCCCCTTCTGTGAGGATCAGCCGCTGACCCGTATCAACCGTATCAGGAAAATGCGTACGGGCACAGCCCGCAATAGTGGTCAGGAGAAACAAAACTGACAGGGACACTGCATAAAAACGGAAAATCATAAGGGCCTGGCTAAGAGGTCGGAATGTTACAGGAGATATAAAATCAGATATTTATAAAGTCAATTTCAAGAGAAAAGATTCATAAACCGAATAAATGATAAAGCCGGGCGGCCTGGGTAATTGAGGGGCAGAAAAAGAAACGCGAACAAAGCGTGTCTGATTGAATTTAAAAAATTAGGAATTTCAACTGCGTTTACCACGAAAAATTAAGAATTTAGGGTTTTGGCATACAGGATCTAAGTGTTTATTGTGGTAATCCGTAGTTGTAATTCACTTTATATTGTATTAATATCCAAATTGCCAACAAATACACGGCATTCTATCTAAAAGCCATATTGAGCGCAAGAGACTTCCCTGGTACCCCAACGAAACAAAACGTGATCAGGTATTAAATAAGTCAGAAAACTTGTGCTTGAGAAGGCGAAAAACTCACATATGGTTAAACTAACTCATGAGGTCATCTATGATTAAAAAGATACTAGCGTTCGCAGTATTGAGTTTAGTCGTGTTGATCCCCGTTGTTGCTTCGGCTCAAACCGGCTCAATTACGGGTTCAATTACGGATGCTCGGACAGGGGAGGGGTTGCCTGGCGCAACTGTTTTCCTGCCTGAACTAAGTCTTGGTCAATCGACCAATCTCGACGGAGAGTACACAATTAATAACGTACCTGCAGGTACCCATAATGTTAGGGTTACTTATGTAGGCTACGTAGGCCGTACGGTTTCCGTTACCGTTACAGCAGGTGCAACTACTACCTTAAATGTAGAACTTCAGCCGGACCGGCTTGAACTTCGTGACCTGGTTGTTACCGGTTACGGTGTACAGCCACGGCGCGAGGTAACCGGTTCTATTGCTCAGGTTCGTGGCGAGCAGATTGCCAACCTTCCTGTACAAACCTTCGACAGCGCTATCCAGGGTCGTGCAGCCGGTGTTACCATTACATCAGCTTCCGGTCAGCCGGGTGGTGCCCTTCGCGTTCGTGTTCGTGGTACAGGCTCTATCACCGCCGGTAACGACCCGCTGTTTGTAGTTGATGGTGTGCCCATTACTGTAAACACCGACGGTTCCACACAGGCTTCATCTAACGCGCTTGCAGCTATCGACCCGAGCGACATCGAGTCGATCGAAATTCTTAAGGATGCAGCTGCTGCTTCTATCTACGGTGCTCAGGCTGCCAACGGGGTAGTTCTTATTACTACCCGCCGCGGTCAGGCAGGTCGTACACAGTTCCAGATTACCTCACAGGTAGGTACACGTGAAGCGGTTAACAAGTATGACATGCTTACCGGCCCTGAATGGGTACAGATGCAGATCGAAGGCCGTCGTAACGATGCGATTGTAAATGCCCGCCGTGGTATTTCCACAGCGCTCAACAATCCTGATACACAGGAAAGTAATTTCCGTAACAGTGCCCTTGTGCGTAATGAGTTGATTAACCTCCCTGAATTCGCTACACCTGAGGAAGAAACTGCTTTCTTCAACAACCTCAGAGATCCGAATATCACTTCCCTTGAAGAGTTCCTGCGCTTTGTGCCAAACTACGATTGGCAGGATGCTATTTACCGTACAGGTAACACCCGCAGCGTAAACGTAAGTGCACGTGGCGGTACAGAGCAAACAAGATTCTTTGTATCAGGTGCTTACGAGTATCAGGAAGCGCAGATTATTCAGTCCAACTTTGAGCGTTTCAACGTTCGTACCAACCTTGACCACCGTGTAAGCGAGCTTTTCTCACTTGAGACAAGTATTGCGCTTGCTACAACCTCTCAGTTTGGTTCTATCGCTGACGGTAACTGGATAAACGGTCCGTTTTTCGCGGCTCCGTATGCGATTCCTATTCAGCCTATCTTCAACGAAGACGGAACATTTAATGAGGCTGTTACCGGCGATTACAACATCATTCAGGGTGTTAACCTTGAGCAGCGTACCGGCCGTACCAATCAGGTAATTGGTAATCTTGCAGCCAATTTCCAGATTACACCAAACATCGTACTTCGTTCTTTCTTTGGTCTGGATTACCGTAATGTGCGTGACACCAACGTACGTCCGCCGGAAATCCCTTCTTTTTCAGGTTTTGGCGGTCAGGTATTTGAGGCCAGCCGCGACGTAACCAACTGGAACACCAACCACACGGTTTCTTACTTCAACACCTTTGATGATATCCACAGTGTATCGGGTGTTGCCGGTTTTGAATACCGCCAGCAGCAGCGTGAATCTTTCAGTGCTACAGGCCGTGGTTTTGGAAGTGGTCTGTTTACAACGCTGAACAGTGCCGCTGATCCGTTCGGCGTAGGCGGTTTCTTTACTGAATTCCGTATTGCCGGTTTCTTTGGTCAGGTTCGTTACGACTACGACAAGCGCTACTTCGCAACCGCAACGGTTCGTTATGATGGTTCTTCCCGTTTCGGTGAAGACAATCAGTGGGGTCTGTTCTACTCTGGTTCTTTGGGCTGGGAGCTTACCCGCGAGCGTTTCCTTGAGAATGTTGACTGGCTCGATCAGTTTCAGCTTCGTGCCAGCTACGGTGTAACCGGTAACTCTGAAATCGCCAACTTCGCTTCCCGCTCTCTGTTTGGCAGCTCCGGAACCTACAATGGTGTATCCGGCCTGCGTGCTACGCAGCTGGGTAACAACCTGCTTACCTGGGAAGAAGCGAGCACCGTTAACCTCGGTTTAAACTGGGCATTGTTTGAAGGCCGTATTTATGGTGCAGTTGATGTGTACCGTACCATCAACGACCGTATGCTTCTGAACGACTTCCTCTTCTCTGATTCCGGATTCGGCTCTTTCTCAAACAACATTGGTAAAGTACGCAACCAGGGTGTTGAGATTGAAGTAGGTGGTACTCTTGTAAACTGGAATGGTCTTCGCTGGACCTCTGACTTCAACATCACTTTCCAGGATAACGAAATCCTGAATCTTGGTGCTGATTCTCCGGAGTTCCGCATTATCAACGGAGTTCGTTACGACGTAGGCCAGAGCATCTTTGCTGAGCGCCTGTTCCGCTTTGCCGGTGTAAACCCTGCCGACGGCCGTGGTATGTGGTTCGACCGTAACGGTGAAATCACCTACAGCCCAACAGAAGAAGACCTCGATTTCGTAGGAGAGGCATTCCCTGATGTAATTGGCGGATGGAACAACACCATCTCTTACGGCGGATTTACCCTTGACGTGTTCTTCCAGTTTAACCTTGGTCAGGACAGCTTCAAGCAGCAGGAAGGTTTCTTCCTCGACGGTACCATCTTCCGTGGCCGCGGCCTTACCCGCCGTACGCTCGACAGATGGCAGCAGCCCGGTGACATCACCGATATGCCTAAAGCGTCTGCCCGTCAGTCTGAAGGCGGATCTGATGCTGACTTCTTCTTCACTGCCTCTACATGGCATCTCGAAGACGTTGGATACATTCGTCTGAAGTCAGCTTCTCTATCGTATCAGGTTCCCACCAATATCGTGAGCCAGATTGGCCTTTCAAACGCACGCGTATTTGTTCAGGGGCTTAACCTGATTACCTGGACCAACTACCGCGGTCTCGACCCTGAAATTTTAGTGGTTGCGAATGCACCATTCCCGCAGCCGCGTATTTACTCTGCTGGCGTTTCTCTGCAATTCTAATTTTTAGAACAGATAATTATGCTTAAAAAAATTGCCACTTTAGCAGCACTGGGTCTGGGCGCCTTTACTTTCTACGCCTGTGACTCACTGCTGGATACCGAACCGAGACAGTCTATCAGTCCGGAAGTTGCGTTAAACGACATCACGGGTATCCGTGGTATCGCTGCCTCCGCGTACAACCGGCTGATCAGCACTACTGCCTACACCAATACCCGCATCGCTGCACCTGAGGTGCTTGCTGATAACGGGGTGCAGAACCCAACCAATAACCCTTCCGGCCGTTACGTGTCAGAAGCGATTAACGCAGTTGGTACCGGTGTTGGCGGATGGGGTCTTTACTACCCCATGATTAATGATACCAACTACATTATCACAGCTATTGATGGTGTGGATGCCCCTGAGAATGAGCGTAACCGTATTAAAGGTGAAATGCTCTTTCTGCGTGCCCTGGCCTATCATGACCTTGCCAAGTCTTACGGCTACGAGCCGGGTCGTGAAATAAATGGCTGGAATCACTCAGTGATTATCCGTACTACGCCTACTCTTGTTGTAGAAGATGCTCAGACCGCACGTGCACGCGCTTCTAACGTAGAAGTGTATGAGCAGATCGAAAGAGATTTGCTTCAGTCTATTCAGCTGCTCGATCAGTTTGGCAGTACAAACCGTTTCCTGGGCAACCGGGCTGCTGCTGAGGCACTGCTCGCACGGGTTTACCTGTACTGGGGTCGTTATGCTGATGCTGCTGAGTTTGCTACACGGGCTATGGATCGCCCGCTTGGTGCAGCTCTCGCAACAGCTGCTCAGGCACCGACGATCTTCAACTCAACAAACACAGCCCCTAACCGTGAAGCGTTTTTTGAAGTACGTATTACTTCGAATGATTTTGGAGGTGCCGTGAACAATTCTCTTTCAGCACTGTTTACTCCCGCGCAATGGTTTGATATCGTTCCTTCTGAGGAGCTGATCGCAATCTATGACTCAAGCAGAGACGTACGTTTGCGCGCCGACAATGAAGGCCGTGTAACCGGATGGTACAGCAACCGGCGTGAGCTTGCCAACGGCAACCTCGTGCCTGCTCAAACACATACCCTCAAGTTCAATCAAACGGTTGAAGGTGCCGGAAGCTTTATCGACAACACTCCGGTACTGCGTTTTGCTGAAGCTTTGCTGAATCGTGCTGAAGCCTTTGCCCGTTTGGGGCAGGATGCCAATGCACTGGCTGATCTCAACCTCCTTCGCACCAATCGCGGCCTGCTGGCTATCGATCTGTCAGGTTTCGAATTGCTTGAAGAGATTTTGGTTGAGCGCCGCCGTGAGCTTGCTTTCGAAGGCCACCGTTGGTTCGATCTGAAGCGACTGAACAGGTCGCTTGAAAAGCCCGAAGCTTCCGGAGTAGGAATTATCCCATCCGACGATTTCAGATGGCTGAGTGCTGTTCCTACCTCTCAGGTTGTTGCAAGCAATGGCGTTATTCTTCAGAATCCCGGCTACGCCGCTGAAGACTAAACACCCTATTTTCTATAACCGACAAAACGATTTATGCTATGTTAAATAAACTGATAATCCTCGTTGGTTTTGCAGTAGCCGGGCTTTTTCTTACTTCCTGTTTTGACGACAACGTAATCACTTACGATGGCCCGCTTCAAATGGAAATTAAGCCTGGTGATGTTTCTGCAGCCAACATTCAGCAGGGGCAGCCCATTACGGTGAGCGTTCAGCTCATCGGGCCCCTCCAGACACAGACCCACAGAGGCTCTTTCGCTTTTATGCCGGAGGAATCATTTGCAGTTCAGTCTCAGAATTTTGGAGGCGTATCAGAAGGTACGTTTCTGTATGATATTGAGTACGGAACGCACTTTTCTCTGAGCGGATGTGATTTCACAAGCTCCAATATCTGTGAGTTTGAAATTACTCCGGCTGACAGCCTGGTTAAAGACTTCGTTCTGAGCTGGAACCTTGATAACGTTTCAACAAGAAGCCGCAACACGGTTGTTTTTGAGCTGCAGGATGCACCTGCAGGCGCTGCATACCGCGTTGCCCCGAACCTCACCCGCAGTGTTGTTCAGGGTACCCGCGGTGCCAACTAAGCTTTAAACAGCTTCTGATCCAAAAGGCCGCTTCGTACAGCACGAAGCGGCCTTTTTTCTTGACCGCTTAAACCCGCTTCAGGATCTTTATCAGCTGAAGCTGTTCGGCATAAAATGGTATAATGAACAAGCATTGGATACGTTAAACGAAAGTAATCTGCCGCTGTGTTGTAAAGCAGGGGCATCTATGTAAATCATTGATAACGGTGTACATCCTCAGTTTTCTATTTCTTATTATCGGTATGTTTCATCTGAATTAACTCCATCCGCTTTTTATGTTCTGCAAAAAATCAACACTATTCACCATTCTTGCAGCAATGCTGTATTTCACGTTTGCCGGATCGGTACAGGCCCAGGATATGGCACAGCGTGGCAATGTAGAAAACCTTATTCGTGGCAACTCGGTAATTATCACCGCTCCTCTTCGGGCTTCAGGCGTAATGGGTAGCCCGTATTTTACAGATGCATGGCTTGCTGCGGATATCCATCTCAACAACGGGCAGGTTCTCGAAGATGTCCGTTCCAGGTATAACATCTGGAGTGATGCCATAGAGGTCGTGCACAGAGCTGATACGCTTCAGCTTAGTGAGGTGCTTGTAAGAGGGTTTACTTTTATCATGCCGGGTGGCAACGAAATTAGTTTCCAGAACAGAATTGGCGTGATGCCCGGAGAATTTGGCCGGAACGCGTATCTGCAGGTGCTGCACAGTGGTGAGCAGGCAGGTGTGTACAAACGGCACAGCCGCGTGATTCGCGAAGCACAGCAGGGAGCATCCGGTTTTGGATTTGTTGAACGTCACGACAGCCTTGAGCCCCGTGAAATGCTGCTTTTTAAAGATGAAAACGGTGAATTTCACCGCGTAAGGCTTAACCGCAGGAACGTGCTTCGCCTGTTTGGTGATCACAGCAATGCCATACGCGATTATGCACGACAAAATAATCTCGATTTCAGTTCAGAGAGAGATTTTGTCCGGCTCGTACAACATTACAACACCTTGTTGTAGCACGGTTTTCGATTTATAAGTACTGAATTACAAAAAAAGGCCGGCTGTTTTCACAGTACCGGCCTTTTTTTGCTTCAGAAGGTAGTTTACTATCCAAATGCTGCTCAGCTTTGTACTGGCAGCGGATCTTTGGAATAAAGTGCATGGTTCATCAATACCTGATGGGTAGCCACTTCACTTTGATCTGCTTCTTTTGTTACACGGGTATATTGGCTGTCAGGCCCGAGTTCCCATCGCTGCTGGTTGTCGTTGAGCTGTACCTGAAAAATAAAGCGCAGGTATTTCTTCAGCTGAAGATTTTCGACCGGGGTGATGGCTTCCACACGTGCATCCAGGTTCCGGTGCATGATATCGGCTGAGCCAATCAGGTAAACGTGCTCTTCGCCGTGCCGGAAATAGTAAATACGCGAGTGTTCCAAAAACCGGCCAATTACAGAATGCACCCTGATATTTTCACTCAGCCCTTTAAGGCCGGTTTTTAACCGGCAAACACCGCGCACAATCAGGTCGGTTTTTACACCCTGCGAACTCGCATAGTACAGCAGCTGTATAAGCTGCGGATCTTCAAGGCTGTTCATTTTCAGGATGATGCGCGACGGCCCGCCATTCTGTGCCGCTTCGACCTCATGCATGATGTAATCAAAAATACGGGTACGAAGATAATTCGGGGCTACCAGCAACTTGCGATAGGTCTGATTTGGCGCATAGCCCGTGAGAAAATTAAACAGGTCGGAAACATCTGAAGTCAGTTCCGGGTCGCAGGTGAACAGGCCCAGATCTTCATACAAATTTGCCGTGCCGGGATGATAGTTGCCGGTTCCTATATGTGCATACCGGCGGAGCATTTCACCTTCATCACGAACAACTACGGTAACTTTTGAATGAATTTTCAGGCCGGGTATCCCGTAGGAAACGTGAATACCGGCTTTCTCAAGTTTGAGCGCCCACTCCATGTTTTGTTGTTCGTCAAAGCGCGCTTTTAGCTCAACGAGTACCGCAACCTGCTTGCCGGCATCAACGGCTTTAATGAGGGCGTGCATGAGGGATGAGTCGGTTGAGGTGCGGTACAGGGTTTGCTTGATCGCCAGCACTTTCGGATCTGCAGCAGCTTCCTGAACAAAACGCTCCACTGAGCTGCTGAAGCTGTGGTAGGGATGATGTACCAGGATGTCTTTAGCCCGGATGATGCTGAAAATATCGCTGCTGCCTTCTTCGCCTGTACTCCGAAATGCCGGATGCAGCACAGGGTTCCAGCTGCTGTACTTGAGCTGATCAAACCCCTTAACCTTGCCCAGCTGCATACAGTCGGCAAGTCCGATGGAGCCGCGCATCTCAAACACGTCAATAGGCTTCACATCCATGCGGTCCATCAATATTTCTTTAATATGAACCGGCATGTCGGCCTCAATTTCCAGACGGACCACATCTGCAAAGCGCCGCTCGCGGAGTTCTTCTTCAATCAGTTCAAGCAGGTCGTCGGCTTCTTCTTCGTTGCGTTTCAGATCTGCGTTTCGGGTTACCCTGAAAATATGAGCTGATTGTACGGTAGCGCCCGGAAACAAATCCCCCATGCGTTCCCTGATAATGTGGTCGATATTAATAAGTATTGCTTTGGAAGCGGTGTTCTCAATGGTAAACCAGCGCGGACGGTTGTCGGGCACCTTAATTCGGGCAAAGATGCTTTCACCTGTTGCATCATCGGCGATCTCCAGTGCGAAAGATCGGCTTTTATTTGAGATAAAGGGGAAGGGGTGCGCCTGATCAACAATAAGCGGGGTGAGAATAGGGTAGAGCTGCGAATCGAAGTAGTCGTTTACTTTTTTTCGCTCTTTCTTGCTGAGCTCAGCAAAATTTCGGAATTCGATTTTATGCTCTTTAAGGCGGGGCACGATTTCATCAAAAAAGCAGCTGCGGTAATCCTGAATCATCACCTTTACTTTTTTGCGGATGGCTTTTAACTGTTCAAAAGGCGTGAGACCGTCAACAGAAGGTTCGTTAACACCGGCCTGCAGCTGCCGTTTCAGGCCGCCTACTCTTTTCTGAAAAAACTCGTCGAGGTTGCTGCAAACTATGCCAATAAATTTGGCCTGCTCCAGCGGAGGATTCGCCGGGTTGCGGGCTTCATCCAATACCCGGAAGTTGAAATCGAGCCAGCTTAATTCGTAGTTATGAAAATACTCCGGCCCGTGAAGTTCAAGGTCGGTACCCGAAATAAGTTTAAAATTGTTCTTTTGGATTTTTTCAGGCTCAATAGGTTGGCGCCTGCTCTTTTGGTATGCAGTAGGATCGAATGATTCCCGGTCAGGACTCAGATCATCGTTTTGATCAGTTAAAATTTTGCTCATGCTGATATGGCGTAAAGTTGATATGTATGTGCTGAAGATAGAGAACAAAAGGGCAGTTCAAAAAAGAAAGCGCACAGAATCGGGATTATTGAAGCAGATTTAGTATCATAAAGTCCGTTTTAAGAAAAGATATTTCGGATAGCCCGGATTGCTGCACGTCCGTAAAGCAGGTTGCCGTCGCCTGTTAGGCTGTCTTACTGAGGATTTAAGCTACCTGTACATTTTATTTACGAGGATTGTTTACATGAGCGACTATGCAGTAATGCTGATGTCCTTTGCGGGAGGCGTTGCGCTTTTTTTGCTTGGGATGAAAATGCTGACCGACGGGCTCAAGCTGGCAGCGGGGGATACGCTCCGGAACCTGCTGTCCAAATACACCTCAACGCCCCTCAAAGGCGTACTCAGCGGTGTGCTGATTACGGCTATGGTGCAGTCGTCGAGCGCAGTAATTTTTGCGACCATCGGGTTTGTGAACGCCGGGCTGATGACCCTGCTTCAGGCTACTTACGTTATTTTTGGCAGCAATGTGGGCACAACGCTCACCGGCTGGATTGTAGCAACGGTCGGGTTCCGGCTGAACCTGCAGCTTATGGCTCTGCCGCTGCTTGCTGTAGGCATGGCCATCTGGCTGTCGAAGGGGAATTCCAAAACCGGCGCGCTGGGGCAGGCGCTGGTTGGCTTCAGCATTTTCTTTTTGGGGATTGATGTACTCAAAACCACTTTTGAGGGCCTTGCGGGCGATGTACCTTTCGACCGCTTCGGCACCGGATTTAGCGGGATGGCTCTGATGTTTGTGATCGGGATACTGCTCACTTCGGTGATGCAGTCTTCCAGCGCTGCTATCGCCGTGGTAATCACGGCAGTAGCAACGGGCGTTATCCCGATTCACGCGGCTGCCGTGCTGGTAATCGGAGCCGATATCGGAACCACTTCAACCGCACTTTTTGCAGTTGTGGGCGCAACGGCCAATGCCAAACGCGCAGCAATGATACATGTGCTGTTTAACCTGCTGAAGGGGCCCATCGCGCTGCCTTTTGTGGGGCTTTACCTCGCAGGTATTTTTTGGATATTCGGACCCGAGCTGAGCCCTGCCGTTACCATTGCCGTGTTTCATACTACGATTAAACTTACCGGGCTGATCGTTTTGCTTCCCTTCGCCAAAATGCTCACGTCCTTTCTGGAAACCCGGTTTAAGGAAACCGAACAGCAGCCCGGAACCACCCGCTACCTCGACGATAACATCCTCGCTACGCCATCCCTGGCACAAAGCGCCCTTATATTCGAGCTAAAGCGGATCGGGCGGAAGTCCCGCAAGCTCATTACCGGCTCCCTCAAGAAAAAACGCAGCATAGCTGAACTGCGGCAGGATGATGAGGTGATTCACGAACTAAGCTTCCTCACCGGCGAATATATTCAGAAACTGCAAAGCAGGGATTTGGGGGAAGAGGCTCAGGAAATGCTGCCCGGTGCCCTCAGGGTGATGCAGTACTTCAGCGAAGCCCGGCAGCATGTGCTGGAATCAGCCGCCATCGTGCAGTCGGGGGTGAAGCTTCCGGCCGAGGTAGATGAAAGCATTAAAATCCTGAAAAAGCTGCTGCGCTCATTCATGAAGCAGGCTGACTCCGAAAAGGCAGGCTTTTCGATTACCGAGCTGGCTAAACTGGTTCAGCAGCTGGAAAGCAGCTACGAGTCTGCAAAATCGACCGTACTCAAGGCCGGCAGTTCTGGCACCATACCCATTTCGGAAATGGTGGTGCTGCACGATATCATACGGGGCTACCGCCGCAGCTGGGATCAGTGCTTCAAAGCGGCCATGTACATGGATGGCTTCAACAAGCTGATTGATCACGAGCCGGGTACAGGCCCCGCACTGATGGAACCGGAGCAGCAGGATTAGACCCGCGAAAATGGGGTTCAGGCCCCGGTACACATCACCCTAAAAGAAAAAAGCCGGTTCCTCTCTGGAGAAACCGGCTTTTCTTTAAAACGGTTGGGTTGCCTTTCAGGCTGTCTGTAGCGCAGGTACGTTGCGGCGAACAAGCTCGAAAGAGCCGAACATTACGGTAGTGAAGAACAGATCGCCAAGCAGGGTGTAGTGGAAAAAGGGGATGGCCATGGTGTAGCTTGCCAGCAGGCCCTCAAGGGTGAAGGGGTAGTAGGGGCTGAAAAGCCAGACACCGAAGTTGGTAAGCAGGTAAAAAATGACAGAACCTGCAACAGATGCCCCCGCAATTCGAAGCGGGCTTATTTCCTTACCCAGCAGCATACCAAGGCCTACAATAATGCCAAAGGCAGCGTAAACAAAAAGCAGGGTGCTGTGAAGGCCCAGCAGCAGATCACTCAGGAGCATCACTCCGAGGGGCAGCAGAAATGCGATGCGCTTGTCGCTGAAATAAGCCCCGCCAAAAAGGGCCATTGCTGCAACCGGAGCTACGTTGGGCGGGAAAGGAAGGAATCTCGATACAACAGCCAGAACGAGAATAAGGCTTAGAATTAAAAACTTAGGTTTTAACATAACAGCGGTTAAGTGTCCGGTAAATAAGATGGAAATCAATAGTAAGTTGTAGGAACAGATTAATATACAGGTTTATGCTGAATCATGCACCGCAGGGGGGCTGAAAAGCACCCGGGAAATCAGAATGTACCGGGGGAGCCGAATGCATTTGTGGCTGCATAGCTGCTGCGATCCGGGTGCCAGTAAATAGTAAGGTCGTCGCTTGCGGGAAGCAGGTCTTCCCCGAGGATTACAAGTTCAAAAAGCATGACTTCGGCTGCGTAGGGCGGCCCGGTGTATCGGCTCAGATTGAAGCCATATCCGAAAGTGGCCGGCACCTGTGCAAGCAGGGGGCTGCCATCAGTGCCGCTTATTGCATCGGCGGTTATGCCGAGCAGCAGGCTGAGCGTGCCGTCAGGCTGCTGACTGAGCAGCTGCGCTTCAGTTATGATGAACCCGTAGCCCAGGTCTGCAAGTTCAGCGGGGGCTGTATGGCTGAGCTCAGTTACAAGCAGGAAGTTCAGGTTCCCGTCTTCATTGATGTCCTCACCGTCAACAAGCAGGGTAAACGCGCCGGGGAAAAGACCTTCAAGCAGCTCGGGGTTGGGAACAGCATCACGCTCAAAGCGGCGCGACTGACTGCTGAATTCAGCAGGTGAGGTGATGCGAAGCGGAAACGGCTGCAGTGTTTCAGCTGGTGAATCTTCGCCCGCTGTCCATAGTTGCTGAATAAACCCCCAGCTGAGCCAAAACAAGATGAGAACCATCAGAAAAATAAGAATCGTAATCAGGGATCCTCTTTGGCCGTCTTTTCGTCTGTTTTTTTTCTTTTTCAGCATCTTAAAAAGGATGAAGTGAGCAGGTTTTGGTCTCCCCATGAATATATTAAAAACACATTCGGACTCAGCCCGGTTTTTAAACAAAAAAAGCCGGACCTGCTTGTGCAGATCCGGCTCATGAAAATACAGCAGTTCGTTTAGTCAGCGTGTACTTGCAGGAAAATCTGAATGTTTACTTCGTTGCCGATGATCGCTGTAGAAGCCCAGTCGCCTACACCAACACCGAAGTCGTTGCGGTTGAGGCTGAGCTCGCCGTGCAGTCCGGCAACCATAACGCCTTCACGCATCAGGTGCTCGGTAACGCCAAGGAATTCGAATGGCAGCTCTACTTCGCGGGTAACATCTTTGATGGTAAGCTGACCTACGGCTACGTAGTTCTGACCATCGAGATGGCGCACATCGGTGCTGCGGAAGTGCATTTGCGGGAATTCTTCAACGCCGAAGAAATCGCCTGAGCGCAGGTGGTCATCACGGCGCTCAACATTGGTGTTAACGCTCGCCACATTTACCTGAACATCGATTTCGCTCAGCTCAGGAGCGCTTGGGTTGAAAACAACCGTGCCCGTAAAATCATTAAAGGTACCGGGCACTTTGTTGAAAAAGTGGTTGATCGTGAACAGAATGTTGCTGTGTGCACGGTCGATGCTCCAGCTCATGCGCTCATTATTGCCGTGATGATCGTTGGCAAATGCGCTGCCGGAGAAAAGCAGGGATACGAGGAGGATTGTCAGTAATTTCATATACGTATTTGTTTTTTGAAATGGTTGAGGTTTCTGAGAATAATGGTTGTTGCAACAACAAACTTCAAACCGGGCCTGCCCGTTCCGCAGGTACACAATATAATATTTTAAAAATCGTTTTGAATTTACTTGATTTAGCGGTCTGAGCAGCATTTTATTTTTAATTGCTGCTCATAATCGTTATTCTAAGGTTTCAATAAACCGTACAATTCGCAATACAAAAAAATCTTTATGACACGTACGATCAAATCCATCGTAATTTTTAGCCTGTTCACTTTTGGACTTACCGCAGTTGCACTGGCGCAAATCCCGAATCCGCAGATGCCGGCACAAATGCCGAATGTAGAAGTTAGCGATGAAGAAATGAAATCATTTGTCGAAATCACGATGGATGCTCAGCAAATTCAGATGGAAGCCCAGACTGAAATGATTGAAATGGTTGAAGAAGCCGGAATCACTGTAGAGCGTTTTAATGAAATTCTCACCGGCATGCAGAACGGCCAGAGTCAGGCTGATATGGGCATGGATGATGAAGAAATGAAGCGCTTTGATGATGTACTCGATGAACTCGAAAGCGTTCAGGAAAAGGTTGAAGGCCAGATTGTTGAAGTCATCGAATCCAAAGGAATGGAGCTCGACCGCTTCCAGGAAATAAATTTTGCAATTCAGATGGATCCTGAACTCCAGGAAAAATTTCGTCAGTATGCCATGGAAATGTCTAACGGTATGTAAATCCGTTTAGCGCAGCTCTAAATCTGCCATTATTTATGACAAAGCCCGGAAGGTAATGTTTAAGAACTTACTTCGCCGGGCTTTTCCATTTGGAGCCACTGAGCCAATAGCGCCAGGGCAGCAGCGCATCCTCACCGGCATAATCAATGCCGACCCTCGGCCCGGTTTCGATGGCATCCTGAAGCTGAGCTGATACGCCGTCGTCTTCAATCCGGATCTGACTTCCCGGAGTGCACAGGTCATGCCCGTTAAAGGCAGTTGTGAGGCCCATGGCCTGCGAGAGCACGCCGGGCCCGGCTGTGAGCCTTCGCTCCGCTTTCACCATGCCGCGGCGTTCCAGCATGGTTTCAACACCATGCAGCGGCTCAACTCCGCGAATGAGCACCGCATCAGGCACTCCTTTCTGATTCACCGCTACATTAAAAAGGTGATGAATACCGTAGCACAAATAAATGTAGGCCGTTCCGCCGGCTTCATACATGGTGCGGGTACGCCTGGTGAACCGGCCGAGGTGCGCATGACAGGCACGGTCGCCCACCGCCGCGTAGGCTTCGGTCTCAACAATGCGGCCTTTGGTGAGCTGCCCTTCAATTTCGGTGCAGAGTACCATGCCGATAAGCTCCCGTGCGATTTGCGTTACCGGGCTGCGTTCAAAAAAAGCGCGTTCAAGGCGCATGGAAATTAGGTTAGGTTTGCGTTCATCATCCAAAATAAGCGGCAGAGGTACCGGCCGCAAGCCGCTGAATCGATCGGAATGATGCCCATGCTCAGTCCGTTACCCTTTGCGACACAGTTCATTCAAATTTTAAAGCAGAAGCCGAAACGATCCTTTCAGAGGTTCTAACACTGCGAGGCGCAGTTGTTTCCGGCCTGCTGTGCTGCCTGTTCCGGCTCTAACGAGTTGATCAGGCGCATCCGTTCTTTATAATGCATCCTATTGATTTAGCAGTATTTGTTGTTTACATGGCCGGTGTTTTGGGCGTCGGCTTCTATTTTATGCGGAAAAACGCCGGTAACGAAGATTACTACCTCGGCGGCCGCAACATGAGCTATCCGCATATCGGGCTGTCGGTTGTGGCTACTGATGTGGGCGGGGGCTTCTCGATCGGCCTGGGCGGCCTCGGCTTCGTGATGGGCCTCTCAGGCTCATGGATGCTCTTCACCGGCCTCATCGGTGCCTGGATGGCCGCGGTGCTCCTCATCCCCAGGGTAAAGCCCCTGGCCGACGAGCACCGCTTCTACACCATGCCCGATCTCTTCGGGCACTTCTTCAGCAGCAAGGCCGCGATTATTGCGGGCATTATTTCGGCTGTCGGCTACCTCGGCTTCACAAGCTCGCAGATGCTGGCCGGTGCCGTGCTGGCTTCAGCTACCTTCGACGACCTCAGCATCGACGCTGCCCTCTGGGTGATGGGCTTCATCATCGTTATTTACACGGTGATGGGCGGCATCAAGGCGGTTATCTACACCGATACCTTTCAGTGGATTCTGCTGCTGGGCGGGCTCATTTTCATAGGCATCCCGCTGGGGTATCAGGCGGTGGGCGGGTACGAAGCCATCGCAGCCGTTGTGGCCCCCGAAATGCTGCGCCTCACCAACATCACCTGGCAGCAGCTGCTGAACTGGGGCATTACCATTATCCCGATCTGGTTTGTCGGCATGACGCTCTACCAGCGCATCTACGCCAGCCGGAGCGTGGCTGAGGCCAAAAAGGCCTGGTACCTCGCCGGCTTGTTCGAGTGGCCGGTAATGGCGTTTATGGGCGTGCTGCTCGGCCTGTTTGCGCGGGTAGCCGCCGAGCAGGGCATGTTTGCCTACCTCGGTTTTCCCGGCGTGGAGGGCATCCATCAGGAGCAGGGTCTGCCGTTTCTGCTGCGCACCATTCTGCCGGTCGGCCTCATGGGCCTGATGATGGCCGCCTACTTCTCGGCGATCATGTCCACGGCGGACAGCTGCCTTGTGGCGGCTTCCGGCAACATCACCGGCGACCTGCTCCGCAAGTGGTTCGGCCTTGATATGGACGACACCCGCCTCATCCGGCTGTCGCAGTTCGTTACCCTAGTTCTGGGCGCGGTAGCCCTGCTGCTCGCTGCCGCCATGGAAACCGTGCTCGACATCATGCTCTATTCCTACGCCGTAATGGTGAGCGGGCTGCTCGTGCCCATACTCGGCGGCCTGTACTGGAAGCGCGCCGGCAGCGATGCCGCCATCGCCTCCATGATTACTGGTGGCGGCCTCACGCTGCTGCTCACCGTCATCCCCGAAGTACAGCGCGCACGCGGCAGTGCTGAAATCCTTACCTTACCCCTGGGCCTCGACCCCATCATCTTCGGCATTACGGCATCAGCCGCTGTGTTCCTTGCTACAGGCTGGCTAAGGCCGCGGAACACATCCATCGATAAAACTTAAGCTTTTAAAAAAACAGATTCTATGTTCGACTATCAGATACTTAACCCCGGCGAATCCGAAACCCACAAGGCGGAAGCGGATTCCGTTATTGATTTCCTTTTTGAACACCTCGATCAGTTCGGCGACCCCCGCGAGGATATCGCCAAATGTGCGGCTTATGCCCTCAGCACCGAGCCCGGCTTTGGCGGCTTCATCGTGCGTGCGTGGGATTCCGAAGCGCAGCGCGTGGCCGGCGCCGTAATCGTGAATGAAACCGGCATGAAGGGCTACATCCCCGAAAACCTGCTCGTGTACATTGCCGTGCACAGCGGCTACCGCGGCAAAGGCCTGGGCAAAGGCCTCATGAAAATAGCCATGGACCGGGCCGAAGGCGATATAGCCCTGCACGTTGAGCCCGACAACCCCGCCCGCTATCTGTACGAAAAACTTGGTTTTACCAACAAATATCTTGAAATGCGCTGGAAGCGCTCATGACCCATGGCCTATCTCAAACTTCACCGCGAAAAACTGCGGCACAACTACGATTTTCTCAAAAAACGCTTTGATCAGCGCGACATTCAGTGGGGTATCGTAACCAAACTCTTTTGCGGCAACAAGCAGATGCTGAAGGAAGTGATCGATCTGGGTATCTACGAAATTCACGATTCCCGCATCAGTAACCTCAAGGCCGCCAAGGAAATAAGCGACAAAATTCAGACGGTTTACATCAAGCCGCCTCCTAAAAAAATCATTGAAGATATCATTCGCTGGGCCGATGTGAGTTTCGACTCCGACATCTCCACCATCCGAATGCTTTCCGAGGAAGCCGTGCGGCAGAATAAGGTCCACAAAATCATCATCATGATTGAAATGGGCGATCTGCGCGAGGGTGTGGTGCGCGACGACCTGATCAACTTCTATGAGCAGGTCTTCAATCTGCCGAACATCAACGTAACCGGCCTCGGCACCAACCTGAACTGCCTGCACGGGGTGATGCCCAACACCGATAAGCTCATTCAGCTCACCCTGTACAAGCAGATTATCGAGCTCAAGTTCAATAAAAAAATCCCGTGGATCTCCGGCGGCACCTCCGTGACGGTGCCGCTGCTGCTGCGGCACGAAATCCCCAGCGGAATCAACCACTTCCGTGTGGGCGAGGCGCTGTATTTCGGTCTCGATCTGTTCACCAATAAAACCATCGAAGGCATGGAAGACTCCGTGATGGAGCTCTACGCCCAGATCATCGAGCTGCACGAAAAGCCGCTTGTACCCAGCGGCGAACTCGGCCTCAACCCGCAGGGCACCCGCATCGAAATCGACGAAAGCCTGTACGGCAAAACGAGCCACCGCGCCATTCTCGACATCGGCTACCTCGATATCGACCCCAAATACCTGATGCCGGTAAACGACGACATCGAAATTGTGGATGCCAGCTCCGACATGCTTGTCGTGAATGTGGGCGATAACACCCGCAATTACGAAGTCGGCGATTATGTGCGTTTCCGCCTCAAATACATGGGCGCGCTCGGCATCATGAATTCGGCCTACATCGATAAAGTGGTGGAGTAGTGTTTTTGTTTCGGGTGATGGGTACCTTGCCCCGCAGTCTGCCATTCACGTTTTTGCCCTGTTTTTTGTATGCAGGGTGATGCGTACCGTGCCCTGAACCCGCTTCAGAGGCAGGCCGGAAATGCAGGCCAAACCCATAAAAATTAACTTGTGAGATAAACACATTCGTGAGTGAACTTACTTTTCATCCGGTGATGCGCTACGAAGGCCGGCGGCCGCTGCCCCGCCTTGATCTGCGCTCCGGCTACAGCCACATGCAAGAAGCCCCGGCCCTGCAGGGCGCCGGCGGCTACCTCGAACACCGGCGCGGCATGTACACCTCGGCCCTCTTTGGCGGCGAGCGCTTCATCCACACCGGCATCGATATTTGGGGCCCGGCGGGCGAGCCGGTATTCGCGTTCAGCGACGGCCGCATCTGGGGCTTCCGCGACAACCGCAACGAGCTGGATTACGGCCCGACCATCATCACCGAGCACGAAATCGGCGGTCAAAAACTCTATGCCCTGTACGGGCACCTCAGCCGGAAATCTCTCAGCGGCCTTGAAGCGGGGCAGCCGGTGCAGGCAGGGCAGCGCCTCGGCTGGCTGGGCGACCGCAGCGAAAACGGCGGCTGGGTGCCGCACCTGCACTTTCAGCTCTCGGTCGAAGAGCCGTCTGAGCCCGATATGCCCGGCGTTGTAGCCCCGCACGAGCTCGAAGCCGCCGCTGCCCGATACCCCGATCCGCGCATCATTCTGGGCCCCGTCTATTTATAAATCTTTTTCGGGTGATGGCGACCTGAGCCTGACCAAAGTTACGAGGCTGGTTTAGGTTTGGCTTTGCTTTGCTGCAAGTCCGGGGACGGGTCGGAGGAGTACCGGCAAAGCTGTGAAAGGTCTTAGGCGGAGGAATTGCACCGCGCCCAAAAAGCGGCGACCGCGCCCTGCCAAAAAGGCCCGTAATTGGTTAACTTCAGCGGAATCGCAAACTGCCGGCAAAAACCGGCAGAAACGCCCCTGAA
>JAFIET010000110.1 GCA_020832405.1 Balneolales bacterium
TCGGGGTCGTTTGGCGGTGAAGGCCGCTCTATCACCGGTGCCACATTCCTCCCAAAAAAAACGCCGGGGCGCTTGGTGCGCCCCGGCTTTCGGTGGTTGCTGCAAATGGTTTACAAAATGAGCTGTTTATTTAAGCAGCATCATTTTTTGGGTTTGTACGAAGCTGCCGGCCTGCAGGCGGTACAGGTACATGCCTGAAGCGAGGCGGCTTGCGTCGAAGCTCACGGTGTGGTGACCGGCATTCTGCTGACCGCTCATCAGTACCGCAACCCGCTGACCCTGAAGGTTAAACACTTCCAGCCTCACTTCAGCGGCTTCAGGAAGCGCGAAGGTGATGTTGGTGGTCGGGTTGAACGGGTTCGGGTAGTTCTGGTTCAGTACGAACTCGGTCGGCATATCCAGCTCGGGTTCGGTGCTTGTTCCGGTGTTGTCGTTGTTGAAGAACACGGTTTCGAGCTCCATGTCCTCACCGGTCATAACCATCACGCGGTTGCCGCCATCGCCATCCCCTACAACACCTTCCCAGCCGCCGTTTGGCAGCTCGCGGCCGTCGCCGGCAAGGATGAAGTACTTGTACTGATGCTCAGCACCGGGCATGCCCTCAACAGCGTGCGCAAGCATGAAAACGCCGCCGTCTTCGTGGCTCATAAGCGTCCCTTCGTGTGCTTCCCAGTTGTTGAAGCTGCCGCGCAGGTGAACTTCATCACCAAGCTCCGGACGGAAAATGCCGTCGGCTTCCTGCACGCTCATATCCACGCGGAAGGTGATTTCGTTGGCTGCAGGTTCTATGGTAATGTTCACCGGCATAACAGCTGCACCGGCAGCGGAGCTGTTATCAACTACAACTTCGGCAGAAAGGCTGCTGCCCGGCATGAAGTCGGCAACTGCTGCAGTTGCTGAAATTTCAGAGCTGAGTCCCGGAGGTACAATACCACTTGACGGGTGGAAGCCGAAGATCTCCTCTCCGGATTCGCCGCCTTCAAGCAGGGCGCTCAGGCTGAATTCCAGCACGGTATCACCCGTATTCGTAAGCGTGAAGCTGAAAGCTCCGTCCTGACCCTGCATCACGCTGAGTTCAACGCTGTCCGGATCGATCACCAGTACTGGCATCACATCGCCGGTAACGGTCATGGTAGCCGTTACAACGGCTTCAGCCTGCTGCGGATCGTTGCTGATGAAAGCCAGCTCACGAACATATTCGCCTTCATCGTAACCGGTTGCATCGAAGGTGAAGAACACCTCGAGGCTTTCACCGGCTTCTACGATACCCGCTGCCGGGCTGATTTCCGTGATAAACGGTTCGCGGTCAGAAATACCGATGAACTCAACCGAGCCGCTCCAGCTGCTTGAGCCGCCGGGCGTCCAGCCGTGACCGATCCACAGGTACAGGCCTTCGGTATCAATCGGGCTGGGGATGGTAATCGGTGTGTTTACAGCGGTTCCGGGGGCTCCATTTGCGCCGCCGATCCAGGGCACTCGCTCCGGTCCGTAATTGGTGAGGCCGCCAACCTGAAGCACGATTACTTCGCTGCTGAGTTCCTCACTCGTTGTAAACAGGAATGCGAGATCGTTTGCCCAGGTGCTGCCGGTCGAGCTGTCGATCACGAAATCCGGATTCACAGCCGTGAGCTCACCCTGAAGCCCTTCCTGAATGAGCGTAAACTGTCCGCCGCTTGCGGTGAAGTTTTCAAATTCTACCGTGAAAGAGGCTTCGCTGCTGATTCCGGCAGACTGCCCCTGCTGTGCACGGCCTTGCGCGGCTTCGTAGCTGCGAATCAGGGCAGCGTCAGCTTCATCAGCCAGCTCACCCGTTTCGAGGTAGCGGCGGAGGGCTGCGCGGTCACGCACTTCATCAAGATCAGCCTGTGTAAGCGGCTGGGCAAGACTCTTCGTGAGGATGGTTCCGTAACCGGTTTCGCCGTTCAAAATGCGCGCTGCTGCAAAGGCCGGGAAAGCAAATTCCAGCGGACCGTCGCCTGCATTTTCCACAAAAATGCTCTGCTGCGTACTTTCACCGGAAGCAAGCGCTGCAGCTACTTCCGCCGGGTTGAGCACGAGTTCGGGCACTTCCGTACCGGCACCGGTAAGGGTGATGACGAGATCGCCCTCAGTATCATTGCTCGGAATGGTGATCGTAGCATCATAATCACGTACTTCGGTTGGGGTGAAGGTAACATCAAAACCCGCAACCTGACCGGGTGCAAGAATAAACCCGCCCGAATTGCTGCTTACAAATGCCTCATCGGTGATGCTGATTTCACCCACATTTGCCAGTGCCGTACCCGTGTTGGTAAGGGTGAAGGAAAGCGTGCGGGAATCATTCCGGAAGAGATTTCCGAAAGCAAGCTCCTCAGCCGAAACTTCCAGCGAAGGCTCGCCACCCTCGGTCTGAAGGAAGAAGCCAAGCGTCGTAACCGGGTTGCTCAGGTCGTTGCTGAGCAGGCGTGTTGATGATTCGTACACCCCGGCCACAATATCGGTTGCATCAAAGGTGATGGTAACTTCAGCTGTTTCACCTACCGGAATAAAGCCGGATGCCGGAGAAATACTGCTGATGAAGCCCGGTGAATCAGAAGCACCAATCAGCTCAACAAGGCCGTTCCAGGTTCCGGAACCGCCGGTTGCCCAGCCGTTTCCGATCCACACATAGAGGCCCTCCATTTCGAGCGGAGCAGGGATGGTGATGGTGGTGTTCACCGGTGTGCCCGCGCCTGAATTACCGGTGCCCCAGTTGATGCGGGTACCTGAAGGGCCAAAATCTGAAAACCCACCCACCTGCAGCACAACGGTTGACTGACTCACAGTTTCTTCCGTTGTAAAGAGTACGGCAAGATCACTTGCCCAAAGGGAGGTCGCACCGCTGTTGAGTACAAAATCACCGCGAACCGCTGTAAGCTCACCGGTGTAGCCTTCATCGGTAACATTGAAAAAGTTACCGCCGCTTGCGGTGAGGTCTTCAAACTCAATGATTACGGAATCGCTTGTGAGAGCGTCATTCGGAAGGCTCACTTCGCCTGCACGGCTTTGCTGCCAGGCTTCAATAACCGAACGCTGATAGCGGTTCGGGTTGCGCAGGCTGCCGCTTTCGTACTGAGCGATGATGCTGCGCTGGCTCGCAAGGCGGTGATCCGCCGGGGTCGGGCTGTAGGCAGCCGCAGACTTAAGCAGGGCACCGTTTTCGTTGGTGAGGGCTTCATTCTGAAGGAAGGAAGGGAACACGAATGAAAGCAGGCCTTCGCCGCTGTTGGTGATGATGAGCGTCTGCTCTTCGGTATCACCAACCGCAATATCGCTGCTGAACTGTGTGGCGCTCAGCGCAATGGCCGGAGAGCCGTCGGTAGTGACCTCAACCACATTTGAAATATCGCTGATGTTACCGAACAGGTCGCGGGTCTTGAGGGCAAAATAATAGGTCGTTTGCGGGCTCAGACCTGTAATTTCAGCTACTTCCGTAGTGCCGGCTCCCAGCGGACGGTTCACGGAAAGCTGCTCTGCATCTTCAAAATTGCCCGCAGTGATGGGGCTTTGGGAAACGCGCATATCGTAGGCAAAAGCCTGACCTTCATCGCCGCTGCCGCCCGGAGCGGTCCAGGTAAGGGTGATGAAGTTCTCGGCCGGGAACCCAACGGTTCCGAGATCGGTAACCGCAGCCGGAGCTACGCCGTCATCCACTTCAAGGGCACGGAAGGCATTAATCCGGCCCACACCCATCAGACCCTGATGCTGCGGAGCAAGTGAGCTTTCGATGTCATCAGCGCTGAACTCCATGCGGCCGTATATTTCCTCAGCAGTGATGCCCGGGAATTTTGAGGCTACGAGGGCAGCAACGCCGGTTGCGTGCGGGGATGCCATGGATGTACCCTGGAAAAACTGATAGCCGCCTATAACGGTACTCAGTACACCTTCGGGATCGCCGGTGAAGGCTGTTTCACCGCCCGGCGCGGAAATATCAATCCAGCTGCCAAACTGCGAGTACCAGGCTTTCTGATCGTTGTGACCGGTAGAAGCTACCGCAATCACATCCGGGTTGGAAGCAATCGGCTGGCTCGGGGTTGAGGAACCGTTGTTACCGGCTGCAAAGAAAACCAGACCGCCCTGCACAGGCCCCCAGGGGTTGCCGTCGGCATCGTAGCCGGCATTTTCGATAAAGTAGGCAATCGCATCGTTAAGCACCTGCGAAAAGCCGCCGCCGCCCCAGCTGTTGTTGGAAATGGCAGCACCGTTATCGGCACCATACACAAAACCCTGCGGGAAACCGCCCGGCTGATCGTTGGTACCGGAGAATACCCGCGCCGTCATGATTTTGACACCCGGGCCGTTCTCATCGCCGCCGGCGATACCGGCAACACCAACACCATTGTTATTCCGGGCCGCAATCGTACCGGATACGTGCGTACCGTGGTTGTTCTGATCCTGAATGTTCGGGGTGTTGTTTACAAAGTTCCAGCCGTGTACATCACCGTCGAAACCGTTTTCGGGTCCCGGTACGGGGTTGTCCCAAAAAGTACCCTGAAGGTCCGGATGGTTGAGGTCGATACCGGAGTCCATCACCTTAATAATCACATCCGGGCTTCCTCTTTCGAGGCCCCAAGCCTGAAACAGGCTGATATCGGCGCCGGGGGTGCCGCCGCTCTGACCGGTGTTGTTGTAGTGCCACTGCTCACCGAGGCGGGGATCATCGAAAACCTGAAGGTTTTCTAAAATTTCCTGAGAGCTTACGGGGTCTGCAATAAGATGCCGCACATAAATTTTTTCAGCTACTTCAATTTCAGGCAGGGCGCTGAAGCTGCTTACAACCTGATCTTCCGTAGCGGAAGAATCAAACTGAATGCGGAACCAGCGGTCGAGGCCGTGGCGGCGGTGCCGCTCGGCAAAACGCGGATCGGTGACAAACACCTGCTCCATGCTCAGCACGTTGAACTGCTGATGGAGTGCATCCACGGCTTCGATACCGGTTAGCTGCGGGTTGTCAGCTAAAGCACTGCGCTGTAATAATGCATTTGCATCAGGGGCAAGTTTTATCTTGATATATCCTTCGTGCCATTCGGTCTGTTCCTGCGCCAATGCCGAAGCCGGCAGCAGGACAAACAAATATAAAGCACCAAGAATCAGAGACTTCCAATTGATATAGTATGATATCATAAACAAGTTTGTTGGTACACATGATGATTGTAGGGAGCTCAAACCAGTGGTTTAAGCGTATCTCCGCAATTAAACCTATTTTTTTATAAAATGCACCCTCCGTTTTTGGCTGAATCGGTTTAGGGAATCAAGGCCTTGGCTGCCGCTTTTTTTTGGGGGAGGGGGAGTCCGGTACAGACGATTCTCAGACGCTCATCTATCTAACACAAAAATCAGGCAGGAACCCGGTGTTATTTCATCTTAACCCGCCATCACCGGCAGTTTAGCAGCTTTATAAGATAAACCCGTAACCCACAATAAATATGGGGTTTACTCCCCCCGTTTTTGCTCTTACCCTGTTCGCTTCCGGTTTCTCTGTGTGATTAAGCCCCCACAAAAGAACAAATACATATAAACCCTTACACCCAAATCTGGCCTCAGTTTACTTAATGATGCATTTAACAATCATTGGTCGATAAATTTCGGCAGTTTATCGAAAAGGAGGTGGATAGCCTTAAAAGCTGACTTATTATTAAGCTGCAAATAAATAAGTACAGGTACTGATAAAAATGCGCTTAGGGACAAAAAATCAGTATAACTGCTTGTGATATGCAAATTAACTGTGCACAACAAATGGCAATCAAACAGCCGAATTACCCCCCCCCCAAATTAACATTCTATGAAAACGAATCTTACAAAAACTGCACTCATTGTGTTCATTATTGCGGGTTTGAGCGCCTGTAATATAAACCAGTCCTCCTCTGACAGAAATTCCGAAGAACCTACTCTTCCGAATCTGAAGGTATCTGAAAACTTCACATGGTCTAACAATCTGTTTATCGATCTTGAAATTCAATTTCCTGATCAGTCTCTTGCCGGAACCATGATGGAAGTCCGCTACCCCGACGGTGCGTTACTTTCCCGTCTGAATATAACAGAGCAGGGTATTTCCTACACCGAAATTCTTCCTGACTTTATAGAGGAGCTTGTGCTGTTTCATCCCGCAAGCGGCAGCTCGAAAACCATTAAGGCTGAATCAGCTGAGATAAATTTTGATATTGCTGCCAGCCGCTCAGCCTCAGATATGCCGGATTTTGCCCTGCTGAATAACGATGATGATGCAGGCCTGCTCTCTTCTTTTACAATTAGCCATCGGTATCACATGTTTGAAGACCTCTGGCCCGGAACAGGCGACTTCGACTTCAACGATTTTGTTTTCTTCTCACAAGAGACCTTTTTCAGAAACGCAAACAACCGGATTGAGCGCGTTGAAGTGGAGGTTACCTACCTCGCCCGCGGTGCAAACCTGACCTACGGCCTCGGTGTTCAGGTACTACGTGGTTCCGACAACAACCGCGTATATCTGCCCGATAACAGCATTCTGTTTGACGGCGACGCTACCGACGACCCTGCTGCAAGCAACACCGCAATTATCTCTGCGAACCTGAATCAGAACAGCTCTCAGTGGACTACCTTCCAGCCGCGTTTCAATACCAACCCTACCGTATGGTCATTCGGCTTTGACTGGGATACCTCCCTGGCAGCCAATCAGCTTCCTCAGCTTCACTTCTTCCTGTTCTCAGCTACCAACCGCGGTCGGGAAATTCACAGTGTAGGCCATCCTCCTACAGAAGCAGCCTCGAATGAGTGGTTCGGCACCCGCGAAGATAATTCAACTACAACCCCCTGGGTTGTGCAGGCCGGCAACAGCTTTTCCTTACCTCTTCCCTTTTACCGCGATGAAAACAACCTGCCGTGGGGAATGAGCCTGCTGGTTACACCGCTTATTCAGCCAATGGTTATTCAGGAAAAAGTGATGATTTCAGATGCGTATCCTTTCTTCATTGGCTGGGCACAGAGTGCCGGTACAACGAACCAGTCATGGTGGCTGTTTCCGAACACCAACCTGGTTCTGACACCCCCAGCTCCTTAAGTTTTAACCGTTTCTTTTTTAATAGATATTCAGGATGACCACTCCGGCTGCTGCAGCTACTCCGTATCCGTACGGAAGGCTGCAGCAGCTTTTTTTTGCAGCGCTTGCAGGCATAACCGGAATGAAACCGCCCGCCGGGCAGCAGCCTAAACCTGCAATTGAATACCGGCCGACCCGAAGCGGCGGCGGCTAACGGCGGTTAGTAATAGATCCGGACGACAACCCGCCGGTTCAGGGCCTGGTTGTCGGGCAGATTGTTGCCGAGCTCATCCTGATTGGGCACAATGGGCCTGGTTTCGGCATAGCCGCTGGCTTTCAGGCGGGACGGCTCGAAGCCCCGCTCCATAAAATAGCGGATGATGTTCGCCGCCCGCGCCGTTGAGAGCTCCCAGTTGGAAGGAAACTGAAGCGTATTGATCGGCCGGTTGTCGGTGTGTCCTTCCACATCAATGTAATACTGATAAAATTTGAGCTCCGCCATCGCTTCCATAATGCGGTCGATCAGCTCTTTGCCCTCCGGCAGCAGCTCGGCCCGTGCCGTTTCAAAAAAGCGGGCATCAGTAAAACTCAGGCGCATCTCGTCGCGGTCGCTTTGTATCATCAGCCGGTCGGTTTCGATTTCATCCGACAGTGCGAGCTGAATATCCGCCCGAAGCTCGTCTATGGGGGTCTGTACCCGCATGGTACCCTGAATGATAGAGCGCAACCCGCGCGCATCGTCATCAAAAATGCGCATATCGTAGCGGGCAAGTCCTGCCAGGATGATAAAGAAAGCCAGCAAAAGCATAAAGATATCCAAAAAGCTGGTTTGCCAGCTTTCGTTGGTGAAACCTTCATTATCATCTGTGGGGCGAAAACGCATTTTTCAGTGTGTCAGTATTTCAGTATGTCAGTGTGTCATTTGTGCTTAAATCAACGCGCAGGCTCATGAATCGCGCTGTGTTTCATGGGGGCGAGGGCGATGGCGGCCAAGAGCGGACGCCATTTTTCATCGGGGTACGTTCAGGTCTTTCATATCGTCGTTGAGGGTTGAGATGAAGGCGCCGAGTTTGTCGTGTATCATGAGCGGCGCTTTGCCTTCGTGCAGCATGAGGATCCCCTCCAGCATCACCCGCTCCCTGAAGTACTGATGTTGTGCCATCACCTTAAATTTGGTTGCAAGCGGAAACAGCAGCAGGTGCGCAAAAGCAAGCCCGTAGAGGGTTGTCATAAGGGCGAAGGAGAGGCCGAGCCCCAGCTGTTCGGCATCCTGAAAGTTGGCCAGCATGATAATGAGGCCGAGCAGGGTGCCCAGCATCCCGAAGGCCGGAGCAGCTGTTCCCATAGTCTGAAAAACCCGGGAGGTCTGCACCTTGTCGTTGTAGCGCTCCTCAATCTTGATTTCAGCCATATCCGTAATTTCTTCCCGCGTGTAGTTGGTATTTAGCAGGGTGAACACGTAGCCTTCAAAGGTGTTGGTGAGCTGCTCTGAGAGCTCCTTGCGGGTTTTGTTCCGGTTATCACGGTACATGCGGTGCCATTCCAGAATACGGCGGCGGTCGTTTTTGAAGGTTTCCCGGTCAAGACCGCTTTCGGAAAACAGATACAGAAAAGAAAAAAGCGCCCGGCGGATTTCACGGTAAGGATAGGATATGAGCACATGCAGCATCACACCGCCAACTACAATGCCCACACTTGGCAGATTCAGAAAATCAAAGACGGCAGGAAAGCGAATAATCTGCACTACATCCAGCGTCTGTAGTGCGGAGAGCGTTAACAATATGCCGAACAGCAGTACGCTGATTAGGGTTGCCCAGGAAATGCGCATTTTTCAGTGTGTCAGTATGTCAGTGTGTCAGTGTGTCATTTTTACGGGATGGGACCAGACCCGGAAGCCCATGATTAGCTC
>JAFIET010000111.1 GCA_020832405.1 Balneolales bacterium
CTGTCATGCTGCTTAATTATATTGCTGATGCCGAAGAACAAAATTATATTAGAATACACCGGCATTTTGTAAACTACTATTAAATATTACCAACTATGCTCCAAACACTGCTAAAAATTGGTGAGCAAATCTACAACGAAGATGGAATTTGGGCTTGGCTCACTACTGTCCCGGCTTATGATCATGAAAAGACAAATTGGGTATTACCTATACTTTTTGATTGTGTTGATGCTGAAATCAAAGCATTGAAAACCGAAATGGAATTATTTGACCCCAAAGAATCAGCTCAAAAATTTAGGTTACTTAATCCTGGTTTGTGGGGACCGCGAGGAAATAAGGTTGCACATACAACTGAAACGGATAAGCTCAAGATGCTTACAGAAACTTTTTTTGGTAAAGGGAAGAAGGGCATTGGTAGTTTTGCCAAAGCTATCATTGACCTAAACTCAAACATAGAGAAACGGCTCATATTCCTGGCATTAACAGAGATTAATCAGGTACTGTCAAGTAAAGTCGGGTTGCTTAACGCCAAGTCACTCTTGGAAAGCTGTGATCTTGGGAAAAGCGAAAGCATCGTCATGTTTACCACATATTTTAGGTCCGAGTCCATTACTCAAGGACAAATTGTGCCGTTACATAGTCTGGATGGGTATGAAGAATTTGTCCATAAAAAGTTCGTCGAAGTTAAGTCCCCCTTTTCAGGTATTGATTTCGTTGCATCCATGAGTACAGATGATCTTTCCGATTCAAACTTCTTAGGCCGATATAACATCAACAAGGTATTCCAGACTACAGGTATCAATTATGCAGCGAATTTTTCTGACCATCAGAAAAGCTATCAGCTATCAACCCAAAGAAAGAGGTATCTCGATCTTGCCTCAAACCACATTTTAAATAGTAAATCCTTAAAAACAACAATCGCCGGCATAAGCCACCTCATTATTCCAAGCCTGCTAAACCGGGATTTGGAAAATTTTGATACAGAACTCATATCAGAGGCCATTTCGGCCACGAATGAGTTTTTATTCAGAATGCTGCAAACGGATACCGGGATACAGAAAAACCTGTCGCAGCTCCCTTTGTTTTGGGTGAATTATATCGGATATGAATCTGACGGCAACTCCTTCAAAATTATCAGTCAAACAAATGACGTGAATAGCTTTTATCTCGCCAAACTGATCGAAGTTTTTGGAGACACCTCTTACGAGTTAAGCGACCTGCTTGGCAATCAGGGCGGCTTCAACCTGCAAAGCATATACCGGATAATTCCGATACGCGACGGTCAGAAGGCAAAAGTGAATCCGGTACTTAGCCTCTTCAAAGATATTTTTGAACAGCGGCCCATCGATCCCAACCTGCTTTTTGAGCATTTCAAAAACCTGCTACTCTGCCACAGGTTCAGCCGCTACAGAGCTTTTAGCAATATCAGAGAAAACAACAGTTTCGACTATGCCATCAAAGATGCTGTATTTAAATATGCAGCCATGTTCTATGCTTTAAAACACTTAAACCTGATACCTATGGATACAACACAACCAACCGAAACCGCTCCCTTACCCGAAGAAAGCAGCTTTCAGGAGCATACGGAGCATCTTTTTGCCCGAATGCAGTACACTGATGCCGAGAAGGCCCTGTTTTATCTGGGTCGTGTGCTTTCATCTGTTGCTTATGCACAATACAAAAAAGGCCATGAAAGCAAGCCTGTACTCAACAAGCTAAACTTTAATGGCATGGATGAGCAGGCGATGATGCGCTTTAGCCTTGACCTTGCTGAAAAAGCACGGCAGTATAACCTGCACAGAGAGACCGATTTTAACTTCGCACGCTTCAGAGCTTTATTCAACGAGAAAAGCTGGCCCTTAACCAAGGAGCAAAATTTATTTTATCTGCTTGCCGGCTACACCTTCCACCTCACCCTTCCATCCAAACAATCCTAATTTTAACGACCATGAATACCATACAGCACAATTCAGATTTTCTCTTTCTTTACGAAGCCATCAATTGTAACCCCAACGGCGACCCTGACCAGGAGAACAAACCCAGAATGGATTATGACACGCAGACCAATCTGGTGACCGATATCCGGCTTAAGCGCTACATTCGTGATTACCTAATGCAGCAGGGCGAAAATGTGTTTGTTTCGATGGAAGAGGAAAGAAAAGTAAACCCCGACCAGAAACTGGAGTTTGTGATAAACCGCCTGCTCACCGATGAAAACCTCATAAATACATATTTTGAGGGGCACGACGATATGAAGGAGGCTTTTCAGGCAATCCTTACCAAACAAAAGGACAGCAAAGGTGTGTTTAAAGCCCTTCAAAGTACTGATAATAAAAGTCTTAACGTATTCATACTGGCTAAAATCGTAAAGGAAACCTTCCCTGATATACGTCTGTTTGGAAGCGCCTTTGCTGTAAAGGGCTTTACGCGTGCTTATACAGGCCCGGTACAGATCAACTGGGGCTATTCCCTCAACAAGGTCTATCCCGTAGCATCTGATTCAATCGTAACGATTATGAATGATGACAGCAGCACCTTCGGGAAAGATTACCGCATCCATTACAGCCTGCTGGCCTTTCACGGGGCCGTGAACAAATACGCCGCTGTTTCCACAGGCCTTACAGATGAAGATATGGAGCTGTTCCGCTCTGCAATATGGAGCGCCATTCCTTCCCTGCCAACCCGCTCCAAGCTGAATCAGTACCCTAAGCTCTATCTTGAAATTATCTATAACGACGGGTTCCACAATGGCTACTTTGGCGACCTGCGCAACTATATCGGCTGTGAAGCGGCAGCGATTACCGGAGGAGATTTCAAAAAAGTACGCAAGCTTACAGACCTTTCCCTCAGCTTCACACGCCTCGAAGAATTAATTCAGGAACATAAAGGAGCTGATAAACCCATCAAAGATATTGTACTAAAGTCCTCTTCCGATCTGGCCATAAACCTCAGCTGATATGGAAATTTTATCCTTTAGTGTGGAGGGGAAGTTTGCACATTTCCGCAAATTTCACGGAAACAATACGGCAATGAGCTATTCCCTGCCACCCCGTACCACGATTACGGGTCTGCTTGCCGCATTGCTGGGAGAGCCCCGGGAGGCTTATCATGCTGAATTTCAGCATGATAAGCTTAAAATTGGAATCAGGGTTGAAACGGAGGTGAAGAAGTCTTTCCACCGGTTGAATTTCCTAAAGGTTGTTGGGAAAGAAGACTTTAGCGGCCAAAAAGGACGCATACAAACGCCTTTTGAGGTTGTAACCGGCAACAAACTGCAGGAAGACATGGTGAGATACCGGATTTATCTGGCCGCAGGCGAGCCTCCGGAAACCTACGAACGGCTGAAAAAAGCCCTGCTTTCCGGTACTCAACACTACCACCTGAGTTTAGGGATTGCCGCTTTTTCTGCCTTTATAAATCGGGTAACGCTCAGCACCGGCACGCTAAGGCAGGCGAACAACGAGTGGGTTGAGATACACTCCGCCTGCAACAGTGAGCAGGTACAGGAAATTGACTTCCCGGAAGAAGCCTATCTGAAGTTCAGTTTTGTGGAGGAAGAACTACTGCCTGCCGATTTTATCGGTGGAGATAAAGGTCGGGAGGTGTACCGCATGAACCGGATTCTGTTTGCCACCCGACCCATGCCTTTACGGGTGAAGCTAAGCGGCTCCTATGCTGAACTCCCGCTCGCAGATGGTACCACTGAAAACATTCAGTTTCTTGAATATGCAGCCGTACTCGCACAGCAGCACTGATACCAACGGGGTACAAACCGGCAGTAAGCTCCTTGTTCATCATTTAGAGCAGGTATCAGGTATTGCTTTAACCAACTTTTCTGCCCGCACCCGTTTTGGGGATGACGGAATCTACCCGGATTTCCTCAAAACGGTTTGCTGGCTGCATGATTTTGGAAAGGCTACAGAATGGTTTCAAAAGTATTTGCTGGGAGAGCGCATCCCCAATGCGATGCTAAAAAACCACGCGAGTCTGGGTGCTCACACGGCCTGGAACCTCCTCCAGAAAAAGCCAAAACCTGCCCTTCTGGCCTATTTCATCATCAGGCTGCACCATAGCAACCTCATGAATTTCGAAAAGGTGCTTTGGCCCGACAGCTATATCAGTAACAAGCGCAGCATTCAGGCAATTCACGCACAACAGGTGCAGAAACTGATGAATACGGGCATTTTCACGCAGGGTCTCGGGGCAGAGACACAGCTGGATACAAGCTTCGCTGAACCCAAAAAACTTCATCTCGCCTACAAACAGCACCTGAAAGGAAAAACCGATGCAAGGGATTACTTCCTAATCAACTACCTGTTTTCGCTGCTCACCGAAGCAGATAAACTGGATGCATCTGATACCCCGGTTTATGCACAGGTGAGCATCGCTGCTGACAGCGTTGACCTCCGGCCGGGCTTTGGTAAGCCACATTACCCCAATAAACCCCTTTCCGAATTTTCGCAAAACGAGCTTCGTAATTATGTTCGGGCTCATGTAGTTGCAAACCTTTCCCGCGCTGATATCCTTCAAAAAAGAATCTTCACCCTCGCCGCTCCCACCGGAATTGGCAAAACCATGACCGCGCTCGACTTCGCCCTGAAACTGCGAAGCAGAATTGAAACGGAGGAAGGGTACTTTTGCCAGATTATTTACGGACTCCCTTTTATCAACATTATTGAGCAGGCCCTTCGGGAATATGAGCAAACCCTGCCTGCCGGTCAGATTTTAGCCCACTACCAATATGCCGATCTCTTCGGGCAGAGCAAGCCGGATACTGCCAAAGATTTTGATACTGAAAAAGGATACCATCAAACCAAAATGGCCTGGGATACCTGGCAGAGCGATGTTGTTATCACCTCATTTGTACAGCTTTTTGAAACCCTGATCGGCAACCGCAACAGATTACTCAAAAAATTTCGTCACTTCGCAGATGCTATCCTCATCATTGATGAAGTACAAACCCTTGCGATCGAAAAACTACCCCTTATAGGCGCAGCGCTCTATTATGCCGCGAAATGTCTGAACACAAGGGTAATCATAATGACGGCTACGCAACCAAAGCTGTTTGAACTGATGGCACGTGAGCTTCCGGTTCACATTGAAGAAGAAGCCTGCCAGCCTTTGAATCTGCTCGAAAATGACAACGCGGTGTTCGCGTGCTTCAACAGAACCTGCATCATCCCGCATATTTCAGAGAAATTTACCACAGAGGGCTTTATTCGGTTCTTTTCTGAGACGTGGCAACCGGATAAAAGCTGCCTGATTGTGGTGAATAAAGTGAGCCGTTCGATAGAAATTTTCTCTCAGCTGTCTGAACTGCTTGAGGATACCGGATGCAGGCTGTTTTATCTCTCAACCAATATCACCCCTTATGAAAGGCAGCAGCGTGTACTGCAAATTAAAGAAAGCCTTAAATCGGAAACCTGCATTTTAGTATCAACGCAGGTTGTTGAAGCAGGCGTAGATCTTGATTTTGATATGGGGATGCGGGATTTGGGGCCGGTTGATTCTATCGTGCAGGTAGCAGGCCGAATTAACCGGGAAAACAGCCGCGACAGGTTGGGGGCTCCGTTGTATGTGGGTGATTTAGGCGACTGTCATAAAATTTACGGCTCGGCAACCTACTATCAGGCCCAACTTGCACTTGGCAGCAAGCCCATACCTGAAAGCGGCTACAAACAGCTTGTTGAGCGTTATTTCGAGGCCGTCACGGATACGAAGCGCGCTGATTTTCTTTTCGCCAGAGAAATTTTTGGCGCTATGGAACAGCTTCGGTACGCCCATCCTGATTCAGGCGACAGCCCGGCTGAGCGTACGGTAGCGGACTTCCGGATTATTGAAGGAGCCGAAAACGCGGTGTCTGTCTTCATCGAGCTGCCCGACGATTACGCAGGCAGCGAAGCCAGAAACGCGTTTCAGCAGCTTTTAAACGGTTCACTAAGCCGGGCCGAATTTGAAACCCATCATAAAAAGACGTTCAATCAGCGCATCGTTGCAGTACCTGACTATCTGCCCGGTATCAGAGAATTAAACCAGCCGGAAAACCGCCTTACAGACGATATCCTTTGGGTTCAGCCCGATGTAGCCCAATTTTACTATAGCCCGGAAACCGGTTTCATCCGGTCCGCTTCTGATGAAGGGCTGATGATGTTGTAAGCAGCCGTCTAAACTAAACTTTAAATCAATTCTTAAACGAATTTGCAGGATACCAAGCCCGAAATAAAACTGCTGCAAATCCATATCAAGGCCATATCAACGCCATATTTATATGGCGTTGATATGGCCTTGATATGGCGAACACACAAGCTTAACTCTGCTATAGCCCCTTAATGTAACCTAAACTCTTCAACTCCATAATTTCGAATGTAAGCGTATGGCAAAATTTAAAGACGGCCTTTTTGGTCCGGTTTCGGGTAAAATTGACAACCTGATTCTCAGCAGCAGAAACGGCAAACCCTACGTACGGTCCCGGCCGGCTCAGGTAAGCAACCCCCGAAGCCCGAAACAGCTCGCAAACCGTAAGAAGCTATCTTTACTTTCCGGCTTTTTAAAACAGGCAAAAACCATGGTTGCGGCCGGTTTTCCAGCCCCGCCTGAAGGAAAATCATCGCGCGACGCAGCCTATTCTGCAAATTACCCGACTGCGTTTAAAGGCGAATATCCCAACATTACGCTCAACTATGCGGGCCTTATTGTCAGTAAAGGGAATAAACCCTTGCCCCAAAATATCGCCATTTCGGTACATGATACAGGGCTAACCCTTAGCTGGGAAACCACCGAAACCGGTTTTTTGAGGATATTTATTCTAAGAGAGCAAGATCAGGCAGGTTTTACCAGCCTCAGGAATATTGAATTAGCAGCCTGTCAGGCTGACCTTGCCTTACCCGCAGGATTCATATTAGAACCACAGAAAGTACACCTGTGGATTTCAGCAGCCTCTTACTCCGGTACCTCCGTTTCTGTTTCCCATTATCAGCACTTCTAACCGCTCAAATAAAACCCACACAGCATGTCAATACAGCAGGTAATCATCAGATTCCCGGAAATCAGGCTCCAAACCCGTGATGCCCACAAACTCAGAGGTTATTTCGGTAATTTGTTCGCGTCTGAGTCGCCCCTACTGCACAACCACTTAAGCGACGGGAGCTTAAGCTACAGCTATCCGAAGGTGCAGTATAAAGTAATTAATAACCAGCCATTGCTGGTGGGGCTTGGGGAAGGTGCCGAACTACTGACTGCCCTGTTTATGAAAATCCGTGAGCTGAATATTGATGGCCGGCTTTACCCCATAGACCAGAAAAACATAAGCACATCGCTGATACAGCCCGGCAGCAGCACACAACATCATAAGTATGCATTCCAAACCCTTTGGATGGGCCTTAACCAGACGAATGCTTCAGTTTACTTGAAAATGCCTGCACCGGAGAAAAAAGCTTTTCTGGAAAGAGTGCTCACCGGCAATTGCCTGTCGTTTTTAAAGGGGATGGAAATATTTATTGATGAGCGGCTACAGGTTCGGGGGGCATTTACTGAAAAGCTGACCACCTTTAAAAACAAACGGATGTTTGCGTTCAGCGGCTTTTTTGAGGTAAATGCAAGTCTGCCCGATTATATCGGCCTTGGCAAACAGGTTTCAAGAGGTTTTGGCACCATCATACGTACAGCATAAACCCACTAACACTTCCTTCAACCTATAAACCGACGCACATGCAGCTCTTCATTACCACCTACGGGGCCTATCTGCACATTCAGGATGGTATGTTTCAGGTTCGCTTCAAAAACGGGGATACCGAAATAAAGAAAAAAATACCGCCCAAAAAAATCAGCTCAATCGTGCTTGATAAAGGTACTGCGCTTAGTTATGAAGCCGTAAAAACGGCCCTTGCACATAATATCGACATTGTTTTTACAGAAGGAGACGGCATACCGTTGGGCCGGATTTGGCACAGCAAACTGGGCAGCACTACAAAAATTCGGAAAAGACAGCTGGAAGCAAGTATCGGCCCCGAAGCGGTTAGCTGGGTAACCCAATGGCTTGCTGAAAAAGCAGGCCGCCAATGTGAAAACCTCAGGGAGCTAAAAAAACACCGAAAGCCGCACGAAACCCTCATAAACGAAGCCATTTCCAAAATTGAAGCCCAAAAAGGCAAGATCGAAAACTTCTCTGAGCATGCTCATATAGATGAAATTGCAGACAGCCTGCGGGGCTATGAAGGCACAGCCGGCCGGTGGTACTTTCAGACCCTGTCTGCCCTGCTGCCTTCCGCTTACCGGTTCAAAGGGCGCAGTTTCCGGCCTGCTAACGACCCGTTTAACGCCTTCCTGAACTATGGCTATGGTATGCTGTATGCCCGTATCGAAAAAGTGCTGATGCTTGCTGGTCTCGACCCGTATGTGGGCTTTATGCACCGGGATGACTACAATCAAAAAAGTTTTGTCTTCGATTTTATCGAACCTTACCGGCCCTTTGTGGACCTTACCATCTATCGCCTTTTTTCAGGCAAAAAAGTGCAATCGGAACACCATGAAGCCATCACGAACGGCACCGGATTGACCAAAAGCGGGAAAGAGCTGATTGTAACCGCGTTCATTCAGCGCTTCGATACCGAAACCATCCGTTACCGCGGCAGAAACCTAACCCGGATGCATGCGATTCAAATGGATGCCCATCAGTTTGCCAACAAACTCATCAGCAGCCCGGTAACCGACGTGCCATCAATTGACCTGATGCAGCCTGACTTACCTTTCTAACTTCAAAAAATACAACCCCATTATGATTTGCTGGGTACTTTATGATATCAAACACGACAGGAGCCGATCGAAAATCGCTAAAGTGTGTCTGCAAACCGGCCTGT
>JAFIET010000015.1 GCA_020832405.1 Balneolales bacterium
CACTTCCACCAAGTCCCAAAACCCTGACTCCCGGGCGGCCTTAAATATACTCAGATAGAATCCTTCACCGCAACTATTTTCTTGATTAGTTATCAACAGCCCGAAACTGCCCCGGAGGTTCCTCAGGGTTCTACGCGCATCACCCTTAAATCATCATCAAGATAAATGACAGCCATTCCTATTCCGATAAAATCATCCTGATCAGGCATTACATAGCGGAGGTCTCTTATAAAAACCTGCCAGCCTTCCGGTGTGCTGCGGGTTTCGTAGTGGGGAAAGCGAATCCAGTTCAGTATGCCCTGCACGCCTGCTGTCTGAAGTGCGACTGTTGCAATTTCGTCTGGCGGGGAAAAGGGTACAGGTTCACGGGTTAGTCTGAATGTTTCCGGCCGCAGCCAGTTGAGGTGGAAAAGATAATAGTGGGTATCAGATACCGCGACTCCCGTTCTTGTAAATATCAGAGCCGGTATCGGGTTTGCCATCACTTCTGAAATTTCAGAACCAGACTCAGTGAGGATTGTTTTTGCGTGATGCATGGTTAGTCTGGCACCGGCATACATCAGCAGGCTGTAAGTTATAGCGCCTGTAAGAAACAGGAAGGCCATTTTGGGTAAATTTCTTCGGAAAAATCCGGTGTACCGCATGATTACAATTAGTGCTACCCCTATGCTCCATCCAATTTTGGCCGTGAGGGGCACAATTTCAGCAGTTGTGATAAGCGCCGTAACGGCGGTACCGAGCACAACCCATGCGGCAATGCTCAGGCGGGAACCCGAGCGGGCCAGCACAACACCAGCAGCGGTAAGCAGCCATAACCAGGGATCGATTATAAACAGGGTATCACCGTAAAACCAGGTTTCGTTGAAGGGCATCAGCACGCGCACACCATAGGTATTCAGCCAGTCGAGCAGCGGGTGGCTCCATACGCCGAGAAATGCAACGCCCAGCAGCCAGCCCTTATGCAGCGGCGGACCGGTCCGCGCTTTGCCCTTCCGCTCGTGCCATCGTTCAGAAATACGGTTTAGCCCCAGCATCACCGCTGTAAGGAAGAACGGCCAGAATATCAGGGCTAAAATGCCGTGCGTCCAGCCTCTGCGCACCAGCAGGGCATAATCGGCGCTCACGAACATGGCGACTGCATCCACATCGGGGATGTTGGCCCCGATAATGAGCGTTGCAGTTGCGAAAGCAGTTTTGCGGCGCAGGCCGGCTTCTGCCATTGATGCGCCAAAAAGGGTATGTGCGAGCGGATCCATTTCTTGTAATCAGGTTCTTGGTAGGTTGGCCGGCAGATCATAAACAGCCTAAGATTCTGCATCCAAACAGATTGACCAACATATCGGTTCCGTCTCCGATTCCCAAACCTGCTCAGTCAGTCACAAAACTGTTGTTTTTTGATTCTTTTGTACCGGAAGTTTCCGCCTGTGATAACGGAGTCCTGCATGATCACACATCACTAAAATAAACAGTGCCCGGCAGGGTCGCCTGCCGGGCACTTTGTTATCAATCAATCAACCAAATTTAGTTATTTCACGAGCATCATTTTTCGGGTGAAGCTTTCTGAGCCTGTGGTCATGCGTACCAGGTAAACCCCGCTGTTGAGGCGGCCCGCGTCGAATACACGCACGTGGCTTCCCGCACTGAGGTCTTCCCGGTTTGCCAGCACAGCAACCCGCTGACCCAGAATATTTACCACTTCTATGGTGACCGCTGCTGGTTCGCTCAGGTCGAAAGAAATGTTGGTAGTCGGGTTAAAGGGGTTGGGGTAGTTTTGGTGAAGCTGCGTGAACGCCGGCAGCTCGGTACCATCAGAGGCCGATGAGCCGGTCTGCACTTCAATATCGAGCACGATAGTTTCAAAGTTTTCGATCGAAGCGGCCTCGCTCACATAAGCTACGCGCTGAACAAAAAACGCTGCACCGGCTGAAATCGGCTGAATTACATCGATTTCGATACTGAACAGCTCTGTTGCCGCTTCAGCTTGTGTTTGTCCGCGGTGTACACGAGCACCTGAAAGGGTGCCTTCACGAACAGTATCAAACTCGATCAGCCTGCCTGTACCCTGCCATACCTCGCCCCAGCTGCCAATCTCGTAACTGCTCACCATGTAATTTTCGGGCGCTGCACCATCCACGCCAAAGGCATAGGAAAGACCCTGAATCAGGGTTTCAGAAGGTGCGCTGAGGGTGATCAGCACGCGGTCGCCGGGCTGAAGGGCCGGCAGGATTTGTTCGGCAATCGGGCCGGACTCCGAAGCTGCACCACCGTGCGTGTTCCCGAAATTCAGACCTACGGCCAGGAGGTCGGTTTGGTTTACCAGGCCGCTTCCGTCTGTGTCGGCAAAGGTCGCCTCAAGGGGTTCCCAGACCACTGCCGGCTGCCCTGCCCACTCTGTACTTGCATTCTCACGGGCCGGGCCGGTTAAGTTCCAGTAGATGCCAAGGGGCAGTACATCCTGCTCGTTCACGACACCGTCATTGTTGGTATCGCCGGGCCATACGATTACGATTTCGGGTTCAACCGGCTCTTCGTCGCCGAAGAAGACCTGCGGCAGTATCTGAGGCTCAGCATCCGGGCCAAGTTCAAATACGCGGTTGATGGTCGGGCTGTCGCCGATCTGCTCGAAACCACCAAACGGAAGCTCGCGGCCGTCGCCGGCGGTAATGAAGAATTTGTACTCAACCGGGCTGCCTTCGTCGCCTTCCACATCAATTCCGACAGAATAGACGCCGTCAGCGACGAACGTCATCTGATTGACCGGCTCGAAATCGTTAAATGTTGCGCCTACCCAAACCGCATCACCAACTCCCGGCTGATAGAAACCGGAGGCCTGCTGCACGCTCATATCCACCAGGAAGGTGACGCTGCGCACTTCGGGTTCCGGAACCACCTCGCCTTCATCATCGCTGAAGAAAACGACATCGAGCACTACGGGGATGTTTTCGGGGCCGAGCAGGAGTTCACGGTTCTGCAGCGGATCGTCGCCGATTTGCTCGAAACCGCCGAACGGAAGCTCGCGGCCGTCGCCGGCGGTAATGAAGAATTTGTAGCCGAGAACGGCTCCTTCATCCCCTTCCACATCAAGCGAAGCTGCATAAACGCCATCGAAAGCCGGGTTCATGAAATCAACAGCCTGGAAGCCGTTGAAGTCGCCGCCTACCCAGACGGTATCTCCGGCTGCCGGGTTGTAGAAGCCGCTTTCGAGCTGCACGCTCATATCCACGAAGAAGGTGACGTTGCGGAACTGAGGCTCGGGAACAACTTCGCCCTCGTCATCGCTGAAGAACACCTGCGGCAGTATCTGAGGCTCGCCGTCAGGGCCAAGATCGAACACACGGTTGAGGGTCGGGCTGTCGCCGATCTGCTCGAAACCGCCGAACGGAAGCTCGCGACCGTCTCCCGCGGTAATGAAGAATTTGTACTCGACGGGGAAGCCTTCGTCGCCTTCCGCATCAATTCCGACAGAATAGACGCCGTCAGTAACGAGCGTCAGCTGATTGACCGGCTCGAAATCGTTAAAAGTTGCGCCTACCCAAACCGCATCGCCAACTTCCGGCTGATAGAAACCGGAGGCCTGCTGCACGCTCATGTTCACAGAGAAGGTGACGGGGCGAACAGGCTCGGGTTCGGGCATCTGATCGTTGTCGTCATAGAAAACGACTGGCAATACCTGCTGTACATCCGGCGGACCAAGGGTGAAGCTCCTGTTATCCAAACCCTCGAGCTCGAAGTCGTTATTAAGCACGAATTTGTAGAATTCCGAAGCACCCTCCTGCCCTTCCAGACTCAGGGTGATTGAATAGATGCCCTCCACACCGGATTCGCTCAGTGCGACTGCGCTCCAGTCGTTGAAGGAGCCTGCCAGTGCGATAACATCATCGCTGCCGGGGGTGAAGTTTCCGAGAGCGGTCTGCACGCTCATATCAACACTAAAAACGACTTCACGAACCTCGGGCTGCGGCACTTCCTCCAGGTCGTCAAAGAAAACGACGGGCAGTTCCTGCGGCTCAAAAGCTTCACCAAGCATAAAAGAGCGGTCCGGGATTACTTCCCATCCGCCGTTGGGCAAATCACGGTTATCACCGGCCTGAATGAAGAACTTGTACAGAATTTCTTCTCCTTCATTCCCGAAAATATCGGGCATAGCGGTGTAAACACTATTGTTGGTGAGCAACATGGGCACAAGTTCCCCAAAATCACTATTGTTGAAAGAGCCAAGCACAAAAACTTCATCGCCCGATTCGGGCTGGAAAATTCCAAGCTGCTCCTGCACGCTCATATCCACAAAAAAGCTTACCGGGCGGAAAGGCTGCGGCTCGGGCGGCATCATATCGTTAAAGAAGAACATCCCCAAATCCTGGGTTTGGCCGGCCGGACCGAGCTCAAAGCTGCGGTTCAGGTCGGGGTCATCATTCAAAAGCTCCCAGCCGTCGTTGGGGAAAGGAAAGTCATCCTCAAATTCTTCAGGAACAAAAACGAAGAATTTGAATTCGGGGGAATCCCCTTCGTTACCGGGTACCATAACCGTGAGTTCATAAACCGCATCGTCGATTACTTCCATCTGATCGGCGAGGCCAAAGTTATTGAAAGTACCCCGCACATAAACATCCATGAAAGACGGGTTAAAGAGATCAATCTCCGGGTCGATGTAGTACTGTAGGTTTACGCGGAAAACGACCGGGCGCAATTCCGGCTGCTGATCAGGCAGTTCATTGCTGAAGAATACCTTATCAAGCACCTGCATAACATCGGGTTCGCCTAATGTGAAGGTGCGGTTCCCGTCAAAGTTTTCCCAACCAGTATTCGTCAATTCACGCCCGTCACCGGCCTGGATGAAAAACTTATACTCAACATTCTGCCCCTGCGGTCCGCTGACTTCCACTTCAGCTTCGTAAATATCATTTTCAATGAGGGTCATGGGGTTATCGAGGCTCCAGCCGTTAAAGGCACCGCGCGCATACACGACATCATTCAGACCAGTATCAAAGTTACCGTTTTGGCGCTGAACGCTCATGTCCACCTGAAATACAACTGTGCGTGTATCCTCCGATTCGGGCTGCACATTTAGCGTAAAGCCTGAGGGAACAATAACGGCAACAGGGTTCCCGGCTCCGTTACGAACATCCGGGTTTTGAACGGTAAAGCTGAGCGGACCGGTTGCAGCGCTTTCAGAGATATTGAAGAGAAGCGTTACAACTTCACCGTCGCCTTCACCGGTGCCACTGGTACGGACTACACTTGCACCAATGGTTGTTTCATTGAGATTATCGGCAATGCTGAGCGGGTTACTGCCCATCAGCGGGCCCGGCTGAATGCCGGCGAATTCGACCTGAGCCGGTTCGTACCCGACTTCAAGTCCGTAGTAAAACAGATTGGCTGCGTTTTCCGCGATAAAACTGATTTCAACCTGCTCCCCTGGCTGAGGGTTGGGGTTACTGAACTCAATATTAAACTGCATGTTCTGAGCAAAGACTTTGCCCAAACCGATGCTTAGCAGAAAAATAACAGCGAACAGGATTTTAGCTGCTTTAATCATTACAACGAATCTAAATGTTTTGGTTAATCCGCCTGTAAATACATAGGAGGGTAATGTGAGCAAGACGCTTGAGAACACAGAAATGAAAGCGCTTACATAAAATGTAATATACCTATTTTATTTCAAATTCTCTCACCTTAGTTAAGCACGAACCACTTTTCACAAACCCCTAAATAACAGATTATTATGCGCTATTTTTAGATACAATAAGTCTTTCAATCATTTTTTTTATACCGTTAAAAGCGCTTTTTTATGACTGGAGTATTTCCAGACAAAAACATCTTTTTTAAAGCGCTTTCGTTTTCTCTGTTTCAAACATTTCGACGAAATATTGCGTCACTTTTTCAGGCTGCGGCAACCTGTTTGCATCGGATGCCACACCGATACTCACCCCGCCATTGTAGCTGATCAGGCTGATGCCAACCCCAAGCATCCCCGATTTGGGAACCCAAAACATAATCTCTTCGATTTTAGCACCGGCAAGGTATAAAGGGCGCCTTGGTCCCGGCACATTGGTAACAACTGCGGAGCACTTACTACTCAGGAAATTCACAATAAATTGTTCAACTATCAGCGGCATTTTGCCCAATAAACTGAGCACACCGTAGGCAACCCAGGCCTCACCGGAGGCTTTGATTTCGTTCATTCTGCGCTGCACGATCCTCAGCCGTTCCTGCCCGTTTTCTATTCCAACAGGCAGCTCCAAAAAAACAAGTCCGAACTGATTTCCGGTCATAAGGGTATCTGTGTCGCCGCGCAGATTCACAGGAATGCTAACGCGGAAAGAAGATGCCGTTTCGGGCTTTTCGCCGGCTTCTGTTAAATAACGGCGCAGGGCACCACATGCAAGCCAGAGCAGAATGTCGTTGATGGTCGCTTTGTATTTAGCAGCAAGAAATTTAACCTCAACTAATGGCACCGAAGCAGACCATGCGGCTTTTTTCAGAGGCTGAAGGGCGCCTTTAACGTGCGTAGCAGTATCAGCCGGCATACTCACGAATTTGTAGAGGGCTTTTGTGATACGCCTGATTCCATCACCGGCAGAGTTAAACAGGCCCGAGTGCCTCTGCCCTGTTCGCCTTACGGGCTTGTATTCACGGTGCGGCTCAAAAAAGGCCCCACCTGGCGCAACTGTAGTAAGGGAAAGCAAAATGCGAACAAGCGCAATTCCATCAGCGATACAGTGGTGCAGCTTTGCAACCAGGGTTGTTCCGCCGGCGGTTTCAACCAGATGTAATTCCCATAACGGCCGGTCAAAATCAAGCGGTATGCTCAGCAGTTTCTCGATATAAGCGTGCAGTGTTAGTTCCGTTGAGCTTTTCCGCAAATCGACCTGCCTTAAATGGTAATCAAGATCGATATTTTCGTCGGGTACCCACAGTGGGATGGTTTCCCGGTTAATAACCCGCTGCCGAAACCTTGCAAAAATAAGCAGCCGCTGTCGGATAAGTTCTCTGAACGCCTGCCAGCCGGGTCTGTTGCTGAGCTGCAGCATGCCCGTGATCACCATCTGGTTTTCGGGCTGTTCCATCCGCAGCCATGCCGAATCGGCACCGGAAAGTACTTCAGCGCGGAGTATTTGGGCGGATACTTGTGACACGAATCAAACAGTTTAGTTTAAAAACAGTTATGCCGGGCATATCTGACAATCGTGGATTCGGAGGCCTTATTTTCACCGAGTTTGAGCGCTGCATACCGCCATTGAGCTGCTCTCAGGCAATATCCCGTTTTACAAAAAGAAGCGTAGCATCATCACGCATAACTGAAACCCCTGCTTTTGATAGCAGTTCTTTTACGATTAAAGCAGCGCTCAGCTCTTTTTCTGCAAAGAGTTCTGCCAGGCATTCTTTAACCATGCGGAAGCCGCGGGCCTGATCTTCTGACATAAACAGTTCGGAAAGGCCATCGGTGAATGCTATAATTACATCTCCGGGTTCAAGCCGAACGGTGAGTTCGTCGAAATCAGCTTCGGGTCTGATACCCAAAACCGTTGTTGACTTAGGCTGTACTTCCGCAACAACGCGGTCAGATGCACGGCAGTGAAGAAGCGGGTACTGCATCACATTACTTACCCGAACATCCCCCGTATCCGGATTAAGCATAAGCAGTGTGAGTGCCAGGGTTGATTCATTGACCTGGTCGTCGCGAAACAGAACCCGGTTTAAACGGTTAAGGATTCGGGAAGGGCCGGCATTGTCGCTGTCGTCACCTGAGGTCATAACGCGAAGTGAAGAGCGAACATATGCGGCGTAAGCATGTGCGAAAACCCATGCCTTCCAGCGTTTCCCCATCACATCCCCCAAAACACACAACAAGTTGTTTTTAACAACGGTGTAATCGATAAAATCGCCGCCGGGTATGCCTTCATGAGATTCATGAAAATGTTCAATGGTGTAGCCCGAAACCAGCGGCGGATCAGGAGCGTCGAGCAGTACGCCCGTTGCATGCGAGGCCGCCTGCATCTCCCCTACAAGCTTACTGCGAATGCGCTCCCGTTTACGGATTACGTTTTTGAGTTTCGAAACAACAACGTTGCTGCCGTCGGTTTTAGAGATAAAATCATCGGCATCGAGATCTATGCCTTTTATGATGTTTTCTTCCGTGTTGAAGGCACTGAGGTAGAGAAAAGGAATTTCATACAGCTCAGGGCTCATCTTCAGAATGTTTCGCAGCTCAAAGCCATCCATTTCCGGCATCATGATATCACAAACGATGGCATCGGGTATGGTTTCACTAAGCACATCGAGGGCTTCCCGCCCGTTTGAAGCCGATACCACATGGAAGCCGCCTTTGCGCAAAGCGAATCCAAAAAGCTTCTGCATTGCTATCTCATCATCAACGAGCAGTACCTTTTTGGGAGATTCATCTTCCGTAAGAGGAGTTTTGTCTGTCATTTTAAGCTGCGGCAGCTTCTAAAATTTATAGGGTTTCCTCTGCATGCTGTTCCGATGCATGAACCTGAAATATATTATGAAGCTTAGTAAGCTCAAACATCGACCTTACAGGCGGCTGAAGGTCTGTAAGAATCAATTCACAGCCTGCTTTAAGGGAAGCTTTCAAGCCTTTCACAAGGCCTCCGAGAAAGTTACTATCCATGAAAGTGACGCTTCCAAGGTTAATAATAATCGCAGCAGGGTTATCTTCAGAGATAACTTTCTGGATACATAGCATTAGCGGGCCGGCTTCTCTTTCAGTACCTTCCGTGTAATCGGGCCGAATTATTGCAATTTTCTTATTTTGAACGGTCTTTGATATATAATCCATACGAATTGATTCTGTTTACGAACCTTACACCTGGCACGAAATAAGCTTAATGAAGTGTGAGCTGTTTGCAGGAACGGAGTTGCTTAAATGCCTTTCATTTGAGGTTTTTAGGCAACACATAAATTGTTGGCAAAACCTATCGAATAAATTAAACAAATAAACGGTAAGTACCATATCTGAATTATTTTAAACGGCTACTTTTCCAATAGCACAATTATCATTCAATCCTATTTTCCCTAACCAAAGTACTTATGAGCAGCCCATTCAGCACAGAAGTGCAACTACAGATTAAACAGCGAGGTTTAACTACTGAAGAAGCCGAGCGGCAGCTTTCTCTTTTCCGCGCGGGAATCCCGCCGCTCCGGCTTCACAGGGCCGCAACCATTGGTGACGGCATTTTAAAGCTCAGTGAAGCGGAACAACAGGCGCTCGCCCTTTCCTTCGAGCAGGCTCTTGAGGATGCTGACCTCAAAATTATGAAGTTTGTTCCTGCATCAGGAGCTGCCTCTCGTATGTTTAAAAACCTTGAATACATGGTAAATACCTATCCGGAAGTTACCCCTGAGGTTTTGGCAGCAGATGATGCAAACTGCCGCTTTGCGAAAACTTTTATCGATAACCTAAGTCGTTTTGCTTTCAAAGACGCTTTGTTTCAGTCTATGAAGGATGAGGGCCTTGAGCCCGAAGCCCTGCTTGCTGCAGGAAGCTTCCGCCCTTTCATTGCATTCACCCTTGGTAAACCGGGCCTCGGTTATTCCAACATCCCGAAAGCACTGATTCAGTTTCACCGTAATTCAGAAACCGGTGAAGTGAGAACTTCTCTCGAGGAGCATTTTTCGGAGGGCGCACAGTATGCTGCCGGATCTGATTGTAAGGTAAACCTTCACTTTACGGTTTCACCGGAATTTGAACAGGCTTTACTTACAGAAGCCGAAGCCATAAAAAAACGGTTTGGGAAAAGCGGGTTTTCATTTGAAGTTTCCCTTTCGAATCAGATGCCTTCAACCGATACACTGGCTGTTGATGAAGACAATGCCCCTTTTACCGATGAAAACGGTAACATTCTGTTCCGGCCCGGCGGGCACGGGGCGCTGCTTGAAAACCTCAACCGACTCGATGCCGATATCGTTTTCATCAAAAACATAGACAATGTTGTGCCCGACACGCTCAAACCGGACACCATTTTGTGGAAGAAGGTTCTTGGCGGCCTGCTGATCGGGTTGCGCACCAAAGTTTTCGAAGCGGTTGCCGCCCTTGAATCCGATGCACACGTGCAGGCGCACGACTCGGCCGCCTCACTTTGTACGGATACCCTGAACCTGAGCCTACCGGATGATTTTGCCGGGTTGGGTGCTGAAGACAAACGTGACACCCTGCTAAGCCTGCTGAACCGGCCTGTTCGCGTATGCGGAATGGTAAAAAATGAAGGCGAACCGGGAGGAGGACCTTTTTGGATTGATAAGAAATCAGCCGTAAACAAACTTCAGATCGTTGAATCCTCACAGATGGATACATCTGACTCTCAGCAGATGGAGCTTGTACAGCAGGCAACGCATTTCAACCCGGTTGATCTCGTTTGCAGCCTTACAGATGCAAATGGCAGCTCTTTTAACCTTGATTCGTTCACAGATCCGGAAACAGCATTCATTGCGTCCAAATCCTACGACGGCCGCGCCCTTAAAGCGCTTGAGCGGCCCGGCCTTTGGAACGGAGCCATGGCTGAGTGGATCACCTTGTTCGTTGAAGTACCCGTAAGCACCTTCAACCCCGTGAAAACCGTGAACGACCTGCTCCGCCCTACCCATCAGGATTAACACAGGCCCTGATTAAGGCTAAATGCTTGCAGGAGGGGGGAATACTCCGTTTTTTTCGGGATGTGCCCCCCGTTTTACTTACAAGCGTTCTTCACATTCCCCTTTCAGGGTATAGGGATTCACGGCACCGGTAATTCTGCTGTTGACTGTGAGATGGCCAATCACCCTTCCATTTTTGATAATTCGGGGTGGTTTCAGGGCATTGGGATTCATTGCGGAGTAAGCTGAAAAGCGGCTGCCAAAAGTGCCGTTAGAATTCCAGACCGATTCTCTTGAAAACCGGCTCCCGTGCCTGCCGCTGCTGTTAAATATCGAATCAGTTCGAAAACGATTTGTGATGCGGCCAAGCGTAGTTTCTGCATCATCCTGCCCTGTAACTTCGCTGCCGTTGAGCTGCAAGCAAAAGAATTGGGCCTGTACCGGATTAACCGGGGCTGACAATAACAGAGATACGGTTAGCATAAGTGCCGGCACCCGTAGCAGGCCACTCAAATTATTCCTGAATTCAAATCGTGCAAAAGCAAAAACCTTTATTATAAAAGTGCCGGACATAAAAGAAATGGTTTGCTAATTAAAAAAACCGGGCGGGCCCTATTTAAAGCGAAGCTCCCGAAAAGCAAGCAGCATAAAAAATGTAGCCAACCCGATTAGCAAAACTGCAATTACATCCCCCTGGGTAATACCGTCAAACTGATTAAAGTAATAAAGGGTAGGTCCTTTCAGCCAGGCAGGGGGGTCAAAAACAATCATCGCTGAAGCCAGGCCAATAAACGCGATACCAAGAAAGATCAGAAGCCATGCGTGCAGGGTGCGTCGTTTGCGTTTTACGCGCTGTGCATCATCAGAATTCAGCCGGGCATTTTCGAGCAAAAACAGCACTTCATCCAAAACCTCTTCGCGACCGCCTTTGTTTTTTTGCTCCTGAACCTTACGGCTAATGGTTTTAAAGTGCTTATCTGAATTATCGCGGGCTTTTTCGACTTCCTTTTGGGCATCGTCGCTGGTGAAATAAGTCGATTCCAGCAATCGCAGGGCATCGTCAACCGATTTTTCGCGGCTCGACGTATCATTGAGCTTTAAACGGAAGGCATCAAAAGATTTTTTCGGATCTGGCATCAGGAGGTAACACTATTGAACGGAATCTGCAAAACAACTGTCAGATAAGCCTGGTGTGTATTGCCGGAACAAATTAAATACCCAATTACAAAAACCGGCAAATTTATTTTTTTAAGATTTAATCTAACATCAGAATTAATGTAAGGCTTTTTTTTATAATCGGGAAGGTTGAGCCGGTTTGTTCATCGTTTTTGAGGGCCGATTAAACGAATAGTTATTCGGAAAGGATTACTTCGTTGATGTTGCCATTGTTTTTTATAAATTAAATAACGCTTCATTCTGAAACAGGCTCCGCCCTCACCCACCTTACTAAGCTTACGCCCCTGTTATGTCCGATTCTCTGCCTCTGAATGCTCAGATTCCTGTAGTAATGATCAGCATGAGCCGGTGGGATGGTGATTTTTCATCCGCGGCATGGTCAATTGCCCGCACATTCGCGGCAAAACAGCCGGTAATTTATGTGGATTACCCCTACACCTTCACCGATTACCTGCGTGAGCGAAGTAAGCCATCGGTTCAGAATCGTAAAAATGCGCTGCTGTTCGGGCGCGGCGGTCTGAAAAAGCTGGATCAGTTTGCCCCTCATTTGTACGCCCTCACCCCTCCCCTTATGGCACCCTGCAACAGTTTCGACGAAGGCTGGCTGTACAACAGGCTTCAGACCCGCAACAATGAGGTGCTGGCACGGAGTATTCTTAAAGCGCTTAAAGAGCTGGGGCATAAAGAATTTGTGTTTTATAACTCTTTCAATCCGCTTTACCTCACCACGCTTCCGGCCTGGTTTAAGCCTGTAGCCGTGCTGTATCAGTCGCGTGATAACATCCGGGCCCTTGAGCCTTACCTGCGCAAGCACGGGGCAGCCGGCGAAATTACGGCCATCCAAAACGCGGATGTGAGCTTTGCTACTTCGCGGCAGCTGCAGCGCGATCTCACGGAGCTTTCGGGGGATGAGGTCGAGTACCTGCCGAACGCGGCAAGCTTCGGCACCTTTCGGAAGGCTTTTGAGGATGAGCTGCCCGTGCCGGCTGATATCGCGCACATCGCGCGGCCGATTATCGGCTACACCGGCAACATCTGTCACCGGCAGAATTATGAGATCATCAAACGGGTGTGCGAGGTTCACTCCGACAAAAACGTGGTGCTTGTAGGGCCGAGAAACCACGCCGGTCATACCGATATCGACCTTGATGCCATCCCCAACCTGCACTTCCCCGGTTCTAAAAAAATCGACGAGCTGCCGGCCTACCTCGCGCACTTCGACGCGCTCATCCTGCCGTTTATCTGCAACGAGGTAACCAAGAGCATTTACCCCCTAAAAATTAACGAGTACCTGGCTTCGGGCAAGCCCGTAATTGCAACGCCTTTTTCCGAGGACATCGAATCATTCGGGGATGTGATCTCGCTCGCCGAAGGCCCCGATGCTTTCGCAGATGCCATAACGGAAGCACTCGAAACCAACACCCCGGAAAAAGCCAGAAAACGTTACGAAAGGGCCTCCCAAAACACCTGGGAAGACCGCGTAGCACGGATTCGGGAGTGGATGGGGGAAGTGATGTAAGAAACCGGAAAATAGGGTCCTCAAAAACGTGGCATAGATAACCATATTTTTGGGTTCCCGAATTACAATTATATCTAAAACCATAAGGCCGGGAAACCTGCCACTTAGCCCTACTACTCAAATAATCTTTCAGATATTCTGAAAGAGTGGCGTAAATGCTGTCTCAATTGATATATAAGTACAAGCTTTATTTTCTGTCAGTTTAGTCTTATCTAACCCGATTATCTATCCGGCAAGAAGAAAAATCAACCTTCATTGACAATACGCTCCCGCATATATTGGGCAACTTTCTCTTCCTTACAAAAAGCCTCATAGTAGTTCAGCGTAGCCAAATGTAGTGCATTTAACTTTACCGGGTCACGCAAAAGCTTTCCGACCCTGAATGGCAAAGTGAGCCAGTTTACGCTTTTCAGACCGGGAAAATCAGCGTAAAACCAGTAATTATAAAGCGGTGCCGTCAGTACAATATTCCCGTACTTGCATGCTTCAAAAAAACGGTAGGTATTATTTGACTGATGCCCTTCGGGCACAAGAGCAATTTTGGCATCCATCAGGCTTTTTGAATATTCATCTGGGCTAAGGTCGCCGGTAAATCGCCGCACAAGTTTAAAATTAGTTTTCACCTTATTTCTTAAAAAAAGGCGGGTCCACAGCTCATAAAATTTTACCCCTGCTGCGAAAACCAAACGACGCCTGTGTACATTACCGGAGAAGAAAACGTCAACAGGTCTGTCTTCAATGGAAACAATGGCCTGTTCAATTAATGAGCCGTTGTACCCCAAGGGAATCGCAAAGCAGTTTTCAGGAGCATTATCCGGCAGGTAGGGAGTAAAGACAGCTTTTGCCTCACAAATTTCAGCAGGTATCAGATGATTTTCATTAGACAAATAAATCACAATATCCTGTCCTCCGAATGTATACGCATACGGCTTTGACGCGCTAATTACGTACCAGTTATACGTATAAAAATCATCCCACAGTACCAGCTGCTCAAATATGTTGGAAAGATAAACCTGTTCGAAAGGGTGAACCTTGCCGGCAGGCAGAGGTTTGTAGTTCATCTTTACTTTTAAATCTTTTTCCAGCCGGGTGTACCGGTCCAGATAGGAAACATTGTAATCCGTCATATCCGATTTCTTTGAATTAATTAGGTGCGTTGCGAACTGCTTTCAATATTTGGCTACAGTCAGGATTCCGGGCCTACATTCATCAGATGTTGTGAAAACCCGGCAGATCATTGAGTCGGGCATCACAAAAAATCAAATACCCCTGCATTTTTTGCTTTTAGCTCGGGCAGGGTTTTATTGATTTTTGCTTCGATTTCATTTTTGCTGCTTTCAAGCTCGCCAAACAGCTGCAGCACATACTGCGCGTTCATGTCTTTGTGTTCAACAACAAAATGCTCGAGCTCGAAGAGGGCGAAGAGCTCACGGTATTTATGGCTCCAGCTGATGGCCATACAGGCAATGCCGAGGCTCAGGGCAAAAATAAGGCTGTGGAAACGGGACGCAATCAGCAGATCAGTTTCCCGGATTACGGCCTTAATTTCTTCTGCTGAGCGATACCCGCTTATCAGGGTGATGTTCTCCTGACCCGAAATAGCGTCGTAAAGTGTTTTGCACAGGTAGGCGTCGTCCCGATCTGCAGAGCCTTCCGGACGGATTTCGTTGGGGATGAGCACGATGTGGTAGCTGTTTTTCAGGCTTTCGATTACATCGAGCAACAGCTTCAGGTACTCGTTTTCACGACCGCGCTCCGGGTATTTTTCGTAGATGCGCATATTGGGCGAAATGCCCAGCACCGGCCGGTCGAGCGGATTTTCGTAACCGCAGCTTTTCAGAATTTCTTTACCGTCGAGGGTAGGGATCGGAAAATGGAAAGCAATGTCAGGCAGCAGGTAAACCTCTTTGGCAGGTTTCAGCAGCAGGTTGGCCAGGTAGGTACGGCTCACCTCATCGCGGGCGAAAAAAGTATCGGTGCGGGTGAGCATTTTCCGACAGTTTTCAGCCACCTGATGGTCTTTAAAGCTGCCCCAGGCCTGTGGCATAAAAATATAGGGGGCATCAACCATTTCGCAATAATCCATCACTTTCATGGTCTCAAGCGGCTGAATGTACCCGCCTTTATCGCCGTAGGCAAAGCCGCTTGCATCAATTGCCGTTTTCAGGTTTTTGATTTGGCTGAGCTTTTCAACCGGGGTATAATCGGCGTAAGGCTTAGACTTTAGCCGAAATATTTTCCTCAGTTTGCCGGCTACTTTCCCCAAAAAAACAGACAGGGAGGAACGGTCAACATACAGGGGTACAATGCCCTGAGTGCTGGCAAGTTCAGCTTCGTTTTCGTGGCAAATGGCATAGATTACAGCATTATCATAGCGCTGTAAGATCTGATGCTGCACGGTTTTAAGCATTGCTTCAGCGCCTTTGTTTGTGAAATTGGCACCTACAATCAGAAATGATGGCTTACTCATAGTTTTTTGTTTAACAGTGATTTAACAAGATCAACAATTCCCAGAATCCGCGTTCGCTGCGCCTGCATCGGAAACCAAAGTCCGAAATACAGCAGGCCGTAAAATACAGCATACAGCATAATTCCGGCGAACAGATTAAGCTGGAGGTTTAGTGACACCAGCCAGTACAAGCCGGCTGCTGAAAGTATTGAAATTACAGCAGGTGCCGCAATGGTTTGGAAAAAATCAATAACCCTCACAGGCGTGTCTTTGAAACAGTACATCAAAGAGGGCACGAGAATGACATAATTTACGATGGCATAGCCAATTACAAGGCCGTTCAGGCCGCCATAATAGATCCCGACTACGAAAGCGATGGTAACGAAAACCGCATTCCAAAGGCCCCAGAAGAAAAAGCGTGTGGAGAGGCCGCAGGAAATCATCACCATGCCGCGGGTACTGGCCGTCGGCTGAATAAAGGCCGTGATGGCCAGCAATTTAAATATGATGGCGGCCTCAACCCAGTTAGGGCCCAGCAGGAAAAGGATGATGTCATCAGCTGTGATGAACAGGAACGCCACTATCGGCATGGAAAAGAATGCAAGCAGAAAAAGATACTGCTCGTAATAATGGCGGTATTTTCCCGGCTGAGTATGAAGCGAGCTCAGGGCCGGGGTCGCAACGGCGTTAAGCGGATCACGGAGCTGCGTGATGGGCAGCATCAGCAGCTGATAGGCTTTGGCATACAAGCCAAGCGCATCCGAACCGATGTGCCGGCCAATCAGGATGTTATCCAGATTCCGGGAGAAATAGTTGATCATGTTGAAGCCCGAAATGCCTGCGCCAAAGCCGATAAAATCTTTGATTGAGCGGTCAATACCAGTCCAGTTTGGGCGCCAGTCGCAGCGGAACCATAGCAGCACGGCAGCAATGCCGGGGTTCAGCACGTTTATGGCAACGAGGGCCCAGTATCCGTAGCCGGCGTAGGCCATCCACAGAGCAGGCATAAGGCTGAAAAATGAGGCTGCAATGGTAATTTCTGACAACTCCTTGAATTTCATCTGCCGGCTGAGCAGCGCCTGATGCTGCGTGGAGAGGCCACCAAAAATGGCCGCGAGCGAGTAGTAAAACGTGATGCCAAGCAGCAGCGGCTCATCATAGAACCAAACCAGCAGCGGCCCCATCGCAACTATGGCAACGGCAAGCAGAATACTAACAAAGAAATTGAACCAGAATACCATGCTCACCAGGCGCTGATTCAGCCCGTCCATCTGTATAATGGCCTGCGCCATCCCCAGGTCTTTGAACATGAGGATGAAGCCGGTGAAGGAGGTCACCATGGCAACAAGGCCGTAATCAGCCGGCAGGAGCAGCCGGGCCAGAAAAATGGTCGTTACGATGTTGATGGTAAATGAAAACAGCTGCGCCCCGACCGTTCGCAGGCCTCCTTTTACGGACTTCCCCTTCAGGTCCTCACCGAGATGGTCCCGGTCGAACCATTTTTGCATCGGGTCAGGCGCCGGCGGATGCGTCACGAATAATGTTCCGTTTTAGTAATTGATCCGGAGTTTTTTTCTGTGAGAACGGAATGCCGCCTTCAGAATCGGCGTAGCCAACACCGATGCACATCAGCACGCGCTCATCATCGGCAACACCGATCAGGTTTTCCATTTTTTGCTCCAGGTATTCGATATCGGGCCAGTTGATGGTAACCGAGCTGAGCCCCAGGGTTTCGAGGGCCAGAACGAAACTCATGGAAAAAAGGCCGCCATCGAGGTAAATCACGTGCCGGTCGCGTTCGCTGAGGTAAGCACTAAGCTTGCCGACCAGCAGAATCATTACGGGGATATTTTCATAAAACGGGCGGATACCCATAGGGATGGAGCCGACCATGTTTTTCATCTGTTCATCGGTGAAAATGCGGAATTCGAACGGCTGCCGGTTACAGGCCGAAGGCGAATATGTTGCCGCCCGTACCGCTTTTTCGATCAGCTCGTAGGGAACTTCTTTTTGCTCAAAATATCGAACGGAACGGCGCTGCTGCGTAAGTTTGAGGAATTGCTCATACGTCACACCGCTCTTAACGCCCTGTGCCCGCTTATAAGGCACATAGTCAACTTTTTTAGGGTCGAAGTCGATTTTGTGCTGAATAGACAGAAACTGCTCATAGGCCGGTTTAATTTCTGCATGTTCTGTATCAACCGCATCAAAATAAGCCTGCAGCACATTGGAAGCCCACTTAAGCAGCTCGGTATCGATATCCCCGCCGGCTGTTACATGATTTGAAAGCACTTCGTAATTTTTCACCGTATCCCCGATGTAATCCCTTGCGAAAACGTTTCGGCGGTTTTTCATAATGAGACCTTTCTCGATGCGGTGAACCTGACGGCGCAGGTGAAAGGCATTCGGCTTCTTTTCCTTCAGGGCCTGCAGGTGCATGTATTTACCCTTCAGCACTTTTTGGTGCTCACGGGAAAAATCACTTGAAAACAGGAAATAATAAAGATCGGCAAGCTTGGGGTGTTTGTGTACAATCGGCAGAAGCCAGTTGTTCTGTACATGAATTTTGATATCGTATAGTGCCATAGAACTGTATCTCTAAGAAATAATAAGGATAGAAATCTAAAATTTGCGGATGCGCTCACCCGATACGTTGGTCACCGCGGCGTTGCCCGAAGCATCGGTTACCAGCTGCGGATTTTCTTTAACATGCCGGCGGCCCAGGTGCCAGAATACGCCCTGCCAGTAGGCTTTAAGCAGGCGGAACTCGCGCTGCATCAACAGTACAAGGGTATTCTTAGGGAAAGCAGCAATCATAAAAAACAGCAGGCTCGACAGAAACTCAAGCCCTTTGGTGTTCCGGCGCATATAGAGCAGGCGGCCGCGCACCATATAGAAAGATTTGATGACCGAATTTTTGCCGACGGTAAGCGACTCTTTGTGGTAAATTTTGGAAGTACCTACATATTTTGCCTTGTAGCCGTGCCGTTTGGTCATTTCGCACCAGTCATGCTCTTCATAGTACAAAAAGAAGATATCGGGCATGAGGCCTACTTTTTCGGCTACTTCCCGCGATACCATCATGGCGGCACCGTGCACGAGCTCGGTATCGCGCACCACATCGTGCTGTCCGTTGTCTTCCTCGCCGTGACCGCTGTGCCCTTCCCGCATGGTAAACTTATTAATGCCCGGCGTGCCTGCAAACTGAATGATGCGGCGGCGGCCCTCCTCATCAAAGATAATTTTCGGGGAGGCCATACCAAGCTTCGGATCTTTTTGAAACTCAGCCACGAGCGGACCAATAAACCCGGGGTGAACTTCGGTATCGTTGTTCAGGAAGATGAAGTATTCGCCCTTTGCGGCCGCAACGCCGAGATTGTTGGCGCCGGCAAATCCCAGGTTTTCGGAGCTGCGGATGAGTTTCACCTCCGGAAAGCGGCTCTCAATTTCAGCCGGATCCTGCTTCGAGGCATTGTCAACCACGATGATTTCGACATTGGGCCAGCTCACCTGCTTCACCGATTCAATCATCTGAAGGGTATAAGCCAGCCCGTTGAAATTCACGGAAATGATGGATACAAGTGGGTAATCGCTCATTATTTTATTTAATAACTAAGCCTGTTAGAGGCTCGCCGTTCAGGGTCTGTTGGGGTTTTTCAAATTGAGGAATTCAAACAAAGACGGCCGCTCGATCAGATGGGGTTCTTCTTCTACCTCTTCTCCGAGATCACGCCTGCGCTGCCGGTCTAATGCAAGCTTATTATCAATTTTCAGGATATTGGTAACTCCCGCGGCACAAAGAAAGAAGATAGCATTAATGGGCGGCGAACCAATGGTTTCCTGCGGATAATTGGTAAGCATTAAGCCGTATAAAACAGCAATCAGCATCAATTGCATGATTTTAAGATCGGGATCTCTGATCTTAAAGTAATTTTTGATGCCCTCATAACCAATCAAAAATAAAAGGGAATTAAAAATGAGCAGGCCAACCCACCCGGCTTCAACAGCCGTACGAACATAACCACTATCGGGCGGAAACTGTGAAAGGGGGGAGTTTGGGGAGAACCGCTGCCCCCACACACCGGTACTGCCCAAACCACCACCAATCGGGTGTGAACGGATAAATGGTTTGATGAATGCCTGATTCATTTGCCTCACTTCAAAAGACGAATCATCACCTGGTTTAAAGGCACTCTGGAACTGCCTGATTCGGTCATTACTGAAAGGTATGTTGATGAAGCTCATAAAAAGAAACCCACCTACAGCCGAAGCAACCAAAATTCTCTTATCTCCTTTAAAAATCACAAAGGTTACAATCGCAATAATCGGTACCACATAGGCAGCTCTGGTTCCTGATACAATCATGCCGTAAAGCATGATAAATGCAGCAAAGACAAAAGCAATCTTAAGCCCGAGGCGTTTCACAGTTCCTGCCATATAAATAGTTGCAACCGCGCTCAGCGACATCAGCACCCCAAACACCATCGGCCCGGAAAAATACGACCAGACCCTCACATTCCCGAACTGATAATACCTTCTGAAACGAACCGGATCTGCTGTAAGCCAGGCCCATTCAAAAGCCATGAGGCCGAAAATATCCTGATAAATACCATAGAGCGCACCAACAAATGCAAGCCCAAGCCACAAATAGATGAGTAATTTGAGGAACGCAATCGAATCGATTGTGTAGAGCAATATGTAGTACAGAATCATTATCGCCGCGATACTGCGGATCGTGTACACCCAGGCAAGCCGGGACTGCGCCCAGGGGTTGGCTACGAGCGCAAGGTTGTACAGAATCCAGATCAATACCAAAATACCGATCGGGTGCCATGCAAAAGACCAGTCGCGTTCGGTTGCCTGTTTTACAATAAGCCCGTAAAGCAGGCCTACAGTAATTGCATCAAATGAAATACCGAAAGGAACTCCCGGAATGAGGCGGGTAACACCAAGCACTGTAAAGAGAAGCACATACAGGAGTATAACCCCGAATTTCAGATTAAAAATAACCCCAAGCCCTACAGGAATACCGATAGCTGCTCCGGCTATTAAAACCATAGGCACCACACCCAGCTTACCGGCAACAACACCCATAAACACAGCTGCCAGAGAAAAGAAAATCAGACCCGCCGTATTTTGAAGCTTTTCGCGAATAATAACTTTATAAAGCCACCATTTGAGAAAGGCAGGCTTGTCTTTATGTTCCGGGGCTTCTTTTCTGGTATCCAGAATAAAATCAGGCATGATGCTTACCAACCCGGTTTAGGGTGAAAACCAAGCGGCACAGCACCAAATCTCCAAAACACAGATCTTCCGGAGGCAGGCAGCATAACAACTGATGCCTGACCGGATTAAGACTAAATATTTCGGATGCCTTACGCATCAATCAAAAAACAACTTTAAAGAAGAATCCTAACGAAAGGGCCGCCGACAGCCCTATTGCTGCAAGCATTCGCAGCCTGTCAATAGCGTCTATTTCCGGCACATTGGTTTTGCTGCCGTCAGTATCTTCTCGTTCGCTTTCTTGTTTAAAGGGTCTGATAATCATGATAAACTACCTCTGTCAGCTTTTTACTCTTTTGAATACACCAATATCAGCCATTACTTCCTCAATAGTAAGTCTTTTTTCATGCGTTGTTTCCATAAATGAGGTATTGGCTTTCTTAATATTCAGCATAGCCAGCAACTGTCGGGAAATGAAAAGCGGTACTGAAAACAGGGCTTTCCAGATTCGGCGGTCAGCCTGTGCCATGTACAGCGACAGCATAAAGGTGAGGCCGAATACGATTACGGAAGCGCTCATGTAGGGTGCAAAGGCAGGAGTGAGGAACCAGCTCAGTAACGCAAGAAAAGCACCGGCCAGCAGCAGCAGAAATAGCGGGGGAGTTGAAATCATTAGGCCGAAGAGCAGGGCGTTAGATGAAAGTTTCTTCACCCCGAATACCGCAAGGGCAAGAGCTTCCTTAAAGTATCCGAACCAGGAATTAATCCAGCGGGTGCGCTGTCGCTGCACCTGAGCAGCCGAGACAACTTTCTCATCATAAAGAATTGCGTTGGGCGCATAGGCAATGATAAAATTCATCATAACCAGGTGATTCTGAAGAATTTTATCCTCAGCTACAATTACCTCGCCTTCAGCAAAGCTTTGCTGGGTTTCATCGAGCAGGCGGCTGTACAGGCTGGTTTCGATGGCCATGCCTGAGCCTGCAATGGTAGCCGAACTACCCAGCCTGAAAGGCGCAAGCCGCTGGGTGATGTGGTAATAGTGTTCACCGGCTGCATCGATACAGGCCATGTTAGTGTTCAGGTTTTTGGCGGTCCGACGGGTCTGAACGGCCTTATAGCCTTTAAGAAGCGCTGCATTAAGTTCCGCCAGATATTCAGGATGTGCAAGATTATCAGGATCAAAAACAAGCGTGTACGGCAGCTTATCGGCATCAATTTGCGACATAGCCATCCGAAGTGAACTCACTTTAGAATCGAGGGGCTTCTCCGGATAAATGATGCTTAGTTTATCATTGAAGGTGTCATTTTCTTCGGCTTCACAACGATCGGCTACCAGAAAAATACGATAATTACTGTAGCTCTGCTTTAGCAGGGAATCAACCAGCAAAAAAGCGAATTCTTTTTCCTTATAAGCCGTGATTACGCAGGCAATGCCTGTTTCACCTGAACTGCTGCCCGGTGTTTCAGAAGGAACAGCGCCTGAAGCAAGCGCGGCATCTTCACTGCTAACCGGCATGAGAGAAGAGGTTAAAACAAATAAGAAAGGCAGCAGCAGATAAAAGCAGATACCAATCTGTACAGCCAGAAAAGCATATAGGATTAATTCGAGCATGAGCGTTTCTGTCTTAAATTAAAAGGATGACCGCCTGAACCAGGTTTCCGGAGAGCCGGCTTAAACTCAGTCAATTTTATCAGCGGGCTGATTTAACCGGAAAGCACCTTTGATGTTGCCACGAATGATCTGTTTGAACACACGCCTCGGATAGCTGCGTTTTTTATTTAATTCGCCGTAAACATCTTCAATCTGATTAAGATCAACTGTATTGAGAATACAGCCTTCAAAAGAAATAGGCGCATCGTTGAGTTCAACCACAAGCTCGCGGTCGAGGCCGTTTACCACTTCACCGGCCGCGAAAGAAAGAATGATACTATCGGCAAAAGGCAGCAGCTCACGGGTATTGTTGTGTTTTACCAGCATGGTTGAATCAATTATAACACTGTCGAAACCATCAATTAGGCGTTCAAAGGCAACTTCGAGCTGTGCTTTTGGCGCTATTTCATTGATGGTCAGGTTTGAAATATCACAACCGAGTACGTATATATTTTCATGCGAAGTCGGGCTTATGGCTTGTTCAAGATTTACCTCTCCCCTTAGATACCGCTCGAACATAGGCTCACTCTGGAAGGTTTGTGTAAGTTTATTGCTGAGCATATTGGCATCAACAATCAGAACTTTACGGCTTGTCTGTGCCAGGGCGTAACTGAGCAGAATGGAAAGAAAGGTTTTGCCTGTTTTAGGCTGCGTGCTTGATATAATTAGCCGCCGGCCTTCAGCATAAGGCAGAATATTGCTTCGAAGATGCCTTACCAGCGACAAGGTTGCCTTTATCGTAAGGTTTGAGCTTGATTGCGCAAACATGCCGGGTATATCAAGTTCGTCGTCTTCAAGTACCGGTATGATGCCGAAAACAGGTTTTTCAAGTGCATTAGCCAGCTGCCGTGCGGTTTTAATTGTGAGATCGAAGTACTCAATGATGAATACAGACACAAGGGCAAACCCAAAGCTTCCGGCACCTGCTACCAGAATTATGAGAATTTTTTTCGACGGTAGCGGATTGCGCGGAGGCATGGCACGCTCAATCTGCTCCACCTGAGCCCCGCTGTTCAGGGTTTGCTGCTGGGTGAGGCGGAACTGGTTGAGGCGGTCGAGCATAGAAAGATAGTCGCGCTCAGCGAGGTCAATTTCGCGCACATAAGTATCCTGAATGGCCTCGAGCCGGGCAAACTCCCGGGTGAGGTTAGCCAGCCGGGTGAGTTCAAGCTGGATATTTTCGAGGGCAACTCTGGCCTGCTCTTTATCCAGAGAAAGCAGCATGCGCTGTGTGATGAGCTGTTCCCTTGCTACTCTGGGGTCGGCAATTGCCTGGTTATTCAGGTTAGCAACCGAAACATACTGAAGGTCACGAAGTTCACTTACTTCCTGTTCAAGCTGTTCAGCAAGCCCTGTCTCACCACGAATTACAGCATTCACACGGCGGCGGTTAAGCTCCGACATCTGCCGGCGGGCTGCTGCTATCTGAGCGTTGAGGGCTGCCTGTCTTCCTTCCGTGAAATCACGGCCGGAATTATCACGCAAAACTACGTCAAGACTATCGATTAGGCTTTGGGCACCCCGGAATGTTCGGGTTTCCATTTGCCGCAGGTATTCAAAGTCAGAAATCTGAACGGCAATAGCTTTGGTTTGCTCATACAGGTTAGTAATACTATTGGCAACTTTGAAATTCTGGAGCCGCCTTGAGCGCTCATCGAGCTGAATCTCACGAAGCCTTACCTGTTCAAGGTAGAAATCGATATTAACACCGAGCAACTGATTTTGTTTGTACCGGTAGTATTTGATGAACAAATCAGCCAGTTCATTTGCAATAAAAGCAGACAGGCGCGGATTTTCTGTTTCAACCAGTATTTGTATGTAATCACTTTGGCCAAGCCGCTGAATCCTGCTGCGGTCAGAGATGGTGCCCGGATCGTAACCTTTAGCCGAAAGCAGTTCAAAAACGGTTTGCCCATAGCCCTGCGTGAGATCGAGCGGCTCTGCGGTTTCAATATAGTAAGTGAGCGAATCTATCAGGGCGGCTCTTCTTTCCGGTGATATGGCGTTAAACTCGTCGGAATCCGGCCTGAAACCGCGCCCGGGGTTTCGCAGATCATGCCGCAGCAGTGAAAAAGAAACAAGGCTGATAACCGGCCGAGAGTTTATAAGCTCCATGAAGTTTGCATAGCGAAACGCAATCTGATCCCGGTTGATGCGTGAATCTGTACCCGGCCCGCTCTGACTCTCGATAATGCCACTTGAGATTACCGCTCTTGCACGGTACTCCCCTTCCATATTGCGCACAAAAACATACGTGATCAGCACTGTTACAATTGGTAACAATATGAGCAGCGGCAAATACCGGTAAAGCGTTCTTAAAAATTGAATTACATCCATTTTCTATTCCTCATCCTCTTCATCGTGTTGTTCTTCGCTGCCATCCGTCTCATTACCGGGCTGAGCACCATCCTGCCCGTTCGTATTGCTCTCAATCAGATCGTCACCAAACACTTCTTCAAAAACCGATGCTATAGGCACACCAATTAGTTCTTCAACAGCAAACCTTGCTTTAAAAAAGTCTGTTCTTGCTGTAATCAGCCTCTGCCGGTCAAGAATAAGATACTCTTCGCCTCGCTGAAGCTGCTCAATATTCAGATCTCCCATCTCAAACCTTTCCCGCACCTGATTTACAACTGCTTGTGAGTTTTCCACTGCTTCCAGAAACAGCTGGTATAATTCAGCACTTAGCAGAAAAAAAGAATAGCGCTGAATAATTTCATTATTCATACGCTTGCGTTGTACCTCCAGCTCATACCGGTACACATCACGCTCTGATATTGCCATTCTTATACGTCCCGGAGTTCTTGCGAGCCGGCCAAGATTTATATTAAAGGCAATACCTGCCCGGTTAAAAAGATCAGGGCCGCCCTGATCCTGAAGCTGTTCGGGATAAAAGTTATAGGTAAATGTGAAGGCATCGAGCCATTCGAGCCTGGCATTACGCACCCCATAACTTGAACGTACAACAAGAGCTTCGGCAACTCTGTTGGATTCATGATTTTCCCAAGCAAGCTGTTGCAAACGTGCCACAAGTCTGGGATCATCCCCCCGTTCAACTTCCGTGCGAACATTGAGCGCCTGCCCGTGTGTTTGCATCGGTTGCAGACATACAATAAGTGCACCCATCAGAAATAGCAAGGCAAAAGAACTTACCATTGCATTGCGGGCACTAACAGGGAAAATCATTTTAATCTTAATTTTATATGTAGAAAATAGCTTATAGCGACAATACCTGACGATACAGCCCTAAAGTACCAAGGGCTGTCTGTTTCCATGAAAAGCGGCCTGCATTTTCTTTTCCGTCAGCTATGAGCTGAAGCCTCAGCTTCTGATCGCGAAGTACTCTAATCGCATTATCGGCAATTTCATTAAAATTGCGGGGGTCAACAAGCAATGCTTTTGGCCCGGCAACTTCCGGCATGGAAGAAGTATTCGATGTAATTAAAGCAGCACCGCAAGCCTGAGCTTCGATAATAGGTATTCCGAAGCTTTCTCTGAGTGAAGGGTACAAAAACAACGCGGAAGATGTGTAAATAGCTGGCAGGTCCGTATTTTTAATATAGCCGGGCAGCACAAATCTTGATTCGAGTTCGGTGGCATTTTGCTCCTTCAGCATGGTCTTGAGCCGCACGAGATCGTAATCAGCAATTACCATGTAAAGGTTTTCGGGCCCCTCCCTTAATATCCTCAGAGATGCTTTGAGTACGTTAGGGAGATTTTTTTTAGGATCCGTATTTCCGAGAAAGAAAACGAAGTTGTCCGGAAGGTTGTATAATTCTTTAACCCGCCGGATTTCTGCTGCATCACTTTCCTGAAAAAAACGGTCAGAAATGCCGTTATAAACAACATTGACCTTTGTATCGGGGCCAAAATGCTGAAGGATTCGTTTTTTTTCAAACTCTGAAACTGTGATTAGTGCACTCGCTTTCGGTACAACACGGGGAACATTCCACTTTCTGTAAAGTGTACCGAGTTTCTGATACCAGGTAGCCCCTTTTACGCCCCCCTTCTCAAGATAAATGATATCATGGAGGGTTATAATCAGAGGTACTGCCGGGCTAACGGGTGCAGTATTACTTGTGGTATGCAGCAGATCAATCTTGTATTTGTTTAAAGCAGCGGGCAGGGCAACCTGTTCCCAATAGGGATAGGTTGTAGCCGGAAGTTCAATAATGTTCACGCAACCCTTCGAAGCCACACAAACATCACGATCAGGCTTTACAAAAACGAAAAACTCAAAGCCGTGTGGCTGCATTTCTATCAGCTGCCTCACAGTTTCAAGCGCAACCATATCCATGCCATGTTTTTTTGGCCTAAAAATACGTTGTGCTTCAATGGCGATTCGTTTTGTCATTTTAACTGCTCCGGATTGTAAGATTTCAGACTTAAACTGTACTATACATTTTCACTTTGTAACAAAGCGGGAATCGTCATAAGCATGATTTTAATGTCAAACCAAAAACTAAATTCCTCTGCGTATTTTACATCAAGTGCTATGCGCTCTTCCTCCGTCATATCACCTTTGCCGCGCTTGGTTACCTGCCATAAACCTGTGAGTCCGGCAGGTGCGAGAAAACGTTTAGAAGCAAAATCAGTTGTAAGTTTTTCTGCCTCATAAAGCGGCAGAGGCCGGTTGCCTACAATTGACATATCACCTTTTAAAACATTCCAAAGCTGCGGTAGCTCGTCTATGCTGGTATTCCGGATAAAAGCACCGAGTTTGGTGATTCGCGGGTCGTTACCGATTTTTTTGAACGCAGCTCCGTCTTTGGTAGCCTTTTCAATAAGATAGTCGGATTCATCCACCACCTTGTCATCCATATAGAGGATAATTTTATCCTGATTTTCCTTGAGGTTTTCGCCTCCTTCTGCATCCTGCTTCCTCATTTTCTGCTTCATTTTCTCCGCCACCTTATCGCTGCTATACATATTCAAATCTTTGAGCATATCCATTTGTTTATCAGCGTCAGGCACCATACTTCTGAACTTATACAGATCAAAAATATGATAATTCGATCCCACTCTTTGTGAAATATAAATAGCAGGTGCTTTTGATTCCTTTTTGAGTAAAAGGTAAACAATCAGCAAAAGAGGAGAAAGCAGAATAAGTAATATACCTGCTACAAGTACATCAAAGACTCTTTTTATCAATAAATTGATTTTCCGATTCATGCAGGCAGACTATAATTTAAAATCTAAATGTTATTGACACGCTTCATTTTATTGAAGATTCTGTAATATAGTTCTTCGGGATTGAAGGGTTTAATTACATAATCATCGGCACCAGCCTTAAAACAACGAATCCGATCGGAGCTGCTTTCATTTGCTGACAAAATCATGAGGGGTATTCCGTCATATTTATCGTTGGTACGCAAGTACTCCATAAGCGCGTATCCGTCCATTTCAGGCATATTCAGATCAGCCACAATTACAGTTGGCAGGTTACCTTCCTCAAGCCAGTCTTTTGCTTCTTTACCATTATTTTTGGTGATAACAGTAAAATGTTTTTTTAGATAGAATTCAAGTAGTTTTCTGATACTTATTTCGTCGTCAATGATAAGAACTTTAATATGCTCGAACATAATAATTAAATATAATTAGGATAAATTTATGATTGTTCTAAATACCGCTTCAGTTCGCTGTTTGCCTTATTGATAAGGGCCTCGAGTTCGTCGATTAACTTTTCGATAACTTCAATATCGCCATGGCTTTTCGAAACCGTCTCAATTTGTTTGATACCCGACTTTTCAAGATCAATACCAACGTAGCCAAGTACCGGTTTCATTTTGTGTGCTGCTGCCGAAACGGCAACATAATCAGCATTTTGAACACCTTCACGCAGGGAACTGATGTGCCCTTCAGACTGATCTATAAACAGATTCACCATTTCATCTACAAACTCTTTGTTTCCGTCTGAAATATCGCGCAGGTAAGCCAGGTCTGTTACAGTTTCATTTTCATGGTCAGACATATCGCTGTATTCTTTTGGTTGTTCATTATTACGGCTGTTGAGCCATTGCTTCAGGTTGTCGGGAAAGAAAGGTTTACGAATGATACCGTTCATGCCAACTTCCAGACAATGTTTTTCATCTTCCTTTAAAATTGAGGCAGTGAGAGCGAGTATAGTAACTTCGTTGCCACGCAATTCACGTATTTTTAGTGTTGCATCATAACCGTCCATTACAGGCATTTGAATATCCATGAGTATGATATCAAAATTTTGCTTTGTTGCTATTTCTACAGCTTCCTGCCCGTTACATGCTATCGCATACTGCGCATTCCATTTATCGAGGATAGTGGTAACCACTTTCCTGTTAATCGGATGATCATCAACTACTAAAATACGCATATTTTCAAGAGACTCATAGCTTACCTTTTTGGGCTCCTTCCGCTGTACCGGTTTAACGGGCAGACGTATTTCAAAAAGGCAGCCTTTTCCGGCTTCGCTTTCAAGGCTGATTTGGCCGTTGAGCATATTCACCGTGTTCTTTACGATACTTAAGCCAAGGCCAATACCGCTGTACGTACGCGTAAAGCCCTGTTCTATCTGAGCATATTTTTCAAAAACATATTCCTGCTTGTCTTTGGAAATCCCGATTCCGGTATCTTTTATGCGGATGATGAGCCAGTGATGATCACCTGCGGTTTCAGAATCAAGGTTGGTTGTTACCTGCCCGTGTGAAGTAAATTTAATCGCATTATCAGTGAGGTTTTTGATGATGTTGCGCATTTTCACAAAATCTGATTCTATCAAATCAGGTACTCTGTCACTGATGTTTACCTCATATCGCAGGCCTTTATCCATGGCTTTTTCCCGAAAAAGTTCCATAACTGCCCGAATGTCTTCGCGAACATCAATGGTATCGGTCGCCAGCTGACTCACTTCTGTTTCTGAACTTGAAAAATCAGCAATATCAGACAGTACTTCCATCAGGTTCGCAGCAGAAAGCTTAATTGACTCCAGAAAAGATCTTTTACTGATATCATTTTCAAGGTCTTCAAGCTGCTCTGCAAGGCCTACGATACCGTTCATTGGTGTTCGTATTTCGTGGCTCAGGTTGGCAAGAATCTGATTCTTTGAATCCAGTTGTGCACTGTAGGAATGGTTTGTGATTTCCAGTTTGTGGATCTGTCTGCGTGATTTAATGATATTAAAAAGCCAGCGGCCGATTAACCTGAACTCATCCTGATGAAAACTTGCAGCACGTAATTCGTCGTTTTTATCACGCGTGCGCTCAAATGCAGCGAAACCCTCGAGCTGATTATCGTGTAGGTAAGGCACTATTACCACATATTTGATCCCCATTGCTTCCAGAACTTCAGCCTCAACATCCGGAAATGAATCAGGGGGGCCGTAAAGTACTTTATTCTCCGAAAGAAGCTTTGCCCACCGCTCAAAGTAGGGGTTCACAGGTATTTCGGATGCATCAAGGTTACCCTCTTCAATTTGACCACTCTCCTGCCATTGCAGCATTTGAGAAAAAAAGGCTGAGTCTTCAGCCTTTTCCGAGCGCTCATGCGTGATATCATAAAGCGTGATCCGGTCGAAATCCACTTCTTCAGCTATGCCAGAAAGCTTTTGACTAAGTTCGTTTAGAAAAGTCTGATGACCAGCCGCTATATTAAGCGAAGATATAAGCTGATCAATAAGTTGGTAACGCATGCTCTGTTACTACTTGGTTAAGGGGCAAAATTTCCGGAATTCGGTTGCTCATCGGTAAAAACCTTTATGTGAATCATCGAAACGCCTGCGAACAGGCTACACAAAAAATGTTGTCATGTACATTGTAAAAATGTTTCTTGCCTATTTTGCGATTAAGAGATGTGATGTACCGCGTAACCTGATTTTTAAACAGCAAATGAACAGTGCGAACATTTCGCACTGCTCATTTTGCTGCCTGATTCTTTAAGTTAAAAACCGGTTGCGAACTGACGGAGAAAGTTTACTCATTTCTAATATACAACAAGCTTTCTTCGCGGTTGCCGATCAGATCCAGGTACCAGTCTATACTCGATTCACCACCCGACTCTGCCCAGTTGCGGAAGTTCAGATAAGCATTGGTCAAATCGACACCTTCAAGCGGGTAAGGGATGCTTTCAGATACGTGAATCGCCCAGTTCAGGTTTTCATGGCTCTTGTAAAAGCGACCAGCTGCAACGTTTGTGTTATCATCGTTTGTGCCAAACAATTCAGCATCAGCAAGGTCAGTAGGGGGCATACCGGGAAGGTGAACTTCTCTGCCGCGTTCAAGCACACGGAAGGAAAAGATATTGAACGGAGATGTTCCCAGAACAGATCGGTCAACTGCATTTTCGAAGGTAATAGTCACCGTAAATTCATGATACGGAACATGGCGGTCAGGATTCACCGTGTTCTGATAACGGCCAAGCGTACGGGTTGCATCGTCAGCAAAGATGATCACAGCATTCGATTGCCCGGCTTCAGTACCGTTAGGGTTCAGTGTTACGATACCGCTTCCAATTTCCTGACCTGTTACCGACTGTACAGCAGATGGGGGCACGGGCAGCATCACACCAACACCACTGCTCACCGATGCTCCGGTAGCACGAACCCGGATATCAAAGATCATATCTTTTACCTCGTTGGCCGCATTGGTAACTTCGTTCAGCTTGTAATCGATTACAAGGTCGTTCATGTCGTAGTCGCCAAGGCCGGGCCAGAGGTCTTCAAAGGCCATGGTGGCATAGGTGTTTGCAGCAGGGAAGTAATTATTAAACGCACGGAGCGGATCATCGGGATAGGCATCTTCATCGTCGGGTACACCATCACCATCAGAATCTACAACACCCGCCGTACCCGCACCCGGGTTACAAGACGACTCCGGAATAAAGGCATCACAAAAAGTAACCGAACTCGCGATTGTTCCGAAATTGGTTATGCCGTTGCCGGATTCAACACACAGGTCAATGAGATTCTGAATATTACCGCCGCTGTTAACCGTTGCGGAATTTGCAATATTGAGGCGGGCATAGGCCGAAGATGGTCCGGCAAGGGGGCTGTTTGCCGTAAAATACTGCGCAACAACAAGGGCTCCCGGGCCCATTTCATTAAAAATGCCGCTGCCGGAGTTGAGCACAAAGGGGCCGTTAATATTCAGGAAATCATTATTCACGAACTGTGCATTTTGCTGGAAGTTCTGACCGACTTCAAACGAACACGAGTTTGTGGTTAATGCAGTTGAGTTATTCGAGAAAGTGTTGTTAACCGTAATAAACCCTTCATTGGTGAGATTGCTGCCGTTATTATTCAAGTTGCCGCTCACTGTCAGGAAGCCTTCATTATTGAATGTGCCTCCATTATTGATTTCAAGATTTTCGGCATTAAATATTCCGTAATTATTGATGAGATAGCTAAAACCCAGCGTAGTTTGAGTCAGATTGACGGTACCAAAGTTGTCAAACTTAGATTGGGCGTTATTGATAGCAAAATTACCGGAGTTCAGAACACCGGCAGTTCCAATTTCAAAATTTGGGCGTGCCCCTCCCCATGCTTCAACTGCGGTAACATTAAGCTCACCGCAAACGCGCAGTTCAGCATCAGTTCCTCCACCTATGAAGCGAACATTTCCGCTGAAGGATGAACCCTCAGCCATACATACAATCTGGTTACTTTCAACTATGAGGGTTGTTGACCATCCTTCATCACTTGCTATTGCACCGGTTAATACCCGGTCGCATCCTGCATCGCAGCCATTAGGCACGCTGGCAAGCCCGGCATCACCAATACCACGTTGTTGCGTTTCGGCTCCTGCTGCTACAGTAAAGGTACCCCCTCTGCCAATTTCCAGCTTCTGGAATGTGGTGAGCTCGCCTGGCGATTTGGTTGCAACCCAAACGGAGTTCAGATGAGCCGGTATGCTCATAGTAAACTGCCGGCTGTTGCCATTATTAATTGCAGCGCGCTGAAGGATACGCCCGTTATCGGCTGGGTGAGCTGAAAGGATCGTTGCGATTATATCACCCTGTATTCCGCCGCGCTCCACATTTATGGTAATCTCGTTCGTTGTATTAAAAGTGAAGCCCGCCGGGATACGCATACTTCTGAAACCATCTTTATCGGAATCCTTTGGATCCGATATACTGTGCGAACAGGCCGTTCCCAGCAGCAGCGCAATAAACACTATCAGGTATATTTTAAAAACTTTCATTGTACTACCTCAGAAAAAATTTAAATAAAATTGATTTGAGCGGCTTGTAGCCTCCTTCCTCAAACCATCATTCATACTCAAATTACCAACTAATACTGAGATTGTGCGTTTAATTCGACAAACCCGCATTTATCTTCGACGAAAGACTTATACAGCTATTTCTGTTGTGGGGTAGAACAGGGTATCAATGCCGTTACAAGGGTAAATCTTCGAGCCGGTACGTACGTATATTCACAAACGGGGAAGGGGTTAAAGCAGGTTAAGCTTTTTAAACAGTACTTCACGATAAGAGCCGCCAACAGGGATTGCCTTTTTCCTGATTACAATGGTGTTGTCTTCAACTGCTTCAATTTTATCAAAACGAACGGTATAGGTTCGGTGAACGCGAATAAACTGATTCGACGGGAGCCTGTCGTTAAGTGCTTTCATGGTAATATGCACAATGAAACGGTCCTGCTCGGTATAGATAATCATGTAATCTGCTGCGGCTTCAATGTAGAGAATATCAGAGAACCTGATCTTAACAAGCTGATTATCTTTCTTAACGAAGAGGTTATTCATACCCTCCTGAACGGTCTGCCGGCTTTCAAAAATATCGCGGGCTTTATTAACAGCTTTGAGAAAACGCGGAAAATCAAGGGGTTTTACCAGATAATCTACAGCTTCGTGCTCAAAAGCCTTTACAGCGTATTCCTCTTTAGAGGTCACAAAAATAACGAGGGGTTTATTTTTGATAGTGTTGAGAAACTCAATTCCGCTGATTTCCGGCATTTCCACATCCAGAAAAATCAGGTCAACAGCCTTCTCTGACATCATGTCGATAGCTGACAAAGCACTTTCGCAACTCGCGGCAAGCTTGAGCTGTGGTACCCGACTAATAAGTTTTTTCAGGATATCCCTGGATACCTGCTCATCATCCAAAATCAAACAATTCATACAAAACGGTTCCGTTTTTTAGAAGTACTTCTACGCAAATAGTCTCAAGTCGCACGTTTGGCTCTTGCCCAGTTAACTGACTGCTGACCTCTTATATATCTCAAAAAACCAAGATACACACTCACATTCATCATTGAAAAGTAAAAAGGCACAAACAGAACTTTAAGCTTAATCTTTTTCTTTTCAAGCAGATACCCTAAAATACTTGCTGCATAGAATGCAAGCTGAAGTGCAAGGAGTGCCACATAAAAAATATCGCCTTCAACAGCCAGCCCGATATTGGCAAGTAGTATCACAGGCAGCATTAAAGGAGCAAGGGTCCAGCGAAGCACCCTGTGTGAAATATACTGAAACCACAGCTTAAATCGCCCGAAAGGATTTAGCAGGTAGCGAAGCCTTACAATTGACTGAATGCCTCCGGCAGAGATTCTTACTTTACGTGTCATTTCAGCTTCTGTATCAGCAGATGGCCGCTCACTTGCGTAGGCATCAGGGGCATATGCAACCCTGAAGCCTTTTCCTGCTACCCTTAAAGAAATAATAAAATCGTCGAGAAGGGTATCCGGTTCCACATTTTCGAACAGGTCGCGGCGTACTGAAAACAACTCACCGGCCGCCCCTACTACCGAGTGAAACGCGTAATCCCGGTCTTTCAGGTAACTTTCATACTTCCAGTAAATTCCTTCCCCTGCACCACTGGCGGCTTCCTCTTGCTCCATAATTATGCGTTTTTCCCCGGCAACACCCCCAATATTTGCATCTGCATAGTGCTTCACAATATTCCGCACCACTTCTTTATTCAGGATTGTATTTGCATCAGAAAATATCAGGATGGGGTTTTTTGCAAATGTAACTCCCCGTTCCATTGCGGCTATTTTGCCGGAACGGCCCGGTTTGTGATAGGTCTCAAATTGTGGGAATTCATTTTTCAGGATATCAGGGGTATCATCATCTGAACCATCAGTCATAAAGATAACCTGAATTTTATCAGCCGGATAGTCAATTTCCTGCGTATTACGCGCCTTTTGGCGAATCCAGTCAGCTTCATTCCATGCCGAAATTATCAGGCTTACCGAAGGCTCGAACCCCTCTGCTTCTGCCCGGGCCTGATAACCTTTTTTACCAAGTGTAAGCACCGTAATTAATACCGGATACCCGAGGTACGTATAAACTACTACTACAACTCCAAACCAAAATAAAAACTCAGCCATCTGATATTAACATGTTGTGTGAGAGATACATTAGCAAGCTGAAATTTCTCAGATACATACTTAGTCATTAATATGCCCTGATTATGATGACAGGTTCTTTTCGCCTTTAGATAAGTCTGTTATATATGCTTAACCTGCCCCACCGTATTCTCAAGTAAAAATACAAAAATAAACCACTATTGCAGGAAACATTTGACCTCTCCTAAAAATAAATACCTTTCATTTTTAGGGGATGGCAAATTCTTCACAAATTCCACCCATGCGGCTTTCCCTGAACGTTTACACCGTGATTACAGGTTTAGGCAGATTCACTTTCCTTTCCAAAAAAAATTCTATATGAGCAAGAAGGTATTGATTATTGGCACCGGTTTTGGCGCATTAGGCGCAGCTGTACGGCTTCTCTCTCGGGGGTTCGATGTTGAGATGTTTGAGAAGCGTGATAAGCCCGGCGGCCGTGCTTATGTTTATGAGGTAAATGGCTTCAAATTCGACGGCGGCCCGACCGTTATCACCGCTCCTTTTATGTTTGATGACATCTTCGCAGCTGCCGGCCGCAAACGCGAAGATTACATCAATTTCGTGCCCTGTCAGCCGTTCTACCGCATTTTTGACCATCAGGGCGAGTTTTTCGATTACAACAGCGAAGAAGAATTCACCCTGAAAGAAATCGAAAAACGCAACCCTGCCGACAAGCAGGGGTATCTCGATTTCCTGGCCACAACCAAGGCCATTTTCGATAAGGGCTTTACCGAACTTGCTGATGTACCCTTCCTGAAATTTACCGACATGCTCAAGGTCGCGCCTGACCTCATCAAGCTGCAGTCGTATAAGAGCGTGTATAAGTACGTTTCGCAGTTTATTCAGGATGATTTCCTCCGCCGCTGCTTCTCTTTCCATCCCCTGCTTGTTGGCGGCAATCCGTTCGATACCACCTCCATCTACGCCATGATTCACTACCTCGAGCGGGAATGGGGCGTGCACTATGCCATGGGCGGCACCGGCGCCATCGTAAAAGCACTTACCGACCTGATTGAAGACCTTGGCGGCAAAATCCATCTCAGCACCGAAGTAGATGAAATCGTGATCGAAAACCGCATCACCAAGGGGCTGAAGCTCAAAGACGGCAGCTTCCACCCTGCCGATGCCGTCGTTTCAAACGCGGATGTGCCCTTCACCTACCGTCACCTCATTAAAGAGGAAAACCGGCGCAAGTACACCAACCGCAAGCTCGACCGCATGCACTACAGCATGTCGCTGTTTGTGATTTACTTCGGCACCAAAAAACGCTACCTCGATACCAAACTGAAGCATCACAACATTATTCTGGGTGAGCGTTACAAAGGCCTGCTCAAAGATATTTTCCACGAGAAAACCCTCTCCGAAGATTTCTCGCTGTATCTGCACATGCCCACGATCACCGACCCGACAATCGCGCCCGACGGCTGCGAGTCGTTTTACGTGCTCTCACCGGTGCCGCACCTGGATTCCGGCACCGACTGGACCAAAGCCGCCAAGCCGTACCGCGACGCCATCATGCAGTTCCTCGAGGATAATTACCTGCCCGACCTTCAGGAAAACATCATCGCTGAGCACTACATCGATCCGATTCACTTCGAGCGCGACCTCAACAGTTTCCGCGGCTCAGCTTTTTCGGTCGAGCCCCTGCTCACGCAATCGGCCTGGTTCCGGCCGCACAACCGCAGCGAGGAGTCGCCTAACCTGTATTTCGTGGGCGCAGGCACACACCCCGGTGCAGGCCTTCCCGGCGTGCTTTCCTCCTCCAAAATTGCGGAAAAGCTGCTCACCGGCGAAATCGGCTGATCTAAAACGGTACAACAGTAGCTTTTTTTAAAGGGTGATGGATACGCTCATCGCCCTAAAAAATCATCAAACCAAAAAAGCCCGTCTTCCTGTAAAGGTAACGGGCTTTTTTGATTTTGATGCAGGATGAAGAGGAAGCCCTTCACCCTAAAAAATTACTTAAGGGAAGCCTGAAGCTTATCCCAGTCGGCAAGGAATTTTTCCAGGCCACTGTCGGTGAGCGGGTGTTTCAGCAGGCCTTCCATCACACTGAGGGGCATGGTTGCCACATCAGCGCCCATGCGCGCGCACTCAACTACGTGCATCGGGTGGCGGATGCTCGCCGCAAGCACTTCGGTCTGAAAGCTGTAGTTGGTGTAAATGGTCACAATATCTTCGATCAGGGCGAGGCCGTCGTGCGAGATGTCGTCGAGGCGGCCGAGGAAGGGCGAGATGTAGGTCGCACCGGCTTTGGCGGCAATCAGCGCCTGCGTAGATGAGAAACAGAGGGTGCAGTTGGTGCGGATGCCTTCCTCCGAAAAGGTTTTGATAGCCTTAATGCCGTCTTTGATAAGCGGGATTTTGACAACCACATTATCGGCAATCGTTGCGAGGCGGCGGCCTTCTTCCAGCATTTCAGCGTAGGTGGTCGAAACAACTTCCGCAGAGACATCTCCAGCTACCATTTCGCAGATTTTGGCTACATGCCCTTCAAAATCACGGACGCCAACCTTGGCACAAAGTGACGGGTTTGTGGTAACCCCGTCAAGAACGCCCATGGCTTCGGCTTCTTTAATTTCGCTGAGGTCTGCGCTGTCAATAAAAAATTTCATGGGTAAAGTTTTCCTGAATTAATCTCCGGTTTGGCCGGCACACGGGCCGGATTTCTGATACGGCAAAGGTACGGATTTTTAACGGCATTCATGCGCTGCGCTGCCATGGATTTAACCGCGGGCAGCTGCAAAGAGCTTATTTTTCCTGCACTGCAACGAATAGCAGATTTACAGGGTTAATTTACCCACTATGTTCATGTCATTGATACGCTTACACTTTCATGCCCGGCTGTTTAGCTCTCTAAACCGGTTTTTTACAGCCTTTTCTTTTTTACATAAAAATCCGCTACAGTCGTCATTAAAAGCCCAAGTGTTAAATAATATGAATCAGCCGAATTTACGCGAACGGGTGAAGCATCCGTTCGTCCAATCGCTTTATTATCCCGCTGTATTTTCAACTTCTCAAACAACAATCATCACAACTCTATTTTTATCGTGATTCGTCTCCTTTTTTCAGCACTCCTTATTATCGCATTGGCCTCCTGCTCAGGCCGTTCATCAGGGGATCAGCAGCGCCCGGGTGGTTTTGACCCCAGCGCCTTTCAGCGCGGCACCAGCGTACAGGTCGCCGAAATTTCAAGAAGCAGCATATCCGAAATTGTTCGGGGGTTTGGCAACATTCAGGCACAGGATCAGGTGCGGGTTTCGCCTCAGGTTTCCGAGCGTGTAAGCAGCATCCATGCTGATCTGGGCGATACTGTTCGTGTGGGCACCGTTCTGGCACGGCTGCGCGATGTCACGATTTTGGATCAGGTACGGCGTGATGAGCGTCAGGTTGAGCAGGCCCGCAGCGCCGTAAGCCGCGACAGCCTTGAGTTCACCCGCGCACAAACCCTGTTTGACCGCAACCTGATCAGCAGCTCAGAGATTGAATCAGCGCGGGTTTCTTATCTCAATTCGCAGGCGCAGTACGAAGCCGCGCGGGCTTCGCTCACGCAGAGCCGGGAAAGCCTGGCCTTTACCGAAGTGCGCTCGCCGGTAAACGGCGTTGTTACCCGGCGCAGCATCAGCCCGGGCGACCTTGCCTCGGTGGGCAGCGTGATTTATGAAATCTCAAACCTGGCCGGCTACGAAATCCGGCTGTTCCTTCCGCTTCAGGACCGCCGCCGGGTGCGGCTCAATCAGACGGTTGATATCCGCCTCACCGGCGAAGCCCATCACTCGGCCCGCGGCGTGGTTTCGCGCATCAGCCCGGGCCTTGATCCGGTAACCGGTCTGGCCGAGGTGGTTATCAGCCTCACCGATATGCGCGATGTCATTTTGCCCGGCAGCCTTGCCGAAGCTTCTATCGTAGTGCAAACCAACCCGGAGAGCATCGTAATACCCCGGAACGCGCTGGTCGAAAACGTGCAGACCATTCTGGATCCCGAAACCAACACCATCCGCATTAACCGGGCTTTCAACGCTTTTGTGGCACAGGGCGATACCGTTGCTGTGCTTCGTGAGCTTGAGCTCGGCCTGCAGCAGGGCGACCGCATTGAGGTTGTTTCCGGCCTTCGTGACGGCGACCGACTGATCGTTACCGGGCAGGGCGGCCTGGAAAACAACTCCCGCATCCGCGTAGCCGGCAGCCGTGCCCCGCGGCCTGCGCGCGAAATTCCCATTTCGACTGAATCAGATACGACTGCTGCCAGCGAGTAAGCGGTACATCAAACATCACTTCCGTTCTGAAACCGATTACCCGCACGCCTGAAATTTTCTTATGAAGCAGCTTCCAAAAATAGCCGTCGCCCGCCCCGTCACCTTCATCATGCTCGCGCTGGTGGTGATCGGTTTCGGTATGTTCGGCCTCTCCCGCCTCAATCTGAACCTCTACCCCGATGTCTCCTTCCCCACCATCACCATCTACACCACCTACGACGGTGTAGCCCCGGAAGACATCGAAACCCTCATCAGCCGCCCTCTTGAAGAACTTGTAGGCGGCATCAGCGGCCTGCGCCGTGTGCGCTCGCTGTCGAGTCAGGGCTCCTCGGTTATCAAACTCTACTTCAACTGGGGCACCGATTTGTTTGTGGCACAGAATGATGTGCGGAAACAGGTCGATTTTGCCCGGCGCATCATCCCCGATGATGCCGATCAGCCCATCATTTTTGCCTACGACCCCAATCAGGAGCCGGTGATGGTGTTCACGCTCAGCTCCAACACCCGGAGTCCGGTGGAGCTGCGCACCTATTCCACGCAGCAGCTTGAGCAGCGCTTTGAGCGCATCCCCGGGGTTGCCTCCGCCGAAACGAGCGGCGGACTCGAACGGCAGATTAATATCTGGATGAACACCGATCAGATTCTGGCCTACAACCTCGATATCGGCTCGGTAGCACAGCGGCTGCGTCAGGAAAACGTGCAGGTGCCCGCCGGTGAACTGGTAGAAGGCCGCCTCGTTTACTCGCTGCGCACAACCGGCGAGTTTCAGAACATCGAAGAAATCCGCGATGCCATCGTGGCCATTCGCGACGGCGAGCCGGTGCGCCTGCGCGACATCGCCGAAGTGGAAGACGGCGTGCGGCAGCCGATCGGAAACGTGCGGGTACAGGGTGAGGAAGGCGTGATCATAAATCTGTACCGGCAAAGCGACGTCAACATCGTTTCGACCGCTCAGAATGTGCGCACCGAGCTCGATAACATCCGCCGCACCCTCCCCGCCGGCGTTTCGCTGGAAGTGCTCACCGACCGCTCCGAGTTTATCGAGCTTTCCATCCGCAACATTTACATCACCGCCCTGATCGCAATCGGGCTCGTGGTAACCATCCTGCTGCTGTTCCTGAGGAGCTTCCGCACGGCCATTATTGTGGCGATCTCCATTCCGGTATCCATCATCGCGACCTTCAGCATCATGGATTTCGGAAACGTTACCCTGAACGTGATTTCGCTCTCCGGCCTCACGCTTGCCGTGGGCCTTGTGGTGGATAATGCCGTGGTGGTGCTCGAAAACATCTTCCGGTTCAGGGAAGACAAATACAAGGGTGATGAAGCCTCGGTGAAGGGCGCACAGGAAGTAGCCGGGCCCATCATCGTTTCAACCCTCACAACTGTTGTGGTTTTTCTGCCCGTGCTTTTTGTGCCAGGCATTGCAGGCTTTCTGTTCCGCGACCTCGCCCTCACCATTTCCTTCGCCCTCGGGGTTTCAACGGTTGTGGCCCTGACCCTCATCCCGCTTATGACCTCGAGGTTGTTTAAAGGGAAAACGAAAAAGGTGAGTGATAATACGGCAGCGGCATCCGGACCGGATCAGGAAGATGAAGGATTTCAGGAAAAGAGAAATCCGTTTTTTGAGCGTCTCAGCACGGCATACGCCAGCACTCTGGAAAAACTGCTGGGCAAGAGCGGATTTGTGGTTGGTATCGCCATTCTGTTCCTGATACTGACAACACCCCTGATCTTCAATCTTGGCGGGGAGTTTTTCCCGCAGGTGGATGAAAACGCCTTCGTGATTGAGCTCACCCGTGAGCCCGGCGTGAATTTGTTTGAGCTGGAAGAGTCGTTCAAACATGCGGAGCGCATCATTCAGGAAACCATACCCGAAGCCCGCCTGATTGTTTCCGATTACGGGGATAAGCGCGGGGTTGAAGGGGCCGAGTTTCCGGGCGGCTTCCGCGGCATCATCCGGGTGGAGCTGGTTTCCTCGCGGGAGCGCAGCCGGGGTCAGCTGGCCATTGTGGCACAGCTGCTCGACGACCTCCGCGAAGTGCCCGGCGCAACGACCCGCGAACTGCGGCAGAATCCGCTCAACCCCGACGGCGACGACGGCCTGATCGTGAATATTTTCGGTTTTGATCTGGAAACCAAGCGTGAGCTTTCCGACGGGGTGATGGCTGCCATGCTCGAAATTGACGGCATTGTGGCGGCCTCCTCCTCAGCCGACGAAGGCCGCCCGGAGCTTCGCGTGATAATGGACCGCGAGCGCATCAGCCGCAACGGCCTCACAACCGCGCAGGTTGCCAACGCCATCAGCGATGCCATCCGCGGCAACACGGCAACGACTTTCATCGATCAGGGGCTGCAGTTCGATATAAACGTGCAGCTTGCCGCCGCCGAAACCGTGAACTCGGCTGACCTCGAGCGCATCCAAATCCGCACCGATGCCGGCACATGGATGCCCCTGTCGAACCTCGCGCGGGTTGAGCGCTACACCGGCCCGTCGAACATCCTGCGCATCAATCAGGAACGCGTAACCGAAATTCAGGCGGATCTGGGCAACATTGATCTTCAGACCGCAACCAACCTGGTAACGCAGCGGCTCAATCAGATTCAGTGGCCCGACCGCTACCGCTTCGAAATCGGCGGTACAGCCGACGAGCAGCGGCAGTCGTTCATCTTCCTGCTCATCGCATTCATTGTAGCAGCAACGCTGGCTTATATGGTGATGGCCTCACAGTTCGAAAGCCTGCTCGAGCCCTTCATCATCATTTTTACCATTCCACTCGCACTTTCGGGCGTATTCGCGGCTTTGGCCATCTCCGGCACACCGGTGAGTGTAACCGCGCTCATAGGCCTCATTCTGCTCTCCGGTATTGTGGTGAACAACGGCATCGTGATGATCGACTACATCAAGATTCTGCAGGCGCGCGGCCTCAGCCGGGAGAAGGCCATCATCACCGGAGCAAGCCGCAGGCTACGGCCCATCATCATGACGGCCGCAACAACTATTCTGTGTATGATTCCCCTGGCTTTTGAGCTGGGTGAAGGCGCCGAAACCTGGAGCCCGATGGCACGCACGGTAATCGGCGGGCTAACCGCATCCACCATCCTGATGCTGTTTTTCGTGCCCTGCCTGTACTACCTGTTCAACCGCATGCTCGAGAAACTCGGATTCAGCACCAACACCAAATCAGATCCGCTGGCTGAATAGCAAGCCGCTCCCCCCATCTCCCCTCCGCAACACGCAACACATCTCTTATGAATACAAAAGGCATCATTTACAAACTCCTGCGGCGGCCGGTTACGGTGCTGATGGTGACCCTGCTCACCATCGGATTCGGGCTGTTTGCCCTGGCCAACCTCAAAATTACGCTGCTGCCCAACATCGATATTCCGGTGGTGGCCATTTCAGCGAATTACCGTGATGTTGCCCCGGAAGACATCAAACGAATCCTCGCCATCCCCATCGAAAACGCGGTAGCCTCGATCGACGGCGTTGAGAGCATCGAAACGACGGTGCGCAAGGGAGGGATGTTTCTGGTGATGCGCCTAAAAGGCGGAACCAACGCACAGCGGGTGGAAATGGATGCGCGGGAAGCCATCGACCGCATCCGGGCAACCATACCGCGTGAGGCGGGTCAGCCGCTGATTTTTCAGTTCGACCCCGAGCGCCGCCCGATTATGAGCCTGAGCGTGTCGGCTGCCAACCGCGGCCTCGATGAACTCCGCCTGCTGAGCGAAACCATGATTGAGCCCATGTTCGAGCGCATTCAGGGCGTAGCCTCCGCCGAAACGCAGGGCGGGCTTCAGCGGGCCATCTATGTGAACCTGAGCCCCGAACGCATGGCGCAGCACCGGGTCGTAACCGGAGATGTTGAGCGGGCGCTTTCCGGCAACAATGTGCAGATCCCCATCGGCAACCTGGTGAGCGACCGGCAAAGCTACAGCATACGCGCAGAAGCCATTTACCGCTCGATCGAAGAAATAAACGACACCATCATCCGGTTTACCGAAAACGGCGTACCCGTGCGGCTTTCGGATGTGGGGGAAGCGATTGATACCTTTGTGGACATCACGGCGCTCGTGGAAGTAAACGGCCTGAACAGCGTAACGCTTGACATTCAGAAACAATCCGACGCCAACACGCTTGACGTTGCGATGGATGTAATTGCGGCTATTCCCTCAATTGAAGCCATCATGCCGCCGGGGGTAAACCTGCAGGTACTCAACAATGAGGGAGAGTTTATTGAGAACTCCATCCGCAACCTCACCCAATCGGCCCTCGTGGCTTTGGCGCTCGTAGCGCTCATTTTGTTTATTTTTATGGGAAGCTACCGCGCCGCGACCATCGTAGCTTTCAGCATCCCGATTTCGATGACGGCTACCTTTGCGGCCATGTATTTCAGCGGGGTAACGCTCAACATTATCTCCATCACCGGTCTTGCTTTGGCGGTCGGGCTTCTGGTGGATAATTCGATTGTGGTGCTCGATAACATCATCGCCAAAATCGAAAAGGGAGAGGCCATTTTTGAGGCGGTCCTCAACGGAACCAACGAAATGAAGGAAGCGCTGCTGGGCTCAACGCTTACGACCCTGGCGGTTTTCATCCCGATCTTTTTCCTCAGCGGCTTTACCGGGCAGATTGCCAAAGATCTGGCGCTCACCATTTCCTATGCCATTTCGCTTTCGTTCATCGCTTCAATTGTGCTGCTGCCGGTTTTTGCTTCGAAGTTTTTGCGGCCTGACAGCGTGAACACGAACAGCTTTATGTTTCGCTTCATCGAAAAAACGCAGGGGCGTTACGAGCGGATTCTCCGCTGGCAGCTGCTGCACAAGCGTTACACCGTACTGCTTATTCTCGGCGTACTGTTTGGTATTGGCTGGCTTTTCACACAGGTTGAAGGAGAGTTTTTCCCCGATAACGACACCGGCGACCTTGTGGTGGATGTTTCCCTCGTTAGCGGCGCGCAGCTTACCCAAACCGCAGAAACCCTGCGGGATATTACCGGCAGGCTGCTCGACGATGAGCGGGTTCAGACAACCGTAACGACCATCGGCCGGAGCGGCTGGCGCAGGGAAAGCAACGTGGGCCGGATTACGGTTTCGCTCGTTCCCTCCCGCGAGCGCACCCAAACTACCGATGAAGTTGCGATGGAGCTTCGCCGGTCACTCATTTACGACGACACTACCATCCGGGTATTTGGTCAGCAGGGCTTTGGTCCCGGCGGCGGAGGCGGAGGCGGTTTCGGACAGGGCATGGGGAATATTACCGTGAGCCTGATCGGCCCCGATGTGAGCATCCTTCAGGGACTTACCGACCGCATCGAAACCGTAATGCTGCAGGACAGCACCGTTATTGCCGTTGACAACCCGCGCGTTGGCACCCTGCCTGAAGTGGTTTATCAGCTCGACCGCTTTGCCCTGGGCCGCATGGGCAGCTCATTTAACGAAGCTGCCAACAGTTTCAAAACCCAGACCCGCGGCACACAGGTCGGGCAATTCCGCATCGACGGGCGGGAGTTCCCGATTGAAGTACGCCTGGAAGACCACTATCGCAGAGGCCTTGAAAGCCTGAACCGGCTGCAGGTTGCACGGGTTGGCGAGCAGGGAATTCCGGTGCAGGCCGTGGGCTTTTTTGAAGAATTTGAAGGCTTCAACACCATCCGGCGAACGAACCGCGAAACCCGGCTTGATGTGAACATCAGGGTTCAGGGCAGCGCAGCAGTGCACCGTGACCGCCTCATAGCCTTTTTCGAAGAAGAAATTGTACTGCCTGACGGATACCGCTACGAATTTACCGGTGCCATTCAGGATCAGCAGAGCAGTCAGCGGGAGCTGTTTCTGGCCCTGCTTGCAGCAATTGTGCTCACCTTTATGGTGATGGCTGCCAAATTTGAGAGCATCCGCGACCCCTTCGTGATTCTGTTCACCATACCGCTGGCTTTCTTTGGTGCCTATCTGATGCTGTACGCAACCGGCACACCGTTCAGCGTGCCCGCCGGCATCGGTATGCTCATCCTCGTTGGGATTGTGGTGAACAACGGCATCGTGCTTGTTGACTACATCAACCAGAACACCCGTACCGATATGAGCCCTGAGGAGTACCTTGAACGCTTTCTGAGCGCAGCCGGCAGAAGGCTCCGCCCGGTACTGCTCACCATGCTCACAACCATATTCTCCATGATTCCGCTTGCTTTGGCCATAGGTGATGGCTCCGAGACCTGGAGTCCGCTGGCACGGGCGGTAATCGGGGGTCTGTTCTTTGCCTCTGTGTTCACACTATTTGTGGTACCGGTAATTTATGCCGGTATTTCCCGCACAAAATACCGGTTGCTCAAAGCCGTTAAAGTGAGCGAGAAACAGGCACGGCAGCAGATTTCAGCTGCTGAATAAAAGCTGATGCTATAGCTTCAGAACGAAATCAAAGCAGCGGAATGCTTAAACTGCATGACAATGACTTATTTTTTGCTTATATATACTACAATTGAAACAGCTCACTAAACCCGATTACACACTATCATGGCAAATTTTTCAAGAGGTTTTGGATTCGGTTTACTAACCGGGGCAGTTCTCGGATCCGTTACAGCAGTATTGCTCGCGCCCGATAAAGGCAGTAATACCCGGAGCCGGCTCAGCTATCAGATACAGACCTACATTGATGAACTTAAAGGTCTGATTGATGAACTTAAAGATGAAAATTTTTCTGTTAACACAGCCAAAGCGCAGAGCGACGAAGTGGTTCAGGATGCAAAAAAGAAAGCAGAAGATTTACTGCGCGAAGCTGAAGACCTGCTGTCAAACATAAGCCGCGAGAAAATTTAACACGCGGAATTCGGAATTACTTAAAAAAGTACTTTGAGGGCGTTCAGATTCAGTTCTGATCGCCCTTTTCTGTAACGCTAAAGTTTGTGTCTTCAAGCTTATTACGAAGCCTTGTAAACTCATTCTTCAGTCTTTCAATCCGTTTGGGGATAATTGCATCCTGCCTGCGCTCAATGGAAGCTGAAAGTTTTTGAGCAGCACTAAATAAGCGCTCTGCGTCAATATTTGCGGATGCACCTTTGATACTGTGCACGAGGTCGAACAATTTGTGATAACTGCGTTCATCCCACTGCGGGTCTATTTGCGGAATTTGTTTCTCCGTTTCTTCTACAAAGCGCCGAAGAATTCTGCTGCACAGTTCTGTATCATTGCCGAACCGTTGTTTATAAAGATCATAATTGATGACTTTAAGGGCACGAAATTCTTCGCCATGCAAAACGGCAGAGGTCGGTTTTCTGCCATAAATGGCTGCCTGCAGATCTTTCACGCTGTAAGGCTTAGAAATGTAACCGTTCATTCCTGCTGCTTCGCACTTTTGCTGATAGCCAGACATTACATGAGCAGTTACAGCAATGATCGGAATTTTTTTCTTTACAGGATCTTTAAGAGCACGAATATTTCTGGTTGCATCAAAACCATCCATTTCCGGCATCTGGCAATCCATCAATACAATATCATAATCGTTTTCCTGTACGGCTTCAACTGCTTCAAATCCGTTTTCAACAATATGAAAGGCCGCATTTAACTCCTGCATGATTACCGAAATCAGCTCCTGATTCACCTTATTGTCTTCGGCAATCAGCACTTTGGGTTTCCCCCCTTTTTCTGGCTTTGAATCTCTGTCAGCTCCGCTGCTCTTTTTCAGCGTTTTATCGCTGTGTGTACTGGTACCGGCTGTTCCGGTACGGCCCGTTTTACCAACAGGCAAATCAGCAAAAATGACCTGACTAAGGCTTTCCGTTGTTACCGGACGCTTTAAAATGTAATGGATGTCGTGTTCATCAAGCCAGTTGTTACTTGTATCATCATTGGGATTTGCGATCAAAATGACTTTTCGGTTCATATGTCTGAAATCATTTTTGAGCTCATCCGTTAGAACAAGAGCATCCCGGCCAACGGTACTAAAATCCATAAAAATGTACTCCGGCCCCCCTCTTCCTACCTCATCTAAAAACTTTTTCGCTTCATTAATATCCCTAACTGCGTTGGTTCTCAGCTGTAGAACTTCAAATTCCCGAAGAAGGCTGCGTACACTACCGGCGGGAAAAGCAACAAGCAATGCATCTATACCAAGCGGTCGTTCTTTTTCAGTAAAACCTGGTATTTTAGCAGCTTCTGCTTCTGTTACCTGTTCAAAAAACACATAAAACCAAAACGTTGTGCGGATTCCCGGGGTGCTTTCGACTCCTATCTTTCCGCCCATGTTTTCAACCAGCGTTTTACTTATATGCAAACCTAAGCCGGTACCGCCGTATTTACGGCTTGTACTTGGATCAATTTGCGAAAAAGGCTTAAACAGCTTTCCAAAATCTTTTTTCTCTATACCGATCCCGGTATCAGTAATACGGCACAAAACTTTTATTTTTCCGGGAGTTTCATCACTTTGTGAGGCTGTACATTCAATTCTTACCCCGCCTTTACTCGTAAATTTAATTGCGTTGCTTACAAGGTTGATCAGAATTTGTTTGAATCTCAGTTTAGCACCGCGAAAAATAAAGCCGGTTGTGCCTTCATGAATCTCAATATCACAGGCAAGTTTTTTCTCCATGGCATCAACTTTCATGAGTTCAGTGACTTCAGTAATCACATCACCCAGCCTGAATACCGAGCGGTCGAGCAAGAGCTTTTCACCGCCCAGCTTATTCATGTCCAGCAAATCATTGATGATGTACTGCAGGCTTTCGCCACTTGTTGTAAGTACATTAACATACTTTCGCTGACGTTCATCCAGCTTTGTGCCTGAAAGTAAGCCTGCCATCCCCAGCATTCCATTTAGAGGCGTTCGGATTTCATGGCTCATGTTCGCCAAAAACTGTGATTTTGCTTCATTTGCTGACTCAGCTTCATTTCGTGCTGCAATCAGCCTGTTTTCATAAGACCTTCGAACTTCAACGTTGGTTATGAGCTCGGCAAGTACCTTCAGCAGCCGGGCTTCAATTTCAGAGATATACCTTTTCTCGCTAATGGTGAAAAATGCTACTACACCTACAGGCTGCCCGTTTTGAAGTAAAGGAGTTGTAATTACGGATTTCACTCCCATGCTTCCCAGCTTGCTTCTCATCTTGTTGGTTTCCGGAAGCTTCCCGAGATCTTCGATAAACCGCGTTTCCAGCTTTCTCTCCTTAATCAGCTCTTCAAAAGCCGCAAAGACACTGCTGCATTGTTTAAGCTGATCGTCAACGTTTTTGTGTTCGGTCCAATAAAATCGTTTTTTTATTTCACCTGAACTGTTTCTGAAGTTGACAAAAGCGAACTCCATTTGTGTATAAATTCCGATGATTGACAAGACATCATCCATAGCGGCATCAAACTCAGCCACAGGCAGGTTCACGAGCCTTATGGCAAGATCAGCAAGAATAGCCTGAAACCGGTTTCTGTGCTCTATTTCAAGCTCGAGTAGTTTTTTATCTGTAATATCCCGACCCAGTGAGATAAAGTATTTAAGGTCTCCCTGCTCGTCAAAAATTGCACGGTCGTACCATTGCTGCCATTTTTCGGTACCGTCTTTCAGAATCACTTTATGTTCGTAGGTTCGTTCGGGCGATTTAAGGGTAAGAGCCTTCAGATGAGAAATAACTTCTTCGTGCTCATCTTCCGGGATCAGATCGATAAACTTTCTGCCAATAAGTTCCTCAGCAGTTGAATTTAAAGCCTGCGCATAAGCATCATTTACAACGATCAGACGTGTATCAGCATCAAACTTGCACGCCATTTCATTACGAAACACAAACAGTTCGTTGTACAAATCCTGTAACTCATTTTGAAACATAGAAAAAACTCAGTTAATATGGTTACTGTAGGAGTTGAAACACCCCAAAGCGGATGATCTGATTCATTTCTGACGTATGTGCGGGATGTTAGGCTTCATGTTTATGCGCGAAATAAATATACTAACAAAAAGCCCTGACACTCCAAAGAGTATCAGGGCTAAATTGATGTTTTTCAGTAAGACGGAAAAGACGTTTAGTCTTCCGAACGGAGAATATCAGCAATAGACTTGCTGCGCTCCTCTGCATCATTTGCGGGCTGCTGCTGCATTGGTCCCACGATAAGATTTTGGTAGGTACGCATACCTGTACCGGCAGGTACACGATGGCCGACCACAACATTTTCTTTGAGACCAAGCAGGAAGTCAGATTTACCTTCAACCGCAGCCGAAGTAAGCACTTTGGTTGTTTCCTGGAAGGAAGCAGCCGAAAGCCAGCTATCAGTAGAAAGAGCGGCCCGGGTAATACCCAACAGTATCGGTCGGGAAATTGCAGATTCGGCTTCGCGAACCTCCATTTCAGGCTTGTCTTCTTTGATGAGCTGAGAGTTTATTTCCCGAACTTCACGGCGTGTGAGCAGTGTTCCAAGCGACAGGTCCGATCCGCCGGCATCAGTAACCACAAACTTGCCTATGAGGCTGTCGTTTGTTCGTGCTACTTCAAAGCGGTCAACTTTATCGCCTTCAAGGTACATGGTATCACCGGGTTCAGTGATTTCTACCTTTTGCATCATGGTGCGCACGATTACTTCAATGTGCTTATCGTTGATTTTCACACCCTGAAGCCGGTAAACTTCCTGAATCTCATTCACGATATAAGATTGTACTGCAAACGGACCGAGGATGTTGAGGATATCCTGTGGAAGGATAGCTCCTTCAGACATCGCCTGACCGGCCGTTACAAAGTCGTTTTCCTGAATGAGGATGTGCTTGGACAGCGGAATAAGGTACGTACGCTGATCTACACCGTCTTTGCTGGTAACGATGATTTCCTGCGAACCACGCTTCCGGTTGCCAAACTTCACAATACCGTCTATTTCAGAAACGGTAGCCGGGTCGTTTGGCGGACGCGCCTCAAACAGCTCGGTTACACGCGGCAAACCAGCGGTAATATCTTTCGATTTAGCTGCTTTTCGCGGAATTTTGGCAATTACCTGCCCTGCGGCAACGCTTGCACCGTCTTCAACAACGATGTGCGTACGCACCGGCAGCGGAATTTCCTTGTCACGGGTACCATCGTTAATAATAAGGGTCGGTACGAGCGAACGGTCTTTACTGTCGATAATCACTTTCTCTTTGAAACCGGTCTGTGCATCACTTTCGTCAGCACAGGTAACATCATCGATGATATCTTTGAAGGTCACGGTTCCGTTCATTTCAGAGTAGATACGGGCGTTGTAAGGGTCCCACTTACAGAGGGGCTGTCCTTTCATCACCATATCGCCGTCTTCCACAAGCATTTCTGCACCGTAAGGTACAGTATGTGTGTTAAGTACCTTTCCGGTATCATCAACAACCTTAATTTCGCTTCCCCGGCTGAGTACGACGCTCACTTCTTCTTCGCCGTCGTTGTAGTTTACTACACGAAGGTTATCGAATTCAAGCTTGCCGTTGAATTTAGCTTTATGCTGCGATTCGGCTTCAAGACGGGCAGCGGTACCCCCAACGTGGAAAGTACGAAGGGTAAGCTGCGTTCCCGGTTCACCAATTGACTGAGCCGCGATTACCCCTACCGCTTCACCAACCTGAACGAGTTTGCCACGGGTAAGGTCACGACCGTAGCACATAGAACATACACCGCGTGCTGATTCACAGGTAAGTACCGAGCGGATTTCAACCTCTTCAATCGAGGTTTGCGCAATGTTACGGGCAATCTGCTCACTGATAAGCTGATTAGAACGCACCAGCAATTCATCCGTTAGCGGATCGTACACATCATGCATTGAAGTTCGGCCAACAATACGATCTTCCAAGCTTTCTACGATATCTTCGTTATCCTTAAGTGCAGAAATACGAATCCCGCGAAGGGTTCCGCAGTCATGCTCGGTAACGACTACATCCTGCGATACATCCACAAGCCGGCGTGTAAGGTAACCGGCGTCGGCTGTTTTAAGAGCGGTATCGGCAAGGCCCTTACGCGCACCGTGTGTTGAGATAAAGTACTCAAGTACCGTAAGGCCTTCCTTGAAAGAAGAAAGAATCGGAGTTTCAATAACTTCACTGCCTGACGATTCAAGGGAACTTTTTTGCGGTTTAGCCATCAGACCCCGCATACCGCCAAGCTGACGAATCTGCTCTTTGGAACCACGGGCGCCGGAATCGGCCATCATATAAACCGAGTTGAATCCCTCTTTATCGTTGGCAAGTGCGTTAAACAGGGTTTCAGAAACCCTGTTTGTTGTGCTCGTCCATTTATCGATAACCTGATTATATCGTTCGTTATCGGTAATGAAACCATTATCGTAACGATCCTGAATAAGACGAACCTCATTTTGAGCTTTTTCGATGAGTTCAGCTTTTGTATCCGGGATCACGATGTCTTCCAAACTGAATGACAAACCGCCACGGGTTGCATTTTCAAACCCGAGATACTTCATATCATCCAAAAACTGAGCTGTACGGGCAGTTCCTACGGCTGTGAAAACTTCACCGATTAGATTACGCAGCTCTTTCTTTCCGAAAGTGAGGTTTTTGAAGCCAATATCGTTCGGAATGATTTCATTAAAAAGAACTCTTCCTGATGTTGTTGGTACTATTTCATCAGCATCAACACCATCAATACCTGCGCGCAGTCTTACCTTAATTCTGTTATGAAGAGTGAGTTTTCCCTGATCGAAAGCGATGATTACTTCATCAGGTGAAGCGAAAACTTTCTCGTCTGTTTCAGAACTCGGGCCTACTTTGGTCATGTAGTACAGACCCAGAATCATATCCTGAGAAGGTACCGTAATAGGGCCACCACTTGCGGGATTAAGAATGTTGTGGGCACCGAGCATCAGAACCGACGCCTCAAGAATGGCATCGTTGCTAAGCGGAAGGTGAACAGCCATCTGATCCCCGTCAAAGTCAGCGTTAAACGCTGTACATGCAAGCGGGTGAAGCTGAATAGCTTTATGTTCGATTAGTACAGGCTGAAATGCCTGAATACCAAGACGGTGAAGTGTTGGTGCACGGTTGAGCAGAACGGGGTGCCCGCTAATCACATTTTCAAGCACATCCCATATGACCTCATCGCGACGGTCCACCATTTTCTTTGCGCTTTTTACGGTTTTCACGTAACCGCGCTCGATAAGGTGACGAATTACAAATGGCTTATAAAGCTCAATAGCCATTTCTTTAGGCAGACCGCACTGATGCATTTTAAGCTCCGGGCCTACTACAATTACTGAACGGCCGGAGTAATCGACACGCTTGCCAAGCAGGTTCTGACGGAAACGACCGCCTTTCCCCTTCAACATATCGCTAAGTGATTTCAGCGGACGGTTGTTATTACGTACAGCGTTGGTTTTACGTGAGTTATCGAAAAGGGAATCAACTGCTTCCTGAAGCATACGCTTTTCGTTGCGCAGGATTACATCAGGAGCCTTAATATCAATAAGACGCTTAAGGCGGTTGTTGCGGATAATTACCCGGCGGTACAGATCATTGAGGTCTGAGGTCGCAAAGCGGCCGCCTTCCAAAGGTACAAGCGGGCGTAATTCCGGTGGTATAACCGGTACAACGCGCATAACCATCCATTCGGGGCGGTTTTCGACTGATTTATTAGCCGTACGAAATGCTTCGAGAACCTGAAGACGCTTCAGTGTTTTCTTCTTGCGAAGCATTGATGTCTCATTTTTGACCTGTTCGCGATACTTATAAATATCTTTTTCGAGGTCAATTTTGGCAAGCATTGCTTCGATAGCTTCCGCGCCCATTTTGGCTGAAAACTTATCTGAATCGTCGTCGTCGAGCTCGCTGTGTTCTTCGGGCAGCTGACGCATGATATCGAAATATTCTTCTTCGGTAATCATATCGCCATACTTATACCCAAGATCTCGGGCCATTCCCGGATTGATTACTACAAAATTCTCGTAATAAACAATTTTATCCAGGTTTTTGGACGACAGACCCAGCAGGTAGGCCACCTTATTAGGAAGCGACTTGAAGTACCAGATATGTACAATAGGTACGCAAAGGCTCAGATGGCCCATACGCTCACGGCGTACGGCTTTTCTGGTAACTTCCACGCCACAACGGTCGCAGATGATTCCTTTATAGCGAATGCGCTTGTATTTACCGCAATGGCATTCCCAATCCTTTACAGGGCCGAAAATTTTCTCACAAAACAAGCCGTTCATCTCCGGCTTGAAAGTGCGGTAATTGATGGTTTCGGGTGTTAGCACCTCACCCCTTGAGCGCGACAGAATTGCTTCTGCCGACGCAAGGGAGATTTTAATTGACTTGAAATCTTTGGAAACGGTGTCGCTTACAGTATGTGACAAAGTTCCACCTCCGTTTTGAATTAATCGTTAAACTCGGTAGGATGATATCCTTTTCTAAGCTTTGCGGGCCTATTGCTCAATTGTTACTTCAAGGCCGAGACCCTGCAGTTCTTTAAGCAACACGTTGAAAGACTCCGGCGTGTTACCGTCCGGAAGGTTTTCGCCCTTCACAATAGCCTCATATACTTTGGAGCGTCCTTTCACATCGTCGCTCTTCACAGTAAGCATTTCCTTAAGGATATTGGCGGCACCATAGGCATAAAGTGCCCATACCTCCATTTCTCCAAGCCTTTGGCCACCAAACTGTGCCTTACCACCCAGCGGCTGCTGTGTAATAAGTGAGTACGGGCCAATTGAGCGGGAGTGCATTTTATCCTGAACAAGGTGGTTAAGCTTCATGATGTACATAACGCCAACCGTTGTTTTCTGTGCGAACCGCTCGCCTGACCGGCCATCGTAAAGGAATGTTCGGCCATCAGCAGGCAAGCCTGCTTCCCGCAACCAATGCTGAACGTCGTCGTACTTGGCACCGTCGAAAATTGGGGTTGCAAAAGTAACGCCGAGTTTTTTGCCGGCCCATCCAAGAATCGTTTCATAGATCTGCCCCAGGTTCATCCTTGATGGTACACCCAAAGGATTCAGTACGATATCAACAGGGGAGCCGTCTTCAAGAAACGGCATATCCTCAACAGGTACAACCTTAGCCACAACACCTTTGTTTCCGTGGCGGCCGGCCATTTTATCACCTACCTGAAGCTTACGCTTTTTGGCAACATAAACTTTGGCTTTCTTAACGATACCTGCCGGAAGCTCATCACCAACCTGAATCTGGTATTTATTGCGCTTTGCTTCAGATTCGTAACGCCGGCGGATTTCGGTATAATTATCGAAAAGAACGGCTACCAAACGGTTAACTTCATCGTCGGTGCACCAGGGCTGGCGTGCTTTAACAGACAGAGGTTCAGCGATATCATCAAACATCTGCTTGCGGTATTTATCACCCTTCGGCAGAATTTCGATACCCAGAACATCAACGATGCCAGGCGAGGTTTTATCCTTGAGAAGGCGATACATTCGGGCAGCCCACTCGGCATTAAGCTTCGCTATTTTTTCAGCTAAACGCTGATTTTCTCGCTCAACAAGCTCTTTTTCTTCTTTTCTTGAAAGCTGCTCATCTTTTTTACGGCTGAACATTTTCGTACCTATAACCACACCTGAAACGCCCGGGGGGGTTTTGAGGGAAGCATCTTTCACATCACCGGCTTTATCGCCAAAAATAGCACGAAGCAGTTTCTCTTCCGGAGTCGGGTCGCTTTCGCCTTTAGGCGTAATTTTACCAACAATAATGTCACCCGGTTTGATCTTCGCACCAACACGAATAACCCCGTTTTCATCCAGATTACGGGTAGCTTCATCGCTCACATTTGGGATTTCACTTGTAAGCTCTTCTTCTCCGCGCTTGGTATCACGTACTTGCTGTTCGAACTCGGAAATGTGAATTGAAGTGTAAATATCTTCAGATACCACACGCTCACTCACCACAATCGCATCCTCGAAGTTATAACCGCGCCAGGGCATAAAGGCTACAAGCAGGTTACGCCCGAGGGCGAGCTCGCCATCGTTTGTGGCGCAACCATCTGCAATCGGGCTTCCCTGAGTAACAGTATCGCCTACTTTCACAATAGGCCGCTGATTTGCGCAGGTATCCTGATTGGTTCGCTCAAACTTGCGAAGTTTGTAACTAACAACGCCATCATCAAAATAGGCGTAGTTTTCCTGTTCGGTTCGGTTGTAGCGAATGCGGATTTCAGTTGCAGAAACATAAACAACCTCTCCGTCGCCTTCTGCGCATACAATAGCACGTGAATCTTTTGCAGCACGATACTCCATACCGGTTCCGACAATTGGTTTCTCCGGCCGAAGAAGGGGAACACCCTGCCGTTGCATGTTCGAACCCATGAGTGCACGGTTAGCATCATCATGCTCAATAAACGGAATCATTGAGGCCGCAACTGATGTAATCTGATTCGGTGCAACATCCATATACTCCACTTCATCCGGGCTTGCCAAACCAACATTACTGTCTCTGAAGCGTGAGAAAATTTCATTATATGCAAAAGTTGACTCTTCAGTCAGTGTTGCATTTGCCTGTGCAATGATGGTTTCATCTTCTTGCTCGGCTGCAAGGTATTCTACTTTATCAGTAACAACTCCGTCTGTTACTTTACGGTATGGCGTTTCAATAAAACCGAAATCATTCACTTTTGCGTGAACACAAAGTGAGGAAATCAGACCAATATTCGGGCCTTCAGGTGTTTCAATAGGACACAACCGACCATAATGGGTATAGTGAACATCACGAACCTCAAATCCGGCACGTTCGCGTGTTAAACCGCCCGGGCCAAGGGCCGACATACGCCGTTTGTGGGTGAGCTCAGCAAGCGGATTCGTTTGATCCATAAACTGAGACAGCTGATTTGTACCGAAGAAAGTATTAATTACGCTGGAAATCGTACGCGCATTAACAAGATCCTGCGGTGTAAATTGCTCCGCATCCCGGGAGTTCATGCGTTCGCGAATAGTTCTTGCCATCCGAGCAAGACCAAGCCCGAACTGTTGTGCAAGTTGCTCACCTACAGTACGAACACGCCTGTTACTTAAGTGATCGATATCATCTACGACTGACTTCATGTTTTTAAGACGAATCAGTTCTTTGATAATGCAGATAATATCATTGATTGTGAGGACACGCACATCAAGAGACTCATCGATACGAAGCCTTTTGTTTAGCCTGTAGCGACCTACTTCACCAAGATCGTATTTTTTATCACTGAAGAAAAGACGTTCGATAACAGCCTTACCAGTCTCAATGTCAGGCATTTCGCCTGTTCTGATTTGACGGTAAACTTCAGCGAGTGCACTTTCCTGATCCGTTGAGGTATCCTTGCGAAGTGTGTTAATCACTACGGACCGATCGGCATCTTCCTGCGAAATTTTTAGGATATGAACCGATTTGATATCAAGTTCTTTGAGAATTTCGTAATCCGAATCCTCAAGCTCTTTTTCACGGGCAAGCCTTACTTCCCGCGTAACAGCTTCAGTAACTTCACCGGTTTCATCATCTACGACTTCCTGCACAACTTCTTCATAGATATCGGTAGCGAGTCGTTTTCCTACAACACTTCCGAAAGCCTTACGGGACTTAACACTTACTTCTTCAGAGAGATCAAAAAGATTCAGGATTTCAAAATCACTTGAAAAACCTAAAGCACGAAGCAGGGTAGTGAGGGGGAGCTTCTTCTTACGGTCGATATAAGCCCACAATACGTCCCGGATATCGGTAGTGAACTCGATCCAGGACCCTTTAAAAGGGATAATCCGTGCGGAGTACAAGTGTGTACCGTTAGGGTGCATAGACATGCCAAAAAACACACCCGGGGAGCGGTGCAGCTGACTAACAATAACGCGTTCAGCGCCGTTAATCACAAAAGTACCGCGATTTGTCATCCAGGGGAGTTCGCCGAGAAACACATCCTGTTCAATGGTTTCGGAGGCTTCATCGCTTTGATCTATGGAAGAAAGCCGTAATTTAGCCTTTAACGGTACGGAGTAGGTAAGGCCTCGGTCTACACATTCCTCAATAGTGTATTTTGGAGTGTCAATGGAATAAAACAGAAACTCCAGTATGTTTTGCTCTCTGGAATTTGTTATTGGAAAATGTTCGTTAAAAATACGCTGCAGACCTGCCTCTTCTCTGTCATCCGGTGCAATATTCCATTGGGTAAACCTGTGGAATGAAGCAATTTGGATATCCAGAAAATCGGGGTAATCGAGCACCTTTTTTGTTTTCGCGAACGTAATGCGGTTCGTAAACGGAAGAATGTTGGTCTCTTTACTCAAGGATACCTCACGATTTGTTGATGGGTATAAAATAAACGCAAAAATACACACATGTTGCGATGCAGGTTAGCCACAACAAGCATGTATTAATCAGACACCAATAGCCAATACCCTTACGGGCTTGGCTATTGGGTAAAAAAGAACGCTATGTAGATTAATTATTTTAATTCTACAGTAGCACCAGCCTCTTCGAGTTTAGCCTTGAGTTGCTCAGCTTCATCTTTGCTGACACCTTCTTTAACGGTGCTTGGTGCACCGTCAACAAGATCTTTGGCTTCTTTGAGGCCGAGACCTGTTACAGCTCTAACTTCTTTGATAACGCCGATTTTCTTAGCACCGGCTTCTTTAAGGATAACCGTAAATTCGGTTTGCTCTTCTTCAGCAGGGGCATCGCCACCAGCTGCAGGACCGGCAACAGCTACTGCAGCAGCAGCAGGCTTAATACCGTACTCTTCTTCAAGAACCTGAGCCAATTCGTTGGCTTCCTTGATGGTGAGGTTAACTAATTGTTCTGCTAATGATTTAACGTCAGCCATTGTATAACTCCGATTGTTGTATTTATTAAGTAACGTGATTTAATTTTCTTCTTTTTCGGCGATTGTTTTCAATGCGCCAACAATGTTTGAACCCTGTGCCTGAAGTGCGCCAACTACGTTGGTAATTGGTGACAGAAGCAAACCAATGATATCTCCAATGACTTCCTCTTTGGTCTTCATTGTTGACAGCGCATCAAGCTCAGTTTCGCCGTAAACTACACCATCAATGTAGGCAGCTTTGAATAAGGGTTTCTTGTTTGACTTAAGGTACTCCTTAAGAATCTTGGCAGGTTTAGCAGGATCTCCAGACGCAAACATAAACGCTGTCTGATTTTCCAGATAGGGATAAACATCCTCATATCCGCCAACTTCATCCATCGCACGCTTTACAAGAGTATTTTTAAAAACCTTATAGGTAATACCATCTTTACGAAACTCACGACGAAGATTACTAACTTCTGCAACTGTCATGCCGGTGTATTCAGCAAGATACACTGCATCAGACTGCTTGAGTACCTCCAAAATTTCTTCGGCAGATGCTTTTTTTTGCTCTAATGTTGCCATGTTAAGCTTATTTTTGGATGATTACTTTAAAGCAACCGTTCGGTTAACAGTTATACTTGGCCCCATTGTGGTACTCAAATAAATACTCTTTACATAAGTACCTTTTGCTGATGCCGGGCGAAGCTTTACAACTGTGTTAATGAATGCTTTCGCGTTATCGACAAGCTTATCTGCACTGAAGCTGGCTTTGCCAATCGAAGTGTGAAGGATACCGTATTTATCAACACGGAAGTCTATTTTACCAGCCTTTACTTCCTTGATTGCATTAGCCGGATCCATCGTGACAGTACCACTTTTGGGGTTAGGCATCAGACCTCTGGGGCCCAGGAAACGTCCGAGTTTACCAAGCTTACCCATTACATCAGGTGTTGCTACAATAACGTCGATATCGGCCCAGCCGGATTCGAGTTTTTCGATGTAGTCGTCGAGGCCAACATGATCTGCACCAGCATCACGGGCTTCCTGCTGTTTGGCAGGGTTTACCAATGCGAGTACACGTACTTCTTTTCCGATACCATGAGGAAGAGAAACATTACCTCTTACCATCTGGTCGGCCTGACGAGGATCAACACCCAGGCGTACGTCAATATCTACGGAAGCATCAAAGTTAACCTTTGAAGTTGCGCCAATTAACTCAGCAGCTTCTTCAAGGCTGTACTCTTTGCCTGCTTCGATCAAAGAGGCAGCTTCTTTGTATTTTTTTCCTTTTTTCGACATTACTTCTGAGCTTGAATGTTAGAATTACTTACTGCGGTCTACACGTAGACCCATGCTGCGTGCTGTACCGGCAATCATCTCGGCAGCTGATTCAACGTCATATGCGTTTAAATCAGGAAGCTTCTGCTCAGCGATTTCCCGGCATTGGGAGAAGGTTACTGTTGCCACTTTTACCCGGTTTGGTTCGCCTGAACCACTTTGGATATTTGCAGCTTTTTTAAGAAGTACAGGAGCAGGAGGTGTCTTGGTTACGAAAGTAAATGATTTATCGGAGTAAACTGAGATTACTACCGGTGTAACCGTACCCATCTTGTCCTGCGTTCTTGCATTAAAGGCCTTACAAAACTCCATGATGTTCACCCCGGCCTGACCAAGTGCAGGTCCTACAGGTGGGGCCGGAGTAGCTTGACCGGCTTTAATCTGGAGTTTGATTATTTTATCAATTTTCTTCGCCATAATAGGATGATGCTTTTATTTTAATTCTTGACCTTATAATTCGTATGTCAGCTGGTACGGTTCTGCTTTCTAAACCCGTTTCTTAATCGGGCTCAACCTGATTAACGTCTACCTCTACGGGGGTTTTACGCCCGAAGATACTCACATGAACAATTAGCTTCATGCGATCCGGGTAAACCTCTTCAACTGTTCCGTCATAATTCACAAAAGGACCATCCGTAATTTTTATCAGATCGCCTTTTCTAAAGGGGATTTCAACCAATCCTCCGCTGGCTACTACTTCTTTATCCTTGAGTACTTTGCCCAGAATACGGTTTACTTCACTTTCCTGGAGTGGCGTTGGCCTTTCCTGAGTTTTACCCCCTTTAAGAAAACCGATAACCGAAGCTGTGCCGGACACAATGTCATTTATAGATTCATCATAGATTCCCTGGTACATGATGTACCCTGGGAAAAAGTTTTTCTCGCGCTGGCGTTTTTTTCCGCTTCTTATTTCAATTACAGTTTCAGTAGGAATAAGTACCTGTTCGACTTTGTCGATTGCACCTTCTTCACGAAACCGTTCAAGAAGTGCTTCTTTTACCTTTTTTTCATGACCGGAAAAGCACCTGATGACGTACCATTGTATGTCGTTTTGTTCTGTCATCCAAAAATGAATTCAAGAGCTTTGGTGTATATCTGATCAATAAAAAAGATAAACAGTGACAGAATAATAGAAAACAACACCACGATTGCGGTGTTGTCCTGTAATTCTTTTTGCGTTGGCCAGGAAATTTTATTCCACTCTTTCCTTACGCCTTCAGAGAAATTTTTAATTTTACTCATAGTAAATTATTACTGGAATTAGCACGGGTGGAGGGACTCGAACCCCCAACCACCGGTTTTGGAGACCGACACTCTGCCAATTGAGCTACACCCGTACACGAATACCTCTGAGGTGATTAGTCAAGAATTTTTGCTACAACACCTGCACCTACGGTGCGGCCGCCTTCACG
>JAFIET010000181.1 GCA_020832405.1 Balneolales bacterium
ACTAATTTCATGAATTGCATCTTCTTGACCATAGACATTGGCTTTGAGAAACTTCTCCAATTCCAAAATATTATCTTGCTTGGTTTTAAGAATTTTTTCCACAGGAATACCGGTTTGTCTGGCAATTACCTGTGCAATATTCACCCTTCCTAATATCCAAGTATCTTGGAACTCAGATAGCTCTTTTTCCAAATTAGGAAGAACCGCGTATTTCAATCTGGATGCCTCTTCATAGTTGGCATCGGATTCAGCTTGCTCCAACTCGAATTTAACTCTGTCAATCTTATTCTTGATGGAAGCCACTTTGCGGAGACTTTCCACTTCCTTTTCCCAGACAGATTTTCATTCTTGGAACTTGGCTTCAAGGGTTGCGATTTCCTTTAGTATATCTTCATTCTTCTTTTCAACTTGGGCAAGAATTTTCTTGGCACGAATTTCGGATTGCAATTCAACCAATTCTGCTGGCATAGCTTCCGCCGAAAGCTTGAGAGCAGACGCTGATTCATCCACCAAGTCAATTGCCTTGTCGGGTAGATTCTTGTCTGTAATATATTGATCCGATAGGTAGACCGATGATATCACAGCTTCATCTGCAATTTTAATTCCATGATGGATTTCCAATTTATCTCGAATCCCCATTAGAATCTCTACCGCATCTTCTTTGCTAGGCTCATTTACCGGAACCGATCTAAATCTTCTCTCTAATGCTTGGTCTCCCAATATATATTTCTGGAACTCTTCGGGGGTTGTTGCCCCAATACAATGCAATTCGCCACGAGCGAGTGCGGGCTTGAGTAAGTTGGCAGCATCCATTGCCCCATCCGTCTTGCCTGCCCCCACCAATTGATGGATCTCATCGATGAAAAGAATGATCTGACCGTTTTTGGACTTCACATAACGAAGTAGATGCTGAATTTTTTCTTCAAACTCTCCTCTGTATTTGGTTCCCGCCATCAATCCACCCATGTCCATGCTCATAACGATTTTATCTCTTAGGACATCCGGCACTTTTCCTTTGATGATCTGCTCGGCTAAACCCTCCACTATTGCAGTCTTCCCCACACCGGCGGGTCCGACTAATACAGGGTTGTTCTTGGATCTTCGACCCAATATTTCCATTACGGCTCTAATCTCTCTGGTTCTTCCGATAACCGGATCCAATTTTCCTGCCCTTGCTTCTTCGTTTAGGTCAATTAAAAATCCCGGAACTTCTTCATTATTTTCATCTAAG
>JAFIET010000112.1 GCA_020832405.1 Balneolales bacterium
AGTTGATTTTACTGCATCGGGGCCGGGGCGAGGCTCCGAAGGTCACACCCCGCCCCGCCATCAAAAATGCCGGCCCAAAACCCCGACCCCCATCCACGCCCCGATGCGCGCAATTCCCCTCTCGAGAGGGGTGCCCGGGTGAGCGCAGCGAACGGGCGGGGTGTGACCGCCCCAATGCCGGATTTGCCACGGCTGACACGGAACCATGCTCACGAAGTTGATTTTACTGCACCGGGGCCGGGGCGAGGCTCCGAAGGTCACACCCCGCCCCGACGGGGTTTTCCCTTTTTGGTAGTTTTGGTGTGTTACGGCTTGGTCGCCTTCGGCAGCTATTGTGCCGGGGGCACCCCTCTCAAGAGGGGATTCTCCCGCATTTTGGGCATTTCGATGCTCATAAGCACAGAATTTGATGCGGGCTGCTGGATTTACTGCATTTTGGGCATTTCGATGCTCACAGGCGCTGGATTGGCTGCGGGTTGGTGTGTTTACCGGTTTTTTGGGCATTTCGGAGTTCAGAGGCTTTTCTTTGACAGAGCCTGAGAATCAAAAATCCGCGTAAATCCGGCCCAACCCGAAAAATCTGCGTGCCATCCACGCCCCGATGCGTGCAATTCCCCTCTCGAGAGGGGATTCTCCCGCATTTGGGCATTTCGATGCTCAAAGGCGCTGGATTGGCTGCGGGTTGGTGTGTTTACCGGTTTTTTGGCATTTCGTCGCTCAGAGGCTTTCCTTTTCCAGCGCCTGAGAATCAAAAATCCGCGCAAATCCGGCCCAATCTGCCCGATCCGCGTGCCATCATCGCGTGCATTCAGGCGGGCGATGCGGTATGTATTTTTATTTCGCTGAATTCGCTTTTGTTGCCGGTCTGCAGCTCTTCGAGGTCGTAATCATTTTGCAAACCCAGCCAAAACAGAGCTGAGGTTCCGAAGTATCGGCTCAGCCTGAGGGCAGTATCAGCGGTTATTCTCCTTTTGCCTTTGAGGATTTGCGAGATCCGTGTCTGCGGGATTCGGAGGTCTTTAGCCAGGCGATAAGCTGTGATTCCAAGGGGCTCAAGGAATTCTTCGTGCAGCACTTCACCGGGGTGAATGTTGGGAAGTCGTTCTGTTTCCATGCGTTCCGGTCTTTTTTTGTTAGTGGTAATCTGTTATTTCAGTTTCGCTCGCGTTGCCCTGTTGCCATTTGAAATTGATACGCCACTGCCGGTTGATCCGAATGCTATAAAATCCACTGAGGTCACCAGAAAGTTTTTCCAGCCGGTTTGCAGGCGGAATTCTCAGGTCGTTTACCGACTGAGCACTGTTCAGCATTCTCAGTTTTCTCCTCGCAATGGTCTGAATTTCAAGGGGAGGATTTTTCACCCGAATTCCTTTCCATATGAGTTCTGTCTGCTTCGAACCAAAAGAAATAATCATGGTTATTGCTTCATCATTCAGGTTTTCACACGAGTAAATACCTTTTGCGTTACTAACGCAAAAGGTAACTAATCCGGAACATATTTTTCAGGTATTTTTTCTGAAAATGCATGGGGAAATAAATCAAGCAATAATCCGCGTAAATCCGGCCCAATTCGCCCAATCCGCGTGCCATCATCGTGGCAAGGGACATAAACACCAAAGGCGCAGCCCCCCGTGAGGGACTGCGCCTTTGTTTCGCTCTCTGCGCAAGCAGTTTCAATGAAAGCAACAGCGGCAATAAATCAGCTGGCAGCCATTAGCAACCAATCGCATCACCCTAAAAAAAAGCGACGCACTGACCTACTGACATACTGACATACTGACATACTGACATACTGTTTATTTCACCAGCATCATGCGGCGGGTGAGCTGCATGCCTTCGGTTTCGAGGCGGTAGAGGTACACGCCGCTGGAGAGGCGGCTGCCGTCGAAGCGGACGGTGTGCGTGCCTGCGGCCTGCATCTCATTTACCAGCAGGGCGACCCGCTGCCCGAGAAGGTTGTACACGGAAAGCTGCACATTACCCGCAGCCGGGATCTCGTAGCTGATGTTGGTAACCGGGTTGAAGGGGTTGGGGTAGTTCTGACCCAGCGTGAAGGCGCCGGCCAGCTCAGTTCCGTCTTCCACGGAGGTCACGATGCCGCGCTGCAGGGTTACTGATGCGCCGGGGCCGGTGTTGAAGCCGCTTCCGTCGGTTGCGTAGGCACGGTGCCATACGGTTACGGACTCCCCTTCGCCAACGCCAAGCTCAGCCAGCAGGCCGTCAACGGCGCCGAAGGTGAGCGGGGCCGCGGTGGCTTCACCCGTGCTGAGCTGAAGCACGCTGTTTTCGAAATCCGCATCGAGGGCGAGTTCCCACACATACACGAGCAGGTCGCCGTCAGCATCTTCTGCGGCAGACCACTCCGGCTCGAAAAGTGTTGAACCGGCGCCTTCGAGCACCAGGGTTGCGCCGTCAGCCGGGAAGAGAATTTCCGGAGCCGTTGCGGGCGCACGGTTGGGTGCGAGCAGCAGCTGACCGCGGATTTCACCGGGCATGTTTTCTACCGAATGAATATTGATGTACAGTTCGCCGCTCACCAGCTGAATCAGCTGATCGGTGCTGAGGCTGAACACATTTTCGTTGGCGTCAAAGATGCCGTTGCGGGCATCGTCTGTGCTGTCCAGCTCAGGTACGAGGTCGAAAATAACACCGCCGTTGGTGCCGGCTGCGCCTTCGTGAATGTGCGCGCCCGGCGAGCCAAGGAAGTTGCTGCCCAGCTCATTAAAGCTGCCGCTCAGGGTAAGCTCGGTGCCGCGAAGCTCAACGGCGATGCCGCCAAAGGCATTGGTCTGCACCGGCTGCACTTCCGTGAGGCCGGTAAGTCCGGCGAAGAAGTAGTGCTGTGCCAGCGGCAGTACCTGTCCGCGGATTTCACCCGGCGCAATGTCGGTGCTGTGAATGTTCACGTACCAGGAGCGGGAAACGAGCGCGGTTACATCTTCGGTGGTAAGGGTGAAGGTGTTGTCGGCCGGCAGATACGTTCCGCCGCGGTTATCGGCATTGAGCACCGGCTGAAGCACGAGATCAACCCCGCCGTTTTGGCCCGCAAAGGCATTGTGGAAATGTGAACCGATATTGAGGTTGTAGTCCGACTCGAGGCCGGCGAAGGATCCGGTCGCTACGATGGAGCTGTCGGAGGCGTACCACTCCACAAGTACGGCACCGGTGGCCTGACTCGTATTCTGCGGAATTTCGAAGGCGCCGGAAAGCGGTGCGTAGAAATAGATGTTGGCCTGCGGTACAATCTGTCCGCGGATTTCGCCCGCCGGGAAGGCCTCTGAGTGGATGTTCAGGTAGTGACCGCGGTTGGCGAGCCGCTCAACGATTTCGGCGGGTACGTTTTCGAAGGTGTTGTTTGCAGCTTCAAAAATGCCGGAGCGGCCGTCGTTGCCCACAGTCGGGGTGAGGGAGACATCAACGCCGCCGTTTTGCCCCGCGAAGCCGCGGTGCAGGTGCGCGCCGCTGCCGGTGTTGCCGACTTCTTCGATGTAATCACCCAGCAGACCGGAGAAGGCGCCGGTTACGACCAGGGTGCTGCCATCCCACTCCAGGGATAGGCCGCCCTGCGCGGTACTTGTGTTGGCGGGCACTTCGAATCCGCCGGAAGCATAAGCCTGGAAAATGGTGCGGTCGGCCGGAAGCAGCTGTCCGCGAAGCTCACCTGCGGGGTGCCGCTCGGTGTGGATGTTGATGTACATGCCGCGCGCCTGAAGCTGCGAAATCTGCTCCGCATTGAGGCTCACGGTTTCATTAAACGTACCGGAAGTGCTGCCGGCACCCAGCTCCGGATTCAGGATGACCGCAACCGGACCGTTCTGACCAGTGAAGCCGGCGTGAATGTGCACGCCGGTTTCGCCAACCGGCTGAATGGGTGCGCTCAGGCCTTCGAAGGTTCCGGTGATGGTGAGCTCGGTGCCGTTCAGCTGTGCTTCAACAAGCCCGGAAGCTGCGGTAAAGACCGGGGGCACTTCGCTCGCGCCGCTCAGAAAAGCGGTGAAGTTCTGTGTTTCGGAAGGCTCCACAAGATTGATCTTCCAGCCCATGGCCGCATGGAATCCACACTGATACCAAATTAAGTCAGGCAGCTCATCACCCGGGGTAAAGATCAGCACCCCGTTCTGAACGCGGGAATTTTCCACACCCTCGGTGATTTCCCCCTCATAGCCGTTAAATTCTTCCTGCACGGAAAGAAAAAACGGGTGTCCGCCTGCATCCACATTAAATACATAGGTCTCACCGCGAACGAGCGTGAGTTCAGCGCCCTGCACGCCGTCCACGACATAGACGACCGGGAAGGTATTGCCGAAATTGGGATGGCTGTCATTAACCGACTCAACGGTTACGTCGAAGGTCTGCTGTGCCGCTGCCGTAACGTTCAGGAAAGAAATCAGCAGCAATCCTGCGCAGACAATAGTGAATAGTTTTCTCATGGAATAGTATTGTTTTGGTGATTTGATGTATGGCCTTCCTAACTTGCCTGGAAACATTTTTCGTTCATAAATTAACTAAAAACAATATTATAAAAGCAATAAACCCATGCCACTCATGGCCTTATAGTCAGTGGCCGGGAACTATCTCAGGGTTTAAAACTGCGTGTTTCCGGAAACTCACCCTTTATTAATGCAACTCACTTGCATATATTTAGGGATGAAGAAAACCGGCAGACAAATCGAAAAGCTTTTTCATCAGCAGTGCTGGTGCTGGGGTGCGGACATCCGGAACGGGGAGCCGAACTACCTGCTCAGCTACGGCTTCGTGCGCATCCCCCGGCCCTGCCCCGATTGTGGCAGCAGCCGCTACTACTTTTTTCGTGACGGGCTGCACATTCATCTGTGGGCATTTGGCGCCGTGTGGCAGCGCGAGGGCGGTCCGCTGCTGTGCCTGAAGCGCTACGACCGGGCGCCCTCCCTGCTGAGCGGCGAACGCCCGCCGGACTGCATCCATCAGGTTTCGGAATTTGAGCAGGGCATGAAGCGCATCCCCCGGGCCGAAATGCAGCAGTATGCGGCTGACTTTTCAAGATTTATCAATTTTATGGCTGCTTACGAGGCCTTCGTAAACAGCAGTGCGCCGGGTGGGTACCGCGAGCGCTGCGTGAAGGGCTGGCCCCACAAATGTATGGATGGCAGAAAGATGGAGCAGGCCTGGCGCAGCCTGGCAGAGGCACTTCCAAAGGACGGATCGGATACGAAGGCCGCCTGATGCCGGCCTGAATTTAATTTGAGAAAGGGGCGTTTATCCGATAACTTCAGGCGCGTGAGAAGCAAGTGTACCGGCTTTTCCTTATATTGCATAATTCATCAGAAAAGCGGTTCCACAGCCTATTTTAACTACAATCAGAGTGATTTTATGAAGATAAGCGTATGTATTAAACAAGTACCTGACGTATCAGCGCCCATTACTATTAAAGACGGGACGCTCTCTCAGGATTCAGACCGGATGGTGCTCGATGCCTACTCCGCTTCGGCGGTTGAAGAGGCGCTCGTACTTACCGGAGCACACGGCGGCGAGGTAGAAGTTGTACTGGTTGGCCCCGATAAGGCCAAGGAAACCATCCGCAAGGCGCTGGCTATGGGTGCCGCTTCCGGGGTTCATATCCATGTAGAAGACATGAGCGGGCTTGATTCCGCCGCGTTTGCAGAAATTCTGGCGGCCTGGCACAAGCAGAGCAGCTACGACGCCGTACTCACCGGCAAGCAGAGTCAGGATACCGATGCCGGCCTCACCGGCGGTATGCTGGCATGGAAACTCGATCTCCCCTACTGTGCCAACGCCGTAGGCCTCACCTATGAAGGCGGCAAGTTCCTGGTGAAGCGTCAGGGCGACACCGGTCAGGAGATGGTGGAGCTGGAAAGCCCCTGCCTGGTTACCTGCTCCAACGATATGAACGACCCGCGCATCCCGAGCCTGAAGGGCATTATGCAGAGCAAGAAGAAGCCCGTGAAGACCGTGACCCTCGACGACCTGGGCCTTTCCCTCGACGGCGTAAAGGGCGGCGTAGTGAAAACCGAAGGCAAAGGCTTTAAAGATGTTCCGGGGCGCGAACCCGGCAAGAAGTTCGAAGGCGATCCGGCCGAGCTGGTGAGTCAGCTGGTGAACCTGCTGGATAATGAGGCCAAAGTGCTGTAAGCGGGACCATCCCCTCTTGCAGCTTTTATTTTTTTGCGCATTTTGAAATTATTACCGACCAAGATTCTGAATTTATGTCCCATATTTTAGTGTATATCGCCGCTACCGACGGCAAAGTGAAACGGTCCTCCCTTGAAGTGCTGAGCCACTGCCGCAAGCTGGCCTCCGAAAACGGCCTGAAGCTGACCGCTGCGGTGCTGGATGCTGACCCCTCCCGCTACACCGAAACCCTCAGCAAGTACGGACCCGATACTATTTTTACGGTGAAGCATCCCGTTTTCGGCAATCACCTCAACACCCCGGTGATTGAAGCCCTGAGCAACATTATTTCTGACTCCGCGCCCCGGCTTGTGGCCTTTGCCTCTACCGAATCAGCCAAAGAAGTGATGGGTGCCCTTTCGGCCCGTCATCAGGCGGGTGCCCTCCCCGATGTGGCGTCCTTCACCCTCAACGGTGATGTGGTTGAAGCCGAGCGTCCCGTGATGTCGGCCAAGGTACTGAGCCTCACCTCAAGCAACAGTCCGCTGGTGATGGTGTCCGTGCGCTCCGGCTCTTACGATGCCACCGAGCAGCCCGGCACAGCCGCCGTGCAGGAAGTCGCCTTCGATTTTGACACCGCCGGCCTCAAAAACGTACTCAAAGAAGTGCTTTCAAGCGCGGGCGACAAAGTTGATTTGTCAGAGGCTGAGGTTGTGGTCGCTGCCGGCCGCGGCATCAAAGACGCTGACGGCGTGAAGCTCGTCGAAGATCTGGCCGATGCGCTCGGCGCTGCCATCGGAGCAAGCCGCGCGGTTACCGAGTCCGGACTCTTCCCTGCCACCCTGCAAATTGGTCAGACCGGGAAAGTTGTTTCACCTCAGCTGTATTTTGCGGTCGGCATTTCGGGCGCGATTCAGCACGTAGCGGGTATGGCCAACTCCAAGGTAATTGTGGCCATCAACAAAGACCCTGACGCACCGATTTTCCAGTACGCCACCTACGGACTTGTGGGTGATCTGTTCAAAATCCTGCCGCTGCTTACCGAGCAGATCCGCAGCGTAAAAGCCGGTTAAGCCGCATGGAAGATAAATTTGACTGCATCGTAATCGGAGGCGGCATCGCCGGACTCAGCGCAGCTATGATACTGGCGCGCAACAACATGAAGTTCATGCTCATCGAGCGGGGCGAGTTCAGCGGTGCGAAGAATGTTTCCGGCGGCGTGCTTTGGGGGGAAGGCCTCTCAAAGCTGATTCCCAACTACTGGGAAGAGGAAGACGCCGGTTTCGAGCGCTTCATCAATCACCGCCGCCTCACCTTCATGGATCCCGATTCCACCTTCAGCATCGACTTCAAAAGCGAGAGCTTCAACGGCACTCCTTACAAGGGTGTCGTGGTGCTCCGCTCGAAGTTCGACAACTGGATGTCGGAGAAAGTGCAGGAAGCGATTGATGCGAGCGAACATGCCGACGAATGCTTCCTGGCCCCGAATATTCTCGTGGAAGAAGTGCTGATGCAGGACGGGAAAGCGGTCGGCATCAAAGCCGGCGGCGATGAGTTCTACGCCGATTCCGTGATTATCGCGGAGGGCGTCAACAACCTGCTCACCCGGCAGATCGGCCTTCAGGACAAGTACGTGCCGGCTGATGCGCTGGCCGTAGGGGTGAAGGAGATCATCCGCTTCGATCAGAAAGTACTCGAAGACCGCTTTCAGCTGAACGGGCTCAGCGGTATGAGTAATGAATTCATCGGCACGGCCACGCAGGGCGTGGAAGGCGGCGGATTTCTGTACACCAACCGCGACACGATTTCGTTCGGGCTGGTACTCGGCATGATCAGCCTTCGCGATTCCGGCCTGAAGCCCTACGACATCCTCAACGAGTTCAAGGCGCATCCGGTCATCCGGGATATTCTGCGGGATGGCGAAGTGGTCGAATATTCGGCCCATGCCGTTTCCACCGGCGACATGAAGGTGATGCCGAAAGAAATTTATGCCGACGGCGTACTCGTAGCCGGTGAAGCCGCCAACCTGCTCATGAACTCGGGCAAAGCCATTCAGGGCATGGATTACGCCCTGCACTCCGGCGTACTTGCGGCCGAAACCATCGTGGAAGCCAAACAAAAAGGCGACTACAGCAAAGCAAGCATGAAATCCTACCGCGACAAGCTCGAAAAGAGCTTCGTGCTGCAGGATATGCGCAACTTCCAGGGCGCAGTCGAATTTCTGCACAGCAAGCAGATGTTCGAATCTGTTCCGGGGCTGGTCTGTGATTTCGGGAAGCAGTTCTTTTCCATCAAAAATGAACCGACGCCCAAAACCCGCGAGATGCTGACCAAATCCATCAAAAAACACTCCAGCTACTGGGATTTACTGAAATTAGGACTTAAAGGAGCACGCTCACTATGAAAAAACTCAGCATCGCTGAACGTCTGGGGATGGTCAACTACCTGAACCAGGGCAAAACAGAAGCCAAACCCCACATTTTAGTCAACACCGATATCTGCGACACCGAGTGCGGACACAAGGCAACGACCCGGGTGTGCCCGGCCAACTGCTACACCCTCGATGAAATCGGCAAGGTGCATTTTCAGTTTGAAGACTGCATCGAATGCGGCACCTGCATGTACGCCTGCGACAAAGGCGCGGTGGAGTGGCATTACCCCGACCCTGAAATCGGCCGCGGCGTGAAATGGAATTTCGGCTGATGC
>JAFIET010000016.1 GCA_020832405.1 Balneolales bacterium
TCCGGGTTGAGGCCCCATGCGCCGAAATTTCCGCGCACAAAAACCTGATCGCCGGCATCGGGCTGAAAAGTACCTTCGGCCTTCATCACTGACATATCAATACGGAAGGTCACCATGCTGAACGGCCCGTCGGCTTCGAGGCCGGTGCCGTTCAGGCTCACAACGGCAGGGCTGTTTTCTGAGGTGCTTTCGATACTCAGGGTGCCGGAAATTTCACCGAGCTCCATCGGGCTGAAGCTTACCACAAATTCGGTGCTTTCACCGGGGCCGAGGGTAACAAGGGCACCTTCAGCAGAGAAGGAAGCTGAACTCAGGCTAAAGCCGGTAATTTCAATCGTTTCATCACCGCTGTTGGAAACCGTAACGGGCAGCTGAGCGCTTTGGCCCTGCTCCACTTCACCGAAGCTGAGGCTGCGGGGGTTGGCAATCAGGCCGTCTTCCGGACCTACAAGCAGCGAAAATTCCAGCATGGTGCTCAGGTTGGTGAGGTCGTTGCTGCGAACCAGCGTTGTAGCCGTGTACTCGCCTTCTTCAATTTCGGTAGTATCGAAGGTGAGGGTGAGTTCAAGGCTTTCCCCGACGGGGATGCTGCCTGAGGCAGGTGTAATCGAAGTGAGGAACAGGGAGCGCTCAACGGCGCCGATCAGCTCGATTTCACCGGTCCAGACGGAGCTGCTGCCGGTGCTCCATCCATGGCCGATCCAGATGTTCAGATCGTCGAGAAGCAGGGGCGCAGGGATGGTGATGGTGGTGTTTACGGGCGTTCCCGGTGCGCTCTGGTTTCCGGTACCCCAGGGGATGCGGGTGCCTGAAGGCCCAAAATCACTGAAACCGCCAACCTGCAGTACAACAGTTTGTGTGTTCACTTCCTCACCATTCGTGAAAATAATGGCAAGGTCGCTGGCCCAGGTTTGCCCGCCGGCCTGATTAATCATAAAGTTTCCGCGCACGGCGCTGAGCTCATTTGTGAGGCCATCACCCGTTACATCAAAAAACTGTCCGCCGCTGGCAGTCAGGTTTTCAAATTCGAAGGTCACGGAAGGCAGTTCATCATTCAGAATGAACGCGTAGGTGTCGTTTGCGGTGCGGTCTTCGATCAGGGCGAGGTCGGCAGGGGTTAGCGGACCCCGGGCGCCTGTTTCCCAAAGGTGATAGCGCTGGCGGGCACGCTCGGCGGCGCGGGCCTCTTCACTCGTTGCAGGCGCTGCCATTGCGCTCAGGCCTCGGGTATTTTCAGGTGTAAAGCGCCTTTCGTTCAGGAAGGAAGGCAGCACAAAAGTGAGCAGGCCCTCGCCGGTATTGGTGAGCGTGAGGGTTCTCTGGGTTACGCTGTTTTGCGGCATAACCAGGTCGAAGCTGGTTTCGCTGAACGTAATTCGTGGCGAGCCGTCGGTTGAGGCGTTTACCACATTGGAAACGCCCGATTCATTCCCGAAGAAGTCGCTCGCCACAATAGCGAAATAATATTCGGTTAAGGGGTCAAGGGCTTCCACCGTAAAAACTTCAGCGGCGCCGGCCTGCAGCGGGCGGCGAACGCCTTCTACCGGAGTTGCCTCCTCAAAGTTGGAGGCGTTAATCGGGCTCTCAGAAACGCGGAGGTCGTAATTGCCGGCGCGGCCTTCATCCCCGCTGCCGCCCGGCGCGGTCCAGCTGAGGGTGATGCTGTTTTCGGTTGGGAGGCCAACAACGGCAAGATCGGTGATGGTTGCCGGCGGGATGCCGTCGTCTTCACCCGGCCCGGGAAAGCTGAGGCCGGAGTTCTCAAAAATCCAGTCCTCAAAATAGGAAACCCGCGCGTACATACCCATGTGGGTAGGCCCAGCACAGCCGGTACCCCAGCTGGTGATACCGGCAACCACATAGCCAACAGGGCTGCTGTCGTCGGGTACCACAAGCGGCCCGCCGCTGTCGCCCTGGCAGGCATCTACCCCGCCCACGCCCCAAAGTCCGGCGGCGAGCATATCATCGGTGATTGTAACATTGGGGTAACCCACCTGCGCCTGCTCGTTCGATACAATCGGCACTTCGGCCCATTGCAAAATAGAGGGAGCGGGCCCGCCGGAGAACAGACGTCCCCAGCCGGTAATAATGGAAGGCACGTCTTCATCTTCAAAACCAAGCAGGTTGTGCATTTCGGTAGAAATGGGGGCGATGGCAACATTGGGATCGCTGAGATCGAGCGGTTCGCCCAGGCGCAGCAGGGAGATGTCACGGCCCTGGGTTACGCTTACATATTCGGGATGATTGATAATCTGCACGGCCTGGCGATCCTGCCCGGAGGTATCGTTTTTGTTGGTAACGCCGGCACGGATAAAGGCAGAGCCGCCGATACAGTGGGCTGCGGTGAGAATCCACTCGGCATCAATTACAGTGCCCCCGCAGTACTGAGAGCCCGCAGCGGTTACAAGGGCTACGGTCCAGGGGTAGTCGGCGATATCGGCATCTTCGCCGCCTACGATCTTACCGATGCGTAAACCAACCATCTCATACATCTGCTGAAGATGGCGGCGCTCTTCAGGGGTAAGAACGAGGGTATCAAGGTACTGGGAAATTATTTCGGGATCTTTGATAAACTGCGCTTCAGCATTTTGTGCCGGCAAAACCGTAAGCAGAAGCAAGCTAAAGAGTATTACAGTAAAAGAGTGTTTCATCAGATTGAGTTGTGGTTAATGATAGCGATGAACTGTACCCTACAGCAATAAAATCATGCTGTCTGTAGCTATACAGGGAGCTATAATGTTGGCTTTTCTTATGGCTTTTGCTCTGTCGCAGCCTGAGTATTCGGGGCAGGTAAAGTCAGTTTACGCAGAAATGGGTACAGCTTTAAATGTTAGTTAAACACCATATGTTTTACAAGTAAAAAAAGCAAGCTTAATGGATAAGCCGCTTTATCGCGAACGGTAGCAGTTCACGGGTAATTGGTTAATTATGGTAGGCCAAAAACTGAAAAGCGCTTTTCTGTTAAGGGTTGAAATGCGCAGAAAAAAAGAATTTCGGGAGCTTTCTTTGGAAGCGGTTTTGTGTTTACTGAGTGTGCTTCAGGGCAGCATGAGCATAGTTTTGGCGAAATAGTACCTGAAATTGCCCTCATAAAAGCTTAAATTCACATACTGTTATTAGATTATGGCCTATGCAATTACAGCTCCCTGATGTAATGCAGCTTAACCTCTTTCACCCCCCATTTTACACGACACTTGCCGGGCCGTATGCCGGCATAAACCAATACGCAAAACTACTTTTGGATTTGAAGGACGCACTGATGATATGAGAAAAAAAGAGAAACGTTTCCCCGACTGGACGAAAACAGTTGTGGGCCTGTGCCTGGGCTTGATTGGCTTTATGATTCCCCTTTTTGTTCACTTCGACGGGCTTTCGTTTGCCGGCCATCTCACTTTGGGGATATTCCTGGTTGCGGCGTCGTTCTGGATGCTGGAGCCCATCCCCATTTATGCAACTTCCATGCTGGTTATTTTCCTGCAAATTGTGCTGCTGAGCACGCAGGGGCCGCTTTTTCAGGATTCATCCCTGCCGGAGTTTCAGCTTGAAGCGGCCGCACAGGAGCAGGTCTGGCAGGTGCCCGATTCGGCCGTTGACGGCAATCAGCTCTGGCTTCGAAAGGGGGCAAGGAGTTCCGAGGCGATTCAGATAGAAGTGGTTGAAAGCGAAGCCGGTTTCACCTTTGTGCGCAGCGGAGAGCTGAGCGAAGGCACTGCCATTGTTTCGGATGTGAACCACAAACTGGTAGGCTACACCCCGGCATCATACACCCTATTTTTGGGTACGCTCGCGAGCCCCATCATCATTCTGTTCCTCGGCGGTTTCATGCTTGCGGCAGCCGCAGTGAAATACAACCTTGATAAGAACCTTACCAACGTGCTGCTCAAACCCTTCGGTCAGAAACCGATGTTCATTATTCTCGGTTTGATGCTGGTAACGGCCGTACTATCAGCTTTTATGAGCAACACGGCTACTACTGCGATGATGATGACGGTCGCCATCCCCATCGCCCTGCAGATTGACACGAAAGATAAATTCCGGATTATTCTTGCCCTCAGTATCCCGATTGCGGCCAACCTTGGCGGTATGGCTACGCCGATCGGAACCCCGCCCAACGCCATCGTGATTTCGGCGCTCAATCAGCAGGGCATACAGCTGGCTTTCGGTACCTGGATGCTGATCGCAACGCCGCTGGTAATTGTAATGCTGCTGGCCGCATGGGGGCTGATGCGCTTTTTCTACCCGCCAACGGTAACAAGTTTTAAGCTACAGCTCGACAGCGCCTTTGAGAAATCGCCCAAAGCGATCATCATGTACGCTGTTTTTGCACTTACGGTGCTGTTGTGGGTTACCGAGGCGCAGCACGGCATACCGAGCGGCATGGTCGCTTTCCTGCCGATTATGGCCCTCACCGTGAGCAGCGTACTCGAGAAAGAAGACATCCGGAAGCTTCCCTGGGAAGTGCTCTGGCTGGTAGCCGGCGGTATTTCGCTCGGCCTTTCGATGGAAAACACAGGCCTGGCCGTATGGCTGGTTTCCAGCATCAGCTGGGATGTGCTGCCGCAGATTATGCTGCTGCTGGTGTTCGGCTTTGTAGCCCTGATGCTTTCCAACTTCCTGAGCAATACTGTAACCGCAACGCTGCTCATTCCGCTGGCCGTGAGCATGGGTACCTCGGGTATAGCCGGTGAAGGCTTCAGCCTGGTTATTTCAGCCGTGCTTATCGGTATGGCCTGTAACATGGCGATGCTGCTGCCTATTTCTACCCCGCCTAATGCTATTGCCATGAGTACCGGTTATATTAAAACAGCCGATATGGTTAAAATCGGCGGCATAATCGGGATTATTGGCCTGTTTGTGGCGCTTGCCTACGCGGTGCTGTTCTGGCCTGCCGTTCTTTTATAAACATTTGAGGAGACTGACCTATGTCAACAATTTATATTTTATGTGTTGAAGATGAGCCCGAAGTTCTGGACGTTGTTGTTCGCGACCTCGCAGCGCTCGAAGACGTTTTCCCTATCGAAATGGCGGTTTCTGCTGAAGAAGCCCGTCAGATCATCAAAGAAATCGAGGAGAACGGTGATAAAATCGGCCTTGCCATCTGCGATCACGTAATGCCCGGAGATAAGGGCGTTGAGCTGATGATTGAGATGCAGAACGAGCCCTTCACCGAGCGCACCCGCAAGGTGCTGCTCACCGGGCAGGCCGGCCTCGATGCTACCATCGAAGCCGTTAACCATGCCCGACTCAACCGCTACATCGCAAAACCCTGGGATCCCGAAAATCTCATGAAAGTTGCCATTGATGAACTCACAACCTATGTGATTGAGGCAGAAAAAAACCTGCTTCCGTTCATGAGTTCGCTCGATGCACGGCGGCTTCAGGAGGCGATCCGTGCCAGAGGCAGCATATCTGATTATTAACGCTGTGCATGTTTCCCGGTTCAATGAGGCCTGCTTTATGAGCAGGCTTCACTCCGTGATGCTCAGTCAGGATTTCTGAAGATTGTAAACCGTACTAAATTTATGGCAGGTGATGAAAGCCGCATGCGGCTGCTAAAAAATTCACGGGAAAGGGTGAAAGGTCAGATTCCGCCCCTCGAGTTTGGTTCTGCAGGCCGCAGACTCGATAAAGAAGCGTTTGTAAAAGCAATTAAGGAGCTTTTGCCGGGTTCGGAACTGCTTTCGCGGCATCATCAGGTGTATGAGGAAGGAGAGGTCATTCTTCGTGAAAATCAGGAAAACCGCCGCCTTTTTGTGATTCTGACCGGCTATGTGAAGCAGCTCAAGAAGCATGATGATTTCGAGATAGCCATAGACCTGCAGGGCCCGGGTGATTTTATGGGATTGCTATCATTCACGACCGGGCAGCCCGTTTTTACGACCGCCCGCGCAAGTGGCAGGGTGGAAGTGCTTCGGGTGGGGCAGTCATCCCTCGATAAAATTCAGGACAGCTACCCGGAAATCAGCAAGGTGATTCAGGGCCTAATCTTCTATAACCTGAGCGAGCGCTACCGGCGTGTGGTAACCCTGCACATGGAAATTGCACAGCTCTCGCGCGAGCTCGAAAAAGAGCGCAACACTCTGCGCAATACCATCACCGAGCTGGAGCAAACGCGCAACCTACTCATCAATCAGGAAAAAATGGCGACCCTGGGTGAGCTCACTGCCGGGCTTGCGCACGAAATCAACAACCCGGCATCGGCCCTGCTGCGCTCGGTTGACTACCTCACCCGCGTGCTGCCCGAAATGGCCGAGCAGGCCGGTGCCCTGCCCGATACCGGCATGGTGCGTACCTTCCTGGAAGCAGGCCTCAACCGCGAAGTGCAAAGCACAGACGATCAGCGCAATAAAATGCGGGAAATTCAGAAAAAGTACCCGCATCTAAACCGCTCAACCGTTCGGGATATGGCCGAGCTGAATACCGAAATGCTGGCCAAAATTGATTCCTTCGCCCAAAACAGCGATAAGCCGCGCTCACTGCGGCTGCTGCTCGACAGCCATCAGGCCGGAGTATTTTTGGGCAGCATCAAACTTTCAACCGGCAGGATTGGTCATCTCGTGAAAAGCCTGAAAAGCTACAGCCGTGATTCGCGGGCGGAGCCTGAAGTGGCAGACATCCGCCTCGGCATTCAGGAAACCCTCATGATTATCGGAAACCGCCTGCGCGATATTGAGGTGAGTGTTAATCTGCCCGAAATCCCGATGGTGCGCTGCTATGTGGGCGAGCTGAACCAGGTCTGGACCAACATCGTTATTAATGCCTGCGATGCGATGGATGATACGGGCAGGCTTTACATCAACTGCGGCACCTCGGCAAACGATATGGTCTGGGTTACCATTGCCGATTCAGGGCCGGGGGTTCCGGACAACCTGAAAGCGAAAATCTTTGATTCCAGCTTCACAACCAAAACAGCCGGCGGCGAATTCGGCCTGGGGATTGGCCTCGCCATCACCCGTAGCATCATCCAGAAGCACAGCGGTACCATAAGCGTGCGGGATCGTATGGGCGGCGGAGCCGAGTTCATCATTCACCTTCCCGTTTACAAAAAAATATAGCGGTCAGTCCGTCATTTTATCGCATAAGGTCACACAACGGTCTGCGAACGGCTGATAACTTAGTTGTGGGGATGATGCTCAGCAGTTGCCTCTGGTGCCCATAAACCCGGGCACTTTCTGGCGTGGCACAATCCGGGCTTCCGCAGTTTTTCGGAACCAGCCTTTTTTTAGCATGAGGGAAACCTGTGCAGCAGGGGGCAGCCGCAGCTCCGCTGAAACAAATATGGTTACACCGTCCTGACTATATTCGGCAAAGGACGGGTCTTTTTTTGTGTTTTCCGGTATGATATCGGCCTGAGGCTTATCCTCCTGATCTCCCGGAAGCAGGCGTAATACAGCGCCGGAATCCATTAGGTGAAACAGCAGTGCAGGTTCAAGAAAAAAAAGGGGGCGGGTAAGCGGGGTATGTGGCTCCATGGCAAATAGAAAAAATAAAATTTGGGATATGCGATTTGGGATTTGCTATGTACAGTAAAAAATGAGTTCAGGTCTGAGCGTTCAGATAAGTAAGTAAATTTTGACAGGAGCTAAAACTCCGGGCTGCTGCAAAAAGCAATCAGGAGTTTCGAATTATTTTCCGGCATCCCCAAAGGCATTCACTGCTTCTTGTATAATCAGGTAATTAATAAACTTATATTTAGCCCATAGAAAGAGGCTGAAATTAGGGCCGTTATTTCCGGGAAGAAATATTTGGTTTTGCTTCAAACAAATTGTTATTTGTTACAATTGCGTCAAAAAACTCAAATCTATCTATCTTAAGCACAGATTTTGCCATTATGATCTGTAAGTTATATCTCCTTAACAAGTTAGGTCGTACCCTTTTTCTGTTCCTGCTGGTAACCATGTTTGCAGGCTTCATCACCAATGAAAAGGTGTTCGCACAGTCTGATACGATTGTAAACTTCACCCTCGAAGATCTTGAAGGTAACCGGCATAGTTTACAGCAGTATCTGGATAAAGGGCCTGTTTACATTAGTTTTTTTGCGATGTGGTGTCAGCCCTGTCTTCATAAACTTCGCACCTTAAAACCAGTTTGGGATGCCTATCGTGAGGCAGGCTTCACGCTGCTGGTGATAAACACCGATACGCCGAACAGCCTGTCACGAGTGGAGTCGTACTGGCGGAGTCAGCGTTACGACATGCCTCTGTTACTCGACCCAAGCGCCCGGGTGTTTGAGCAGATGAACGGCCGGAGCCTGCCTTATGCGCTCATGGTTGCTCAGGATGGCACCATTGTTCAGGTCGATTCCGGTTTTCTTCCCGGCGATGAGCGTAAAATTGAGACCCTCGTTCAACAGTTGCTCGCCGCTGAGTAGGGTTCTGTGTTTAGTTTTGTTAACAGGCCATTGCTAGGGTAAAACAAGCGGCTTGTTATATTGCGTTTCCTAACGTTAACAGTTTAAGTATTTGTTCATGAAAAGGTTTATGGGGGCATATTCTGTATGCCTGCTCATTATTTTGTTATGCCTGCCGCAGTTTGGTAAAGCGCAGCAGGTTCAGGTATCGGTCAACAATATTGTTAATTACGGATTTGGTGAGGAAGCCCTGAATCTCGGTACTGAAACCGCAGAGAAGGAATACCTCGAAAATTTCACTGATGTACGAATTCTGGCCGATAATGTAATTATCGGTTTCCGGCTCGAACTGAGCGATCCTGCAGAGTACGGCCCTGACTTCACCGGCATCAGGCGCCGGTTTATCGGGTATCAGCGGGACGGGCTTGATGTGCGCATCGGGAATCTCTTCGCGCTTCACAACCGGGGCATGTCGCTGAACTTGTTCGAAGACCGCGTGATCCGCTACGATACCAGCCTTGATGGTGTACGTGCGGAATATGATCATGATTTTTTTCGGGTGAAGGCTCTGGCCGGAAGTATCAACTATCTGGAGCACCTCACCTTCGACAGCCCTTCCGGTATTAGGGAAGAAAATTACCGGCTGCGTTCGGCTGCCCTTGAGCTGAAACCCGACCGGCGCCTCCGTATCGGCGGCTCATACACGTATGCCGAAGGAGAGCTGCCGTCTTTATTCACAGAGGAACCTGACCTTGCCGAAATTTTTATCCCCGAAGGCTTTGTGAGTTACCGCCTTCCTTTTGCAAGGGTAACAGCGGGTTACAACCACCGCACGCTCCGGCTCATCGATTTTGCTGATACCACAAGTGTTACCGGCGGCGGATTTTATGCTTCTGTTAACCACACCGGCCCCGGTTACGGCCTTATGCTGGAATACAAAAACTACAGCTACGATGTGGTAGATCCGTTTGCCCGACTGGGCGATCCTCTGCGCAATTCGCGTATGAGCCCCTTTCAGAGTCCGCCCATCGCCCACAAGGAGCATTCGTACAGCCTGATGACCCGCGACCCGCACCTGGTTAATTTTGAAGATGAGGTCGGTTTTTTCCTTGAAGCATTTTATTCACCCACTTTTAACATAACCCTCAACAGCAGCATAGCAATGGCCTCGCTGCACCACAGCTGGCTTTGGGATGATGTAAATTTTGAATTCTTCAAGAAAGAGGAGGGGGCAACCTGGCTGCCCGGCCGCGCGGATGCACGGGATCCCTACTGGGAATATTATGGCGATATCGAATATCTCTTTCCTGATTTTATGTCGTATGTAAAGCTGGCTTATAATCATCGTAACAGATTGTTTTATCAGGCACTTGCGCCCGATTTTAGCCAGCGGGTTTATGCCAACACATTTGCCCTCGACGTGCAGTATGCTGTTTCACCCCGCTGGAGTGTGAAGGTGATTTCGGAGCATCAGTTTGCGCGCGACACCCAATACGGCGACAACAGCGATTATTACAGCCAAATGCTGTCGCTTCAGGTTTCCCGCTCCCCCGATTTTTCTTTTGGCGGCCGGATTGAATCCACAACGAGCGATTTCGACCCAAGCGGCGACAAATTCTGGTATATGGCCGAAGGCTCATGGCGAATCGGTAACACGCACACGGTAATGGCCAGCTACGGCCGCGAGCGCGGCGGCTTTGTGTGTACAAACGGAGTCTGCCGCTTTGTAAATGCCTTTTCGGGCATGAGGCTGAGTTTGATCAGTTCTTTTTAGAAGCACCTCCTTCCGAAGTACCGTCAGTAAACATTAATCCAACAACTAACGAGGTGCGGCAGCTCCTGAACGCGCCTATTCTGATAACAACAAAACAGCAATACTATGAAGTACAGCTTTACAACCATCGTTGCTGCGGTAATCACGCTGCTTTTTTTTGCAGTTTTACCGCATCAGTCACAGGCTAACGACAACCGGCATGTGCTGGTTGAAATCTTTACCTCAACAACCTGTCCGCCTTGTTTTCCCGCTGCTGTTGGTTTTGGGAACTGGCTCAGCAACTATGAAAACGCCGACCGTGTGAGTGTAATCAAATATCCGGTATGGTGGCCCGGCAGTGGTTGTTTTTTCTACCATCAAAACCCTACCCCGGTTAATCCCAGAGTCTCGTTTTATGGCGTAAATGGTGCCCCAACCGGTGTTATTGACGGCACGCCTGCAGGCTCAACCTGGACCGGTTGGCGTAACGCCATAGAAAACCGTATGAATGTTGCAGCACCCATGAACCTGGATATGGTTGCCTTACGTGAAAATGATACGATTCAGCTTACGGTGAATCTTACCAGAATTGCAGGCGCTGACTGGCCGGCTTCCGGTCTTTCCCTGAGGCTTGCCGTTGTTGAACGAAACATTCAGTTCAATGGCCCGAATGGTTCAACCAATCAGGATTTCGTGCACCGTAACATGATTAATGGTGCAGCAGGTGTGCCTGTGAATCTTACTGCAGGCGAAACCCTTACCCTGGAGTACACGCAGGAAATCGGTTCAAGTTGGGATCAGGAAAACCTTAAGGTTGTAGCATTTGTGCAGCCCACTACAAACAGCCCGAGCCGTGCGGTTTTGCAGTCGGCTATGGTGCCGGTACTCGAGGAACTTGTAGTTGGAGTGCCAACTCCGCAGACACCGGAAAACGGAGCCGATCTGGTGCCGTTTACTGACATTAGCTTTCAGTGGGGCGGTGCTTTGCTGGCCACACAGTACGACGTGCAGGTTTCTGAAAGCCAGAACTTCCAGAACAACGCGGTTGAGTTTCAGGGGCACAACGGCACAAGCCTTACGGTAGCTGAACTTGATCCTGAAACGACCTACTACTGGCGCGTTAGGGGCACAAACAACAATGAGGGGCTTGTAGGAGAATGGTCTTCTGCGTCATCCTTCACCACAATTATGGCAGCACCCTCTGCTGAACCGGTGCTGCTTCAGCCTTCCAATGGTTCAGAAGTTACTTCGCAATTCATTACCCTTCAGTGGGCCGCTGTTGAAGCAGCGGGCAGTTACGATGTTGAAGTTTCAGATAATATTAATTTCAGCGATCCGATAATCTCCCGCAGCAACATCACGCAGCTTACCACAACCATTACTGGTATGGAACCTGCAACAACCTATTACTGGCGTGTTCGGGGTGTGAATATTGGCGGGCCGGGCAGCTGGTCTGAGGCGTTTACTTTCTCTACACCGACTCCTACCTCAACCGGGCCGGAAACAGATCTGCCACGTGTGGTGTCGCTGAATCAGAACTATCCGAACCCGTTTAACCCGGCTACCAATATTTCATTTGAGCTGCCGGAAGCAACAGAAATCAGCCTTACTGTTTACAGTCTGGAAGGCCGTCGTATAGCTGTGCTCGCCGACGGGCAGTTTAGTGCCGGAACCCACACCATAAGCTTCGATGCGGCTGCACTCTCGAGCGGTACCTATATCTACCGGCTGGATACGGCGGGGCAGACCCTCACCAGACTGATGACACTGCTGAAGTAAGGTCTGATTCTGATTCTGAGGCTGTTTCTCAGGCTGAAGCAGGCATCATCATAAATTGCATATCCAAAAAAGCCCGCCTGAAGGTAAGATTCCTTCAGGCGGGCTTTCTTTTTTTGGGGCTCTTGGTAGGAGCAAAGGGCCGGCCGGGTTCAAGCGATGCCGGAACCGGTTGGCTTGATGTGAAAGGGCTGGAAAACCATCATCCTGCAAAAACTAAATCCAATACTTTTGTTAGCGGCAAGACTTACTGAATCAGAATAAGGGGCTGCCATGAGGCCGGGTGGGTGCTCATATCGGCCGCAGCAAGGTGAAGCTGAGGGCCGTGAAGATGTTTTTCGGGGAAAAGTTTAATCATAGCCAAGTTTTTAGCTACAGTAAACGGGAAACGGTATTCTTCTTCAATGGGCTCTGAGGGAGGCATCTCAACACGGTAAGGATCTACAGGCTGCCCGTTTTGCCAGAAACGGAAGCACAGATGTGGCCCTGTTGCAAGGCCGGTAGCACCAACATACCCGATCACCTGACCCTGCCGTACGGTAGCGCCCCGGCGCATGCCGCTTGCAATGCGGCTCATATGCAGGTAGCCGGTTTCATAGACGCTGTTGTGCCTGATTCGGATGTAGTTGCCGTTGTTGCGGTCAAAAGCGGAATGGGTGATAACGCCATCGCCTACTGCGCGTATCGGCGTGCCAACCGGCGCTGCATAATCCGTGCCGTGGTGCGGCATATTACGCTGCAGGATCGGGTGAAAACGCCGGTTCGTAAATCGTGAGCTGATCCGGCTGTAATCAAGCGGAGCCCGCAGAAATGCTTTCTGCAGTGAATTTCCTTCAAGATCGAAGTAGGTGCCGTAGCCTGTATCCCCCTGGTCGAAGTAAATGGCGTGATAGTCGGTGCCGTGGTGGTTCATGTGGGCAGCTTTGATGCGGCCAATGCCAACCGGGGTATCATCAATATAAAGCTGCTCATAAACTACTGTGTATGAGTCGCCTCGTTGTATGCGGTAGAAATCGATCTGCCAGGCATACACCTGTGCAAGTGCAGATACAAGCGCCGGACTTCCGCCCTGTTCAAGCAGTGAACCATAAAGTGATCCGTTGATTACCCCGGAAATATGCTTTGTACTTCGGGTTATTTCTCTGGTATTGGCGTGTACCGAAACGGTCTCGCTAAGATCGAAAACCACATATTCCCGATTACTGTTTTCATATACAAAGTAGGAAAGGGTCTGATCCTGCGGGTCAACATAAAAATGAACGGGCCTGCCTGAATTAATCCGCCGCACGTTGAAAACATCCTGCGAAGCCTGAACAATTTCGTGAACCTGCTGGCTTCCAAGCCCGAAAGGGGCAAGCATGGTTGAGAGTGTTTCGCCGTTGCGCACACGTCGCTCCGTAACTTCATAAAGCTCGAATGGAAGCCCGAACTGATCAAGCTCGAAGATCTCGGCAGGCATGGAAGCAAGTTCTACCAAAGGCTCAGGTTCACGGGGTATATTGTCGTGCTTGTCGGTGCTGCAGGCGAGGATTGATGCAGATGCAATTGTAAAAATCAGAATTGCAGCACGGATAGTGAGAGTTGCGTGCATGGAGGCAGTTTTTTTGTGAAATGAAAACGGTTAAGTGACAGTCCTAAAGCGGCATTACAGAACCCATATTACCCGAATAAACTAAAAGAACGGAGGTGAGGTAAATAAATGGGCATGTTCAAAAACGGCAAGGTATAGATTGAAACAAGGGCACTGATAGCTGAGGCTTGCAATAAAGCAGGCCTAATATAAGCAGAGAAAGCCCAATTGCTGAAAATATGCAAATAAAAAATGAACGGCATCGCGGAAGGATGGGCTGTTACTTTAAAGCATGGTTAATAAGCTTTTACAGCACCAGTCAAACTAAATCTACAGTTTTGGTATTGTTAAATATGCCATTTGTTTGTTGTAACAACTATCATTTTCAAGATATCGGGATTACTTCGTGAACAGAAACAGTACAGCTATTATTATCAGCATCTTATTAGGCCTCACATTTTTGCTTCAGGCCTGTAGTGATACCGGTGAGGGGGAAATGCAGCGCAGGGGCGGCCATATACCAACAGTTGAAGTTATTCAGACGGTAATGGGTTCTCTTCCGCTCGAAGAGCGTCTTACAGGCGTTGTGAGGGCGCGGAATCAGGCAGAAGTTTTCCCAGAAATTACGGCTCCTGTTGTCGAGATTCTGGTCAACAGCGGTGATCAGGTTCGTAAGGGGCAGCCGCTGGTGCGTCTTCGCGATTCAGAAGCAAGGGAACGTGTGCGGCAGGCAGAAGCCGGCCTTCAGATTGCTGAAGCACAGGTGAGGCAGGCGCAGGCCAATGTGCAGCGCCTTGAATCCCGTTTAACGCGAGTGCAGACCCTGAGTGTGAGAAACCTCGAGAGCGAGCTCGAGCTTGAACAGCTCGAAGCCGAAGTGGAAGCTTCCCGTGCTGCTCTGCAGCTGGCACAGGCTCAGAAAACACAGGCCGGATCCGTTCTTGAGGAACGTCGTAACGACCTCAGCAACACGGTGGTAAAGGCACCAACAGACGGTTTTGTAGGCACAAGGCATATAGAAGTCGGGCAAATTGCCGGCCCTTCAACACGATTGTTTGAAATTGGTGATACCCGTGTGATGACCATTCGGGTGTCGCTTACGGAAAGAATGCTGGGCTATATTGAAACCGGTCAAACGGTTAACATCACTTCCCCGGCATTTGGTGGCGAAGTCATTCAGACGCCGCTTAGCCGGATTTCCCCTTTCATCAATCCCGTAACCAATTCAGCAGAGGCTGAAATTGAGCTCCAGAATCCCGACGGGCTGCTGCGCGCCGGCATGTTTGTGACAGTTGATATTCTTTACGGCGAAAGCGAGCAGGCCGTTTTGGTGCCCAATAACGCGTTATTCACCAATCCGAACGATGGCCGCCGCGGGGTTTATGTTGCTGATCGCGGTGCACTCACAGAGCTCGGGCAGATTGAAGCCGGTGAAGCTAACAGCCCCATAATCGGACCAACAGGCATGGTTTTTATGCCCGTAACGGTGGTTGCGCAGGGGCGTCAGGTTTCGGGTGTGAGTGGCATTCAGCCGGGTGATCTCGTGGTTACGATTGGCCAAAACCTGCTTGCTTCCGGCAGGGAAGAAGCCAGGGTTCGGGTAACAAGCTGGGATCGCATCCTGGAGCTGCAGCAACTTCAGAACCGGGATTTGCTCGACCTCATCCGGCAAAAACTGGCTAACACCAACGGCAACCCCAACGATGCCTGACCCAAGAGGTTCGTCTCTTCATCCTGCAAAACCTAAACTGAACTGAAATTCCTTTCTTATGTCTTTATCGGCTAAAGCTGTTTCCCGCCCGATTGCAACAGCCATGGTGTATCTCATTGTCATCACCCTTGGTATTATCGGGTTCCGGATGCTTCCGGTTGATTTGCTCCCTCCAATAGAGTATCCGCAGCTTACTGTAGCAGTTAACTACGACAATGTCGGGCCGGAGGAGATGGAGCGCATCATCACCGATCAGATTGAAAATGCCATTGCCGGCGTGCCTAATGTGGAGCGGGTAAACTCCAACTCAAGCGAAGGCAACAGCCGTGTAACCCTGCATTTTGCGCAGGGCACCAACCTTGATGAGGCAACCAATGATGTGCGTGCGGCACTCGACCGCGTGCGCCGCAGCCTGCCCCCGGAGGTAGAGCCGCCCCGCATCTGGAAATTCGACCCGAATGACTCCCCCATCGTAATTCTGGGCGCGCTCTCTGACCGGGAGATGTCGGAGCTTACCCGCATCCTTGAACGCGAAATCGGTAAACGGTTCGAGCAGATTCCCGGAATCGGATCCATCGATGTATGGGGAGGCGTGTACCGTGAAATCCATGTTGATTTAATTCGTGAAAGGCTCACCTCAGCCAATATTACCGCTACAGATGTGGTAAACGCCATCGGTCGTGAAAATGTGAACCTGCCCGGAGGTAACATCAAAGAAGGCCTCAATGATCTGTACGTGCGTACCCTCGGTGAATTTCGTGATGTGGATGAAGTGCAGAATACCATCATCACAACCGTTGACGGTGTGCCGATTCGGGTAGGGGATGTGGCCCTTGTAACATTTGGCTATCAGGATATCAACCGCTATGTGGAAATCGACGGGCGCCCAACTATCAGGATGGGGCTCAGGAAGCAAAGCGGCGCGAATACGGTAGCCGTAGCGCGTATGGTGCATGATGAGGTGAGGCGCATCAATCTCGAACGGACCGACCTGCAGCTGAGGGTGATAACCGATCAGAGCGATTACATCAATCAGTCGATCGATAATGTGCGTAATTCGGCCATTTGGGGCGGAATTCTCGCTATTATCGTGCTTTTCTCCTTCCTCCGAAACGGCTCAGCGACCATGATTATCGGCATTACGATACCGATATCCATTATTGCAACTTTTGGCCTGCTTTACTTTGGTGGCCTCACGCTTAATCAGATGAGTTTTGGAGGGCTTGCGCTTGGTGTAGGCCTCATTGTTGACAACGCAATCGTGGTACTTGAAAATATTGTGAGGCAACGCCAAAACGGAAAAGGAAAGAAGAAAAGCGCCCTTATTGGTACCAGGCAGGTAGCCGGTGCCATTATTGCAAGTACGCTCACAACTTCGGTCATTTTCCTGCCGGTAGTATTCATGCGCACCATTACCGGGATGATGTTTCAGGAGCTCGCACTTGTGGTGGTGTTCTCTCTGTTGTGTTCGCTGCTTGTTGCGCTCACGCTCGTACCCATGCTATCCAGCAAATTCTTGAAAGTTGAGCAGGATCATCCGGAAATCAGCAAGCGCCCGCGCTGGCAGCGTTTCATGGCGCGCTTTGAAAACGGCTATGCCCGTGCTGTCGAAAAAGCACTACAGTATCGTATTTATGTGGTTGTAGCAACGCTGTTGCTGGTGATATTATCGTTTTACAGACTGCCTTCTATACCTTTTGAGCTTGCGCCGCAAAGTGAGGCGGATGAGATACGCATCAGCATGAATATGGACGGCGGAACCAATATCGCCGTCATTTACGAGTACATGCAGGAGCTCGATGCCATCGTTGCAGAATTGGTACCTATGAGTGATGTGCGCTACATAAGCCGTGAAGCCCGTAACGGAAACGCACGCATTGACCTTACTTTGGTTGACTTCAGTGAACGAACACGCTCAGCCAACGCCCTGGCCGACGAAATCCGGGAAAACCTTACGGGAACTATTCCCGGTGCGGATATTCGGGTACAGGCACGGACCGGCCTGTGGATTCTCCGCCGCGTTTTCAATACAGGGGGCGGTGATGATGTCGAGTCGGTTTCGATACAGCTCAGAGGCTTCAATCTGGAAACAGCTGAAGAACTGGCACTCATGATTCGCGACCGTGTGGAAGATATCGAAGGCGTTGCTGACGTGTGGGCACGTGTACGGGAAGGCCGGCCGGAACAGAATATCCGTTTCGACCGGGAGCGAATGTCGCGGCTGGGTATTTCTGCACAGGATTTGGGCGCGGCCATACAGTCAAACGTAGGCGGGCGCCGGGCGGGTGTATTCCGTATGGAAGGAGAAGAAGTTCCGATCACAGTGAGGCTTCGTCCGGAGGATCGGGTGAGTATTCACGATATTGATAACATCAGTGTGCGCACGGCTCAGGGTGATATCATCCCCATATCAACAGTAGCCGAGCAGGTACCGGAGCGGGGTCCTACAAACATCAACCGGGTGAACGGGCAGCGGGTAACCTTCATAACCGCCAACCTGGAAAGCGGTGTACCCCTGGGTACAGCCGTTGACCGTATCCGTTCTGATCTGAGTCAGATCCCCCTGCCGGATGGGTTTTCGATTTATTTCGGTGGTGAATATGAAGAACAGCAGCGTGCCCAACGCGACTTCACCCTGGCCATTATAATGGCGCTGCTGTTGATTTACATGGTGATGGCCGCTCAGTTTGAGCGTTTCCTTGATCCTCTTATTGTGATGTTTTCAGTGCCTGTGGCCATAGTTGGTGTAGTACCTGCGATGATGATCACCAATACAACCATGAACCTGCAGAGCCTGATGGGTATTGTGATGCTGATCGGTATTGTAGTTAACAATGCGATTGTGCTGGTAGATTACATTAACCTCATGCGAAGGGAACAAAATATGAGTGTGCGCGAAGCTGTTGTTGAAGCAGGCCGCCTCCGGCTTCGTCCGATTCTGCTTACAACATTCACAACCATCCTGGCTTTACTGCCCCTTTCGTTTGGAATCGGAGCCGGCGGTGAGCTGCAGGCGTCACTGGCACGTGTTGTAATCGGAGGGCTTTCGGCTTCTACATTCATCACCCTGTTTCTTATACCAATTGTTTATGTGGCGTCTAATAATGCCCTTGAGCGCATCAAAGCCATAGCAATAAATGCAAAGACGGCAAACGAAGAAGTAACAGTGCCTCAGTCTCAAACAACCTGAACAGCTATCAATCAATGAAGGCTCTACGAATGAGGTAAAAATCTGAAGCCTGACTTACACGAAGGGTTCTGTGATGCCGGTATAAAACTAAACAGCTGTACCTCACAACGTTAGTGGGTACAGCTGTTTTTTTGTGAGGGAAATTAAATTAAAATAATCTAATCTACATATTAGATTATTTTGGTGAGAATAATGTTCGGAAGGAAACAATGAAGATTTTACGTTTACTGTATCACGTTAAAACAGAACGATTTATGAAAGGAAATGAAGGCTAAAGGGATTTTGAAAGGGCTTGTTTGCACAAATAGTATGGGTTTTTAGTTTCAAAGCTGTTATTTTTAAAATTCAGCAGTTCCCCGCCAGCTGATGTAAAAGGCCCTGGTTTATTTAGACTGAGTTCAAATACCAGCAGTTTATCTCTCGGGCGGGGTTTGAGAAAAGCTGAATCGTATATTATGGAATTGCTATAAAGCTATTATTACATACGGTCCTTCATAATCCGTGCAAAAAAATAATTAAACCTAATGGCTCAACTTTTTCCGAAGTGGTCCAACAAGGTCCCAAAACGACTCTTGTTATCGATAAATTTACTACTGCTTGCAGTTATTTTTGGATTCTGGTACTGGGGTTCACCAAAATACACGCAGGTTGGATATGCACCTACACAACCTATCGATTACAGCCACAGGCTACATGCCGGTGAGCTGGGTATTGATTGTCAGTATTGCCATACCTCAGTATGGGAATCAGCGCGTGCAAGCATCCCTTCAACCGAAACCTGTATGACGTGTCACGTTCAGATAAAGACTGACAGTGAAAAATTGCAGCCTTTGCGTGACAGCTGGGAAACAGGTTTGCCTGTGGAATGGGTTCATATTCACAAACTCGCTGGTTTTGCATATTTCAACCACAGTGCGCACGTGAATGTAGGTGTAGGATGTGCTACCTGTCACGGAAGGGTTGACCGTATGGAAGTTGTAATGCAGGCCGAACCGCTGAGTATGGGCTGGTGTCTTGACTGCCACAATAACCCTGCACCGTATCTGAGGCCCGTAGAAGAAGTAACAAATATGGCCTGGGAGCCTGATGAAAATCATTTTGAGTTTGCACAAATGGTTATTTCAAAGAAAAATATTGCTCCCCCGATTTACTGTAATGCCTGCCACCGCTAAGGTACAACCTTCTCAAAAAGCTTAATTATCCGGAATGTCAAATACTGAACAAAAAACGTATTGGCGCAGCCTCCAAGATCTTTCTCAAAACGAAGCCTATAAAGAATATATGAGCCGTGAGTTCCCTGAGGGCGCCGGTGAACTTCGTGATGGTTACTCGAGAAGAAACTTCCTGCAGATCATGGGTGCTTCGGTTGCCCTTGCGGGACTGGCTGCCTGCCGCAAGCCTGTCCAAAAACTGCTGCCTTACCATAAACAACCTGAAGAGATTGTAGCCGGTATCCCGCTTGAGTACGCTTCCTCAATTCCCTTTCAGGATCATGGAACAGGTGTTCTTGTAACTACATCTGAAGGCAGGCCTATTAAAATTGAGGGTAATAAAGATCATGAGTCGAGCAAAGGCTCGACCAATATTTTTCAGCAGGCTTCCATTCTTGACCTTTATGACGTTGACCGCTCAAGGTTCGTGCGTCATAACGGGGAGCGCTCGGACTGGTTGGCTTTTACTGAATTCTGTGCATCACACTTTGCTGACACGAGCCGCGGTATCGCTTTTGTGAGTGAGGCGAGCGGGTCTCCGTCTGTAAACCGGCTGAAGTCAGAAATTCAGGCGCGCTTCCCAAATGCGGTATGGGCTACCTACGAGCCCTTTGGTCCGGCTAACGTGCTTGCAGGTACTCAGGCCGCCTTCGGCCGTAAGCTTCGCCCTGTATATCACCTTGATAAAGCCGATGTAGTAGTATCGGTTGATTTTGATTTTATGGCTATAGCGCCTGATATGGTTCGCTTAAACCGCGATTATGCCGACCGCCGCCGGGTGGAATCCACCGATGACGCGATGAACAGGCTTTATGTAATCGAAAATGACCTGAGCGTGACCGGTTCAAATGCAGATCATCGCTTAAGACTTAAGGCGGGCGATATTCCGGCGTTTGTTGCTGCCCTTGGTAACAAGCTTTCTGAAACACAGAGCGGGCTCTCAGCTTTTTCAGGCGTAAGTAACTCTTTCTCTCAGCACCTTTGGGTAAGTGTTCTGGCACAAGAACTTGCTTCAAACAGAGGAAGAGCCGTGCTCGCAGCCGGAGAACATCATCCGGTAGCGGTGCATGCCATGGTTGCAGCTATAAATGCAGCTTTAGGCAACACAGGTCAAACAGTTGAATATACTCAGGTACCCTACCATGACAACTCTTACGACCCTGACGCGCTCAGCCGTGTTGCAGATGCCATAGCAAACGGTAACGTTGATACACTTGTAATTTTGGGTGGCAATCCGGTGTTTAACTCACCGTCTGATATTGATTTTGAGGCCCTGATGGATCGCGCAGGCACGAGCATCCACCTTTCCAGCCATGTTGATGAAACCTCCGCGAAAGCTACATGGCATATCAATCGTTCACACTATCTGGAATACTGGGGCGATATTGCTGATTACCGCGGTCAACTTTCAGTTATTCAGCCTACTATTCAGCCGCTTTTCGGAAGTAAATGTGAGACTGAGTTTCTGAGTGCTGTTCTGCACGGCGAAAGCAGAGAATGTTATGATATCGTTCGTGAAACATGGAACAGCGTTTTCCGAAGTGAATTCGAAACCAACTGGGAAAAAACAGTTCATGACGGCGTTTATACCGGAAGCCGGTTCAACGCTGCAAGTGTAAGCCTGGTGTCAGGTTTCACCGCAATGCTTCAAAACATGCTTGAGCAGCATAGTGTAAGCAATGACGGCAATATCGAACTGGTTCTGAAAGCAGACCGTAAATTGTTTGACGGTCGCTACGCCAACAATGGCTGGCTTCAGGAACTTCCGGACCCTATCACAAAAATTACGTGGGATAACGTTGCAGCAATGAGCCCTGCAACTGCTGAACAGCTCGGCGTGCGTGAGCGCAAATTCGGAGAAACCGAATACGATCTGCTCAACATTACCGCAAATGGTACCACTTTCCAGATGCCTGCATGGATTCTCCCCGGGCATGCAGATAACAGCATTACTATTTCTGTTGGATACGGGCGTAAGTCTTTAGGTAAAGTAGCTGACGATATTGGCCATAATGCCTATATCGGATTTACAACCGCCGGCCCTGTGGCAGCGACAGCTGTTTCAGTTGAAGTAGCACGGCGTAACTACCCGGTTGCCTGTACTCAAAACCACCATTCGATGGAAGGCCGGCCGCTTGCACGTGAGGCTACGATATCCGAGTATAAAGCTGATCCGCGAATTGCCGCTGATAAGGTTTATGTGCCGGGACGCAGGGAAGACGGAATGCCGAAAAACCTGTTTAATGATCAGCTTTTCCCAAGCCATCAGCCACAGTGGGGAATGGCCATTGACCTTAACGCCTGTACCGGCTGCGGGGTGTGTACAATTGCCTGTCAGGCTGAAAACAATATTCCGGTTATCGGCAAGCGTGAAGTAGTACGTAACCGTGAGATGCACTGGATTCGGATTGACCGCTATTTCTCCGGTGATCAGGCAGATCCTCAGGTAATCCATCAGCCTATCCCGTGTATGCACTGTGAGCAGGCCCCCTGCGAAATGGTTTGTCCGGTTGCGGCAACCACTCACAGTGATGATGGTCTCAACCAGATGACTTATAACCAGTGTATCGGAACCCGTTATTGCTCAAATAACTGTCCGTTTAAGGTTCGCCGTTTCAATTTCTTTAATTATGCCAAAAACTGGCTGGAAATTGATGAAGATCCGGATATCATTCAGATGGCTATGAATCCGGATGTATCTGTCCGCTTCAGAGGGGTGATGGAAAAATGTACCTATTGTGTGCAGCGCATCAACCGTGCTAAGATTGCAACCAAAAATGCAACCGGCAATTCAATCAAACCGGCAGACGGTACCGTGAAAACAGCTTGTCAGCAGGCATGTCCGACACAGGCAATCACCTTTGGCGACCTGACTGACGACAACAGCGTAATTTCACGTACCAAGCGCAACGACAGAAACTACGTGATGCTGGAAGAAATCAACATCAGGCCAAGAACCTCTTACCTGGCCAAACTCAGAAATCCAAATAATGAGCTGGCGTAAAGCCCTGCAAATAAGAACTACAATTCAAAGCAGTCATACATGAGCAGCAATAGTGGTTATGTAAAAGAAGCCCCGCTCGTAAAGGGGAACCATACCTTCAGCAGCATCACGGCACTGGTTGCCGATATTGTTGAAAAACCCACCCCTTTTTGGTGGTATATCGCTTTCGGAGTGTCAAACCTGCTTTTGGGCTTGTTATTCCTGATGCTTGGCTATCTCATCTGGGAGGGTACCGGTGTATGGGGTCTGAACAATACTGTAGCATGGGGTTGGGCAATTATCAACTTTGTGTGGTGGGTTGGTATCGGACACGCCGGCACGCTGATTAGCGCCGTACTTTTCCTTTTCAGGCAGGGATGGCGTACAGCAATTAACAGATTCGCGGAAGCCATGACGATCTTCGCTGTAATGTGTGCCGGAATTTTCCCGGCCGTGCACGTTGGTCGTATCTGGGTTGTTTACTGGATTTTCCCGCTGCCCAACCAGATGCAGATGTGGCCGAACTTCAACAGCCCCCTGCTTTGGGATGTGTTTGCGGTATCGACCTATTTCACAGTATCTCTTCTTTTTTGGTATGTAGGCCTGATTCCTGACCTTGCTACCCTTCGCGACCGCGTGAAAAGCAAATTAGCAGCCAAACTATACGGCACCTTTGCCTTAGGATGGACCGGTGGTAATCGTCAGTGGCAGCACTACGAGAAAGCCTACATGCTGCTCGCAGGTTTAGCTACTCCGCTTGTACTTTCAGTACACACCATTGTATCGTTTGACTTTGCAGTGTCCATCATACCAGGCTGGCACACCACGATTTTCCCGCCTTACTTTGTAGCCGGAGCGATTTTCTCAGGTTTTGCGATGGTAATGACGCTCATGATCATTGCCCGGAAAATCTATGGGTTGCAGGATATAATGACACTCGACCACATCGAAAAGATGAACATCATAATTCTGGTAACAGGCTGGATGGTCGGTTTTGCCTATATCATGGAGTTCTTTATCGCCTGGTATTCAGGTGTGGAATACGAGAAATTCGCTTTTGTAAACCGGGCTACAGGTCCTTATGCGTGGGCATACTGGATAATGATGTCGTGTAACGTAATTGCACCAAACTTTTTCTGGTTCCGCAAGATGCGCCGAAGCATTACAGTATCTTTTATACTGTCAATCGTGGTAAACATTGGTATGTGGTTTGAGCGCTTTGTAATTACCGTTACTTCACTGGCGCAAGACTTTCTGCCGGGGTCATGGGCATACTACTCCCCGACCTGGGTTGATGTGCTAACCTATGTTGGCACCTTTGGACTGTTCTTCAGCAATTTCCTGCTTTTCCTGCGTTTCCTGCCGATGATTGCCATCGCAGAGGTTAAAATGGTAATGCCACAGGCAGATCCGCACTATTATGATGAGGACGGCAACGAGCCGGTGAAAGAAAAAGTCAATGAATCTAACGCATAAATCAGCATAAGATGAGCGCTATCGTATCCGAAACAACTGAGAATAAAGTTTTCGCAGTGCTTGCCGAATATGACAATCCGGCTAAGCTGATGAAGGCTGCAAAGCTGGTAAACAGAGCCGGGTATACCAGGTTCGATGCTCACAGCCCCTTTCCGATTCACGGAATGGATGATGCCATGGGCCTTAAGGAATCAAAGCTCGGCTGGATTGTGCTGAGTCACGCATTGGTTGGCTTTTCCGGAGGTATAGCCTTGCAGGTATGGGCTGCTTCTATTGCCTATCCCATCAACATTGGTGGCCGGCCGTTTGCAAACATCCCGGCATTTGTACCGGTAACTTTTGAATTAACCATTCTGCTGTCTGCTTTTGCAGCTGTATTTGGAATGCTATTTCTGAATAACCTGCCTAAGCATCATAACAGTCTGTTTAATTCAGAGACCTTCAACCGGGTAACCGACGATAAGTTTTTTATTATCATAGAAACTGAGGACGGCATGTATTCCGAAGAGGAAACGCAAAAATTTTTGGAATCTACCGGTGCATCTCACATTGAAAAAATATACGAATAGGAGGAGCACCTAAATTATGAGTATTCAAATGAACGGTAAAATACTGCTTGTAATCCTCTCAGCGGCATTTATTCTGGCGGCTTGTCAGGGAATGCCAAGTGAAAAAACGCAGATTCAGCCACAACAAAACATGTACTGGCAGCAAAAGTTTAAAGCTTTTGAACCTAATGACTTTTTTGAAGACCGCAGAGCAATGCGTATGCCGGTGGAGGGAACCATCCCAAGAGGTCACCTTCGTCAGGATCTTGCCAAATACGAAGGAATTAATCCCAACGGAAGCTATATAGATTTCATACCCGTAGCTGTTACCCGGGAACTTCTCGACCGCGGACGTGCACAGTACAACATCAGTTGTACCCCATGCCATGGTGTATCAGGCTACGGTGATGGTCTTGTTATTTCACGGGGCTATGTGCCACCCCCATCCTTCCACGAAGAAAGAGTACTCAATATGGTGGATGGTGAGATATACAGCGCCATCTACAATGGAGCCGGCAGTATGCCATCGTATCGCAGAATGGTAAGACTCGCTGAAGACCGTTGGGCAATTGTTGCGTATATTCGGGCCATGCAGATCAGTCAGGGGGCAACAGAAGACCAAATCAGAGCGGTTGGGCTATCCGCAGAGCATTTCGGTTTAGGTGAAGCAAGTGCAAACCTCGCAAATCAATAAATTATAACGATTCAGTAGAAATTCTAATGGCACACACTAAGCTTACTGACAGTATCGAGTTCCCCGAAAGTGCGAATCCTTCTCGAGTAATCATCGCCATTGCTGTAGTCGGGATTATTGCAAGCCTTGTTGGGGTAGTAGTAAACTTCGAACAGTTTCTGCACTCATACCTTACAAGCTTCACTTTCTTTATAAGCATTTCGCTTGCATCTCTTTTCCTGGTGATGATTCATCATATCACCCGTTCGAGCTGGGGTACTACCCTGCGCCGAATTCCGGAAACGTTCTCCTCTTACCTTTGGGTTTTCGCGCTTCTTTTCATTCCGATACTTATCGGAATGACTACCCTCTTCCCCTGGACTCAAGAACAGTACAGTACTTTTTATGAAGGGCTTCGCGAGTATAAATCACCCTATCTCAACATCCCTTTCTTCATTGCACGTAATGTAATCTATTTCGCTATCTGGGCTTTCCTGGGATATAAGCTGTATCAGAATTCAGTGAAAATGGATGAGACCGGAGATTGGGGAATCGATACTACCCTTCGTAAATTCAGCGCACCCGGCATTTTCTTTTTTGGGTTTACAGTCGCCTTTGCTTCATTCGACTGGATCATGTCCCTGCGGTTCGACTGGTTTTCAACCATGTTTGGGGTTTATTACTTTGCAATGTCGTTTCAGGCAATATTTGCAATCCTTCTGATGATGATTTTCTATCTCAGAAGCAACGGGCTTCTGCTTAACACCATCAATAAAGCACACATCAGAGATCTGGGTGCCTGGATGTTTGCTTTTACGGTTTTCTACGCCTACATAGCATTCAGTCAGTTTTTCCTTATTTATTATGCGAATATTCCTGAAGCAACGCTGTTCTACTATTACAGGCTGGAAGGCAACTGGGAATACATTTTTTACGCTGTAATTTTCGGACGTTTTGTAATACCATTCATAGTATTACTTTCCAAACCGGCAAAAGGTAACTTCACCGTTCTGAAAACGATTTCAGTGTTGATAATTGTAAGCCATATCGTAGAGCTGTACTGGCTGATCATGCCATCTCTTCATGACACGTTCAGCTTTCACTGGTTAGACCTCGCAACGTTCCTTGCATTGGCAGGTATTTTCCTCGGGTTATTCTTTTTTTACTTCAAACAACAAAGCATGATCCCGAAGAACGATCCGAAGCTAATGGAATCCCTCAACAAACATTGATGTAATCATTTGCCATGCAGGTAGATAAAAATAAATCTGAGCAGGAATATTTTGAATTAAGCGATATCGACGCCCAAAATTCGATTAATGACGGCGTAATGGCTGACGAACTCAGCATGTCCAAAATTGTGTTTTGGTCTGTTGCTACTTCAGTAGTCGTTGTTATTCTTATCGCCATCGCTTTTAATCTTTACAAGTACTGGAAGTTCGAAACACAGTTTCAGCAGGCTGTGAATACTGAATATCAGGAGCTGAATAACCACAGGTCACAGTCGCTGGAACAGCTAAATTCCTTTGAAGTTGTAGATGAACAAACCGGAATTTTTCAAATTCCGATTGACAGTGCAAAGACCATTCTCATTAACGAAAGAAAACAATAACCTGTCATAAGGCAGTACCATACGCTTGAAACTTACTGGTAAAATACTACTAACTACAATTCTGACGGTGTTGATGCTGTATCCTGCAGATATACAGGCACAGCGAACGCAGCCCGCATCTGAAGCAAATGCCCGCTTGCTCGAGCAATTGCAGATACAAGAACAGCTTGGGCGTCAAATACCCTCAGATTTAACCTTCACCAATGAAAAAGGGGAAGAGGTAACGCTTGGTTCATTATTCGAAACCGGTCGTCCGGTTCTTCTAAATCTGATTTATTTTAGCTGTCCGAGTATTTGCAGCCTTATTCTCAATGGTGTGGCTGATGCTGTAGAACAGGTGAGATGGAATCCGGGCACGGAGTATGACATCATAACCATCAGTATAGATCCGAAAGAAGATTACGTACTCGCCTCAGAGGTTAAGGCAGGTTATGAATCACGAATGAATAAGTCAGGTATCCGGGAGGGCTGGCACTTTTTAACCGGTACTCAGGAAAATATTGACAGGGTTTCCGAAGCAGTCGGCATGCCTTTTATTTGGAGTGAAGAAGCTCAGGAGTTCCTTCATGGGTCAGCAATTATGTTCATTTCGCCGGATATGACGATCACCAGATATCTTTACGGGGTGTCTTACCGTGAAATGGACGTTCGGAATGCCCTTTTTGATGCAGCAGGCGGCAGGGTTGGCTCTACCATTGAAAGGATTGCGCTATACTGCTTTACTTTTGATCCGGACTCAGGCTCATACGTGCCCTATGCAATGAATATTATGAAAGTTGGCGGTGTTGTAATACTGCTTAGTTTAGGTATTTTTCTCGGGTTCTTCTGGCTCAGAGAGAGAAAAAAAGACGTTTCAGGCCTTAGATTTGATTAACTGCTAATATTACTATGGAATACTTAACCAATTTCTTTCTACCCTCAGCGGAATCAACTTACGCAGCTAACGTTGATGCGCTGTTTCACTTTATCAATATTGTAAGCCTTATTTTGCTTGTAGGTATTACAATTGCGATAGTTTACTTCTCGATTAAATACAGAAGAAAATCTCAGGAGGATACTACTCCCCTGATTACCCATAATACAACTCTTGAAGTAACATGGACTGTAATTCCCCTTATTCTGATTCTGATTGTATTCGGATGGGGTTTTAATGACTACGTGGAAATGAGAACACCTCCTGCAAACTCATATGAAGTTTATGTAGAAAGTTTCTCTTTCGGATGGAATTTCGAACATCCTAACGGAATTCGGGAAGCAAATCAGCTTACTGTTCCGGTGGCTCAGCCCGTGCGCCTTATCATGAGATCGCGTGACGGAGATGTGCTGCACTCATTTTTTGTGCCACAGTTTAGGCTCAAACAGGATCTGATGCCCAACAGGTACACCTATGCCTGGTTTGAAGCTATCAGACCCGGGGAGTTTGTATATTTCTGTACTGAATATTGCGGAGGCGGGCACTCCATGATGAATGGTATAGTTCGGGTAAAAACACAGGAAGATTTTGACTCATGGACCGAAGAGGAACTTGGCCGTGATCTTGATGCGCTTCCTCTTGCCGAACTTGGAAGACTTGTGTACACGAGTGCAGGATGTCAGGGCTGCCATTCGCTTGACGGTGCCTCTCGTGTAGGGCCAACTTTTGCAGGTCTGTACATGCGTGAAAGACAATTCACAGATGGAAGCACCAGAATTGCAGATGAAGCTTACCTCATCGAATCAATTGTTGAGCCCCAGGTTTTGGTAAATGTCGGTTATCCGAATAACATGCCTAACATTTATGCACAAACATTAAGCGAACGCGAAATTCTTGGTTTAGTAGAATTCATAAAGGAGTTACAATAATATGTCGGCAGCTGCAACTAACGGAAATACCCTCAAGGTACGTTACTTTGATATAGACGAGAATCCGCCCAAAAACTATCTGAATGCGGAATCCGGTTTGAAATCATGGTTGTTTACCGTAGATCACAAACGCATCGGGTTGATGTACCTGGCATCAATTGCTTTGTTCTTCTTCGTAGGCGGTGTACTCGCTCTTGTTCTGAGAACAGAGCTTTTTACGCCTGCTGAAAACCTGATGAACGCAGAAACTTACAACCGGATTTTTACCCTCCACGGGGCGATCATGGTGTTTTTGTTTATCATCCCGTCTATTCCGGCTGCACTGGGTAACTTCCTTCTGCCTATTATGCTCGGTGCAAAAGATGTAGCCTTCCCCCGGTTAAACCTCGCTTCATTCTGGATTTACTCAATAGGAGCTTTGTTCACGCTTGCATCGCTCGCAGTTAATCCTATCGACACGGGCTGGACCTTTTATACTCCTTACTCTGTGCAAACCGGCTCTGCGGTTATACTTATGACGTTTGGAGTGTTCATTATGGGTTTCTCTTCCATTCTGACGGGAATGAACTTTATCGTAACCGTACATAAAATGAGGGCACCCGGTATGACATGGGGACGCTTACCTCTGTTTATCTGGGCCATGTATGCTACCTCAGTCATTCAGGTACTTGCAACTCCTGTTCTGGCAATTACGCTTGCGCTGCTTATCATGGAGCGGACATTAGGCATCGGTATTTTCGATCCTGCTCTTGGTGGCGACCCGGTATTGTATCAGCATTTTTTCTGGTTTTATTCTCACCCGGCGGTTTACATTATGATTGTGCCTGCCTTTGGAGTGATTTCAGAACTTATCGGCACTTTTTCAAGAAAAACCGTTTTTGGATACTGGGCCATCGCGATGTCAAGCCTGGCAATTGCCTTCATTGGCTCTTTGGTGTGGGGTCATCATATGTTTGTCTCCGGCCAAAGTGAGTTAAGTACGGTTGTATTTTCATTTCTGACCTTTTTTGTAGGGATACCTACGGGTATAAAGATCTTTAACTGGCTGGCGACCATGCACAAGGGATCTATCGATATGAAGACACCGATGCTTTACGCCTGTATTTTCCTCTTTCTGTTTACTATTGGTGGTGTTACGGGAATAATGCTGGGTGCTATCTCAGTGAATGTTCAGCTTCATGATACCTACTATGTAGTAGCCCACTTCCACTATGTGATGATGGGCGGTACGGTAATGGCTTTCCTTGGCGGTCTTCACTTCTGGTGGCCCAAAATGACCGGTAAGATGTACAGCGAATTTTGGGGAAGAATATCGGCGGTCATAATTTTCATTGGGTTTAATCTCACTTTCCTCCCGCAGTTCATTATGGGAAGTCAGGGAATGCCACGTCGGTATTATTCATACATTGAGCAATTTCAAACCATGCATCAGCTGTCAACTATCGGTTCGTATGTACTGGGAATCGGCTTCGTAATTATTGCCGTGTACCTGGCGCACTCTCTTTGGAAAGGCGAAAAGGCAACCTCCAACCCGTGGGGCGCCCGTACATTAGACTGGATGACTTCCTCTCCGCCGCTTCAGCATAATTTCAATTATCAGCCAGTTGTTACAAACGGCGCTTACGACTATCATAAGCCGATTTCTGACTTTACACTGGGAATTTCTGATGATGTTTATCATGGCAACGACCATGAAGGCGACATTAGGAAGCAATCTGCTGAAACTGTTTAATTAAAATTGAACCCTTAAGGTAATCCTTCAATAAATGGCACAGGCTCAAAGTTTAGAAAACGCGCACGTACAGCATCATTTCAGGAGCTCAGATCAGCAGTTCAGCTCTTCGAAACTTGGCATGTGGTTGTTCCTGTTTACAGAGGTGATGTTTTTTGGAGGCCTTTTTGTGGCCTACATCATTTATCGTGCATGGAACCCTGAGTTGTTTACGATGGCTGCAACTGAATTAAGTACTGTACTTGGCGGTATTAATACAGTTGTACTGATCGGCAGCTCTCTTACTTGTGCGCTTGCAATTCGTGCAGCGCAAACAAACAATCAGAAAATGATTGTTAATTACCTGTTGGTTACTATCGTACTTGCAACAGTGTTTCTTGTAATCAAATATTTTGAATACACCGCTAAGTTTGAAGTAGGTATTCTGCCCGGCGGCATGTACACCTTTGAAGGTATTGATCATCCGAAAGCAAGTGTATTCTTCAGTATTTATTATATGATGACGGGTTTACACGGGATTCACGTTATCATTGGTATCGGGTTAATGATATGGCTTGTTGTGAAAGCAAGAGCCGGAGCTTACAGTTCGGCTTACTACACTCCTGTGGAAATAACCGGCTTATATTGGCACCTTGTGGATATTATCTGGATTTTCCTCTTTCCGCTTATGTACCTTATTGATTAGCGTGAATTCGGAAACCAAATGAACTATTTTCAATAAGAACTTAATTATTCTTTTTACGATGAGCGCTCACCATATCATTCCTCTCAAGACACTGTTGTCAACTACATTTGCACTCGTGGTTCTCACAGTTGTTACAGTTGCTGTGTTTTATCTCAACATCCCGGCTCCGTTTGATGTAGTTGTAGCGTTACTGCTCGCATCATTCAAAGCTACTCTTGTAGCTATGTTCTTCATGGGGCTGTATTATGATGAAAAATTCAACACGGTAGTCCTTGTGTTTTCCCTGCTGTTCTTTTTGGTATTTGTTGGCATAACTCTGCTGGATACTAATTTCAGAGATGCAGGCATTAATGTCTGGATTCCATGACCTTATCTATTAGGGCAACACTATAATTAAAAAAGCCTCCGCGAATATTTTCGCGGAGGCTTTTTTGGTGTGATGCTATCAGGATCAGGCTATTTGGCAGTATCTGTTGTGCCCTTTTCTCCACATTTTTGTAAAACGCAGGCTGAGAGTTTGATTGGTTTATTGACTATGCGGTATTAACCTGCGTTCAGGAACAGGCCTGACTTTAGATGTAATGTATTTTGCGGGATTGTGACTGCGAATTTATGACCCGTTTTTAACAACAGTGAAACTGCTTAGCAAGTGGCCGCGCAGGCTGTATGTTGCGGGAAAAACTCACTTGAGTGCGTATAAAGGTTTGTTATCGGTTATGCCGCGAGGCGAGAATCAAAATCTGTATTGCGATAAAGAGAAATGATGAAACGCCAAGGTGCAGCACCTGAAAGGAAGCCGGTAAACCGCCGTATGCAAGCACTACACCAATAAAAATCTGTACAAGCACAAGTCCCAAAATGGTAACAGCAATTTTGGTGATGTTGGTCACGAGGTTGTTATTCTTAACGTAATAAACGATCCAAGTGCTTGTAAGCAAAATAGTCCATGAAAAAGTGCGGTGTATCTGATCTATCAGCCCTACCTGTTCAAGCCATTCCCCTCGCGGAAAACTCGCTTTATCAACAAGATCAATGGCTTCCCGAACCTGTGTACCGAGTATAATCTGTACAAACATGAGAAACAGAAGCAGAGAGGAGGCCATGAAGAGGGCTTTCTTATGATTGTGCATCAAAGTAAAGCGGTAACGGTCTTTAATCGCTGACCATGTTGCGTAAACAAGCGTCATTAGGATAAGCATTGCGATTACCATGTGAACACTTATCATGCCCGGCTGTAATCCGCTTCGTACTACCTGCCCGCCAAGCCAGCCCTGGAAAATCACGAGAATGAGCGCTAATAATGAGGCCACGAATACTGACTTTCGCTCCTTAAGGTAACCGAGGGAAAAAAAGGTGGTGAGTATAATCAGAAATCCAACCAGAACTCCTACAAGCCTGTTGATGTATTCTGTCCAGGTATGCACTACGTTAAACTCGTCTGCATTAAATTCCGGAGGAAGATCAGCAGCAGTGGTTGGAGGTATCCACATACCAAAACACTGTGGCCAGTCTGGGCAGCCAAGACCAGCCCCTGAGGCGCGAACGAGTACGCCGATGAAAATGAGCAGTACTGTTACAATAACGGTTGTTGTAGCTACAGTCGGGAAGAGTTGCTTAAGCATAAATAAAATATAAACAGTATGGTTTAACGAATGTCTTTGGCTGAAAACTGAACTTTTAAATTAAGATTTATTGTCAACATATCTTCAATCTATCCGTGCTGAATTGAGGATTATTTCTTAAATTTTCCGACTATTAAAAGTCTATTATTTGTTCTGACTAAATGAAGCTAACTCAGGAAAACACACTTTCCAAACCATTATTATCACAAGTCTTAGCAGACTATTTCGAGCTTACCAAGCCAGGTATCACCGTTTTGGTGCTCGCGAGCATGGCAATCGGCTTTCTGTTGGGCTCAACCGGTTCTGTTGATTTTACCCTGCTATTCCACGCTATTATCGGCACGGTACTCATCGCAGCAGGTACGGCTGCCCATAATCAGTATATTGAACGTGATCTCGATAAACTGATGCTTCGCACAAGTAAGCGTCCGCTTCCTACTCAGCGCATCGACAGTAAACACGCGCTTATTTTTTCTATGAGCCTTATTTTTGGCGGCCTTATCTACCTGATTACAACCGTGAACTGGATTGCAGGGCTGGTATCTGCACTTACAGCGTTCTCCTATCTTGCTATGTACACCCCAATGAAGCGGGTATCATTCAGCAATGTTTGGATTGGCGCCGTTCCTGGTGCGCTGCCCCCCGTTGGTGGTTGGGCCGCAGCTACAGGAACTATTTCAGAGCCCGGGGTGTGGGTTTTGTTTGCCATCGTGTTTTTCTGGCAGGTACCTCATGTTGTTTCGATCGCCTGGCTTTGCAACGAAGATTATACGCGTGCAGGCTTCAGGATGCTGCCCAAAAATGACATTACCGGAAGTAAAGCAGCCTGGGTTAACCTCGTATGCCTGCTTATTCTCATCCCCATTTCGCTGAGTCTGTATTTTATGGACTATAACGGCATCATTTATCTGGTTGGAGCACTGCTTTCCGGAATTGGTTTTCTCTTTTACGGATATAAGTTTTTCGCAATAAAAGATAAGCCCTCTGCAAAAAAACTGATGTTCGCTTCCATCTTTTATTTGCCTGTAGTATGGATTGCTATCCTCCTTGACGTGATTATTTTATAGTTCATAAGCAGGCCATCAAACTGAAAAGGTTACGCATTCCCGCAATGCGTAACCTTTTTTTTGAGCTGTGTTTTCGCTAAAGGCTTTCTCCGGGCTTGAGGATAGTGACCTGAGAGGCACCTCCGGTTCTCTTTTCGGTCTCCGTTTTAAAGACGTCCGGTGAACCGGTTAACACCGGGAAAGTGCCAAAATGTATCGGAATAAAGATTTTCGATCTCAGCATTGAGGCCGCCATAGCTGCCTCTACAGGGCCCATGGTGTAGTGGTCGCCAATTGGAAGCATGCTGATGTCAGGTGCGTACAGTTCGGCGTAGAGAGAGAAATCAGGCATAATGCTGGTATCACCGGCATGATAAATCGTAGGGCCGTCCGAAAAACGAATTACAAGCCCCCCGGCTTCACCTGCATACCGCCCGCCAAAGGACGATGAGTGATTTGCATTGGTGAGGGTTACGGAAAAGTCGTCAAATTGTAATGTGCCGCCTTTGTTGAATTCAGCTGCCTGCTGTTCAGCAAGCCCGTCTGCTTTTAGCAGGCCTGAAAGCTCAACGGTACTTACAACGGTTGCAGCGGTAGTTTTGGCTATTTCAAGCGTGTCGCCGACGTGATCTTCGTGACCGTGTGTGAGTAAAATGAAATCGGCCTTGTCAGGGGATTTGTACTCAGCCGGAGTTGACGGGTTTTGTGAAAGAAAAGGATCAATGTAGATTATATGGCCTTTAGGTGATATTATTTTAAATGCCGAATGTCCTAAAAATGTGATGCGAACGTTTGATGACATAGATGACTCCTGCTTTTGGGTTTCTTTTATGGAAAGTTTTGCTACATTCAAGATACAAGAATAGGCCCAAAAATCAGTAATTCCCTGCATAAGCTTACTTTAAGAGATGTAACGATTCATTATGCCCCGCGCAGGGAAATAAATCCAAAAACCTAAAAGACACAAAAGTCCCTTATGGCAGATATAATTAAACTTCACCCGGTAAACCCCCATGTTAAGCGTGTTTTTGATATTGTTGACCGGCTTCGAGCGGGTGAAATCATGATTTTCCCTTCAGATACGCAGTTTGCCCTTGGCTGCGACTATACCAACAAAAAGGGCGTAGATCGTATCCGCAGCATCAGAAAGCTGGACAGCGATCACATGTTTACCCTCATTTGTGACTCCCTCACCGGAATCTCGAAGTTCGCAAATATCAGTACGGATAATTTCAAAATCATAAAACGACTGATTCCGGGGCCTTATACATTTATCTTACCCGGCACCAAAGAAGTGCCGCGGCTGCTGCTTCATCCTAAAAGAAAAACGGTTGGTTTCAGGGTACCTTCGCATCCGATTTGTGAGCAGATTATTGCAGAGCTGGGGCATCCGCTGCTTGCCACAAGTGCAAAAGCCCCTGATGAACTCATTGAAGATGCAGAGCCGCGTTTTACTGACGAACTCTTCCGTATTTTCGATCACCTTGTAGATATCGCAATCGATGATGAACAGCCCCTTCAAACGGTTGAATCGACCATTATCGATATGACCGGCGACACTCCTGCAATTCTCCGAATCGGGGAAGGCTTTGAGAAAGTTGAAGAAGTTTTTGCCCTTAATAATCTCGATACGGCAGTTGTTGATTAAGGTGCAGAAGGCAAAAGTTGAGCTGAGGCAGCTTCTCTTGAAGCGGCCTCGGTTCGTTTATGAAGAGGATGTTTTCTGAATGACCTGCCTCATAGAACTATGAAAATTATATCCGAAAGCGCATGCGAAGCCTTATTGCGCGAAACAGCAGTAGGGCGCGATTCCGCTCATGATTTGCAGCACGTGAAGCGGGTTGTTGAAAACGCCCGAAAAATCGGAATCGCCGAAGGGGCCGAGCTGCGTATCCTGATTCCGGCAGCCTGGCTGCACGATCTTGTTGTACTATCTAAGAACAGTGCTGATCGAAAACAGGCATCCCGAATTTCTGCGGAGAAATCGGGTGAGTGGCTTCGCGCCTGCGCCGTGCCAGAAAACCAAACCGAAGCTATTTCACACTGTATCGCTGCGCACAGCTTTAGTGCAGGTATCGAGCCCCGTACCATCGAAGCAAAAGTACTGCAGGATGCCGATCGCCTCGATGCGCTGGGAGCCGTTGGTATTGCCCGATGCTTTGTTACAGGCGCGGGATTTGGCTCTGAATTTTATCATCCCGAGATACCCCTTCCCGCCGCAGTTTCGCGCGAAGCAGACGATAGCCGCTATATACTCGATCACTTCTTTACCAAACTGTTCCGCCTTCCGGAACTCATGCAAACCGAAACGGCACGGCAAATGGCCCGAAGCCGCATCGCGTTTATGGAGCGCTATATTGCACAATTTATGGATGAAATCGGTTCAGAACAGACGTTTCCAACATAAAAAGCGGACTTATAAATGAGGAGGATTCAAATAAAACTATTCAAAAAGCTTTCTGAGATTCTCTTTGAATGGCGGTCGTATAATCCCTTTTTCGGTAATAAAAGCCGTGATGTTCTCTGCCGGAGTCACATCAAAAGCCGGGTTAAAGGTCTGTATTTTCTTCGGTGCCATTCGGGTTGAACCAAAATGCGTGATTTCATCTCCGTCGCGCTCTTCAATGGGGATGAGGTCGCCGTGTTCCAGGTTCAGGTCGATGGTTGAGAGCGGCAGGGCTACATAGAACGGAATACCGTGCGCTTTGGCGAGTACGGAAAGATTGTAGGTTCCGATTTTGTTTGCAGTATCGCCGTTGGCAGCAACGCGGTCGGTTCCGACCACAACCAAATCCACAAGGCCTGATTTCATGAGGTGCCCTGAAGCAGAGTCAATCACAAGTTTGAAGGGTACTTCAGCTTCATTCAGTTCCCAGGCAGTGAGCCGGGCACCCTGCAGCAGGGGGCGCGTTTCATCAACCCACACATTTATTTTCTTGCCGGCAAAATGCGCGTGGAAAATCATGGATAATGCGGTTCCGTACTGCCCCGTTGCCAGACCGCCGGTGTTGCAGTGCGTGAGAATATTTGCTTTCTTGGGGACGAGTTCCTGACCGTTAAGCCCGATTTGCTTACAGGTACGAATATCTTCCTGATGGATAGTTTTGGCGACTTCCAGCACCTTAGCCTTAATTTCCTCAATAGGTTTATCTTTCAGCGCGTGTATGGTTACCAGAATCCGGTCGAGTGCCCATTTTAAATTTACGGCAGTAGGTCGGCTTGAAGCCAGATATTCGGCAATTCGGTCGGCCTCAATCCTGAACCCGGGGTAAGAAATATCACGCACATCCCGGATGCCAAGATAAAAGGCATATGCAGCAGCTATGCCGATGGCCGGAGCGCCCCGCACTTTAAGTTTTTTGATGGCATCCCACATCTGCCCGATATCACGAATATCGCAGTACACGGTACGCGAGGGAAGAAAAGTTTGATCGATAATGCGTACATGGTCTTCGCGCCATTCTATAGATTTGACGGCTTGCCGGGTTTCAGTCATAAAAGTTCTGACAGTCTGTTAAAGTGAAATAAGGGAATCTGAACAAGTGCTGCAAAATAAGGATTTCCCGCTCAACCCGAAGCGGGTTTTGAGCCAATCAGCCCCGCGGATGGAAATCGCGGTACACCTGCTGCAAAAAGCTGCGGTCAACGTGCGTGTAAATCTCTGTAGTGTTGATTGAAACATGCCCCAGCATCTGCTGCACTGAGCGTAAATCGGCACCGCCTTCAAGCAGGTGCGTGGCAAATGAATGTCGGAAGGCATGCGGGTAAACCGGCGACGTTATGCCGGCAAAACGTGCTGCTTTTTTTACCAGCTGCCATACGCTAACCCGGCTCAGACCGCTGCCACGCACGTTCAGGAAAACCGCATTATCAGTTGTTTGCCCGGGTTTCTGCAGCAACCCGCGTTCCGATTTGAGGTAGCTCTCAACAGCTTCAAAAGCCTTACGCCCTGCAGGTATCAAACGCTCTTTGCTGCCTTTGCCAAACACGCGCACAAAACCGATTTCAGGATACAGCTGCGCTAAAGTGAGTTCAGTGAGTTCGCTCACTCGCATACCGGTTGCGTACAGACACTCGAGTATAGCGCGGTCACGCAGTGGCGTGCGGCTTGCAGCTTCGCTGCTTCCGGCAGCCTCAATCATGCGGGCAATTTGTGTGGCATCCAGCACCTCTGGCAGTTTAAGGGCTTTTTTGGGCAGCTTAACGAGTTGCGCCGGATTGGCTGCTGCATGACCCTCAAGCATCAGAAAAAGATGAAAGCTGCGGATGCTTGAAATATTCCTGGCTATGGTTGTAGCCGCAAGGCCGGTTTCAGTGAGCTCAAGCAGATAGTCTTCGATATGCCGTAACGAAACCCCGCCGGGATCCCGAAGTTTAAGCACGGCAAACAGATAGTCCAGATAATTGTGGATGTCCCGCCCGTACGCATCAAGCGTATTGCCGGAAAGTCCTTTTTCCAGCTTCAGATAATGCAGAAAATCTCTCAGAAGCGGAGCGAAGCTTGTCTCTTTTGCCATGCCGTGCCGGGCTTGCTTGCGAAACTTCCGGCCCTGTGCTGAAGTGCATGGGGCCGGAAGCATTCAGGTTATTTTTCGGGGGATGTGTTTCCGTCAGCTTCAGGCTTTTGGTTTTCGGCTCCGGTTTGCCGGGCGTTACCCGGTTTCGCATCCGTTTCTGATGAAGTTCGCCCTGAACCTGAATCTTTGGTTGGCCCGCTGTTTTTTGATCCGTTGCCTTTCCCGTTTTCTTTAGGGTAATCTTTCGAAAGAGCCCCCTCAGCCGCCGTTCTCCCGTCAACAGCATTGTCTTTTTTATCCTGCCCCGGATACTTTATGCGGCTGTGATGCATGGCAGAGAGGTTTTTCAGAAACGCCTGCTTGATCAGGCTGATATCCCGGAATGTGAGCGGGCAGTCAATGAGCTGACCCTCGGCTACTTTTTCGTCAACGATGCGGTTCACAAGGTTTTCAAGCTTTTTATGGCTTGGGTCGCTCATAGCCCTCGAGGCAGCTTCTATGGCGTCAGCCATCAGCAGGATTCCCGTTTCCTTGGTTGAGGGCAGCGGGCCTTCATACCGGAAGAAGTTATCATGTACTTCGTTTTCGGAATCGGCTTCCATCAGCGCCTTATTATAAAAATACTGAATGATGCTGTTACCGTGGTGGGTCTCGATGAAGTTCACAATTACTGGAGGCAGATTATCCCGCTGTGCCCGCCGAACGCCTGCTTTAACGTGATCCCTGATAATTTTCGCACTCATTGCCGGGGTCAGCTGATCATGCGGATTAACCCCCCCTCCCTGATTTTCAACAAAATACTGCGGCTTCTCCATCTTGCCGATATCGTGGTAAAGCGCCCCGACCCGTGCAAGAAGCGCGTTCGCGCCGATAGCCGCCGCCGCCGCTTCGGTAAGATTGGCTACCTGAACACTGTGCTGAAAGCTGCCCGTGGCCTTAAACATCAGCTCTTTAAGTAAAGAGTTGTTGTTGTCGTTGAGTTCATAAAGGGTTACATCAGTGGTGAGCTGAAAAAGCTTCTCAAACAAAAATATGAGCGGATAGGTGAGAATCGAAATGAGCAGCACATTCACAAATACAATAAGGAGATTCATCCCTAAAACATCCCATGCACCAGATCTTGACAGGGTAAAACCCAGCAGTACAAAAGCGTAGGACAGGAAAATGATACCCGGCGTATTCAGGAAGTACTGACTGCGCTGCCGGATATCGCGCACGGAGTACACGCCTATGCTTGAGGCAACAAGGGTTGCAGTCAGGAATTCAAAGCTGTAGCCATTCATCAGCGCGGTCATAAGTGAAATACTGATGGCTCCGATAATGCCCACGCGCGAGTCAAAGAAAATGGTGAGCAGCAGCGGCGCAAGCGCAAGCGGAACAAGATACTCCGATACAGGCTCAATGCGTATCAGAAAAGCACTGCTGCCAACCACCAGAAAGAGCGCAATAAACACGAGCAAAAACTTACTGTTGCTGTCAAAAATAGGCTGACGGTACAGGTACAGATAAAACAGAAATGTTGCAAGTATTGCAATCATCAGCAGGGTATCGCCAAGGGCACGCAGGGAAAGCTCAAGGTTGCTCGCCCGGGATGCACGCGCCGCTTCCAGGCTTTGAAGCATGTTCAGGCGCTCCTGATCTATGAGATCGCCGCGCCGTATAATTACCTGACCCGCTGCTACTGCGCCTTTGGTCGGGCTGATGTTCCCGATGGCTTCATCGATGAGCTGCCGGGTTTGTGTTTCGTTGTAAAGCAGATTTGGCTGTATGAAAGCAGCATAAAGCTGAACGGCAATGGCCGCAGCTTCATCCCGAAACATGCGGTTCAGGCGAAAGCTCACAAACTCATTCAGCTCTTCCATATCACGCACGGTACTTATACTTGCGAATCGCTCTGTGCGGTCAGTTGTGTTTCTTACCGATATTTCGGTGCCGGGCAGGTCGCTTTTGGGGATGTCAATAACGCCATTCCGGTAAATCTCAGTGAGCAAATGCTGAAGGCGGGTTCGTACGTCATCACCCACAAAGGTCTGCCGGCTGTTTTCCTGCTGTATGCGGGCATATTGCAGCAGCATAAAGTTCAGGTTTGAATCAGTAAAAAGCAGATTGGAATTTGCTTTAATACGCTGAAAGCTGAGGCTGTCTGCAATGGCCGTGTCAGACTGCCTGTCGCTGTGAGCTTTCCAGCTCGTGTAGGCCTCAAGTACAGGGTTGAGCCGGTTCATTACCGAATCCATCTGAGCAAATACAAGCTCTGGTACGGTTGTATCGATATGGAAAACAGGAGCCGTAATCTGCCGGATCTGCTGAATTTCGGATTCGATTTCCCGGTCTGTTTTTAAAATGCTGAAATCGAAAGGTGCTGTCAGATCATCCTGACGCCAGGGCTCATTTATCTGATAGCTCACCTCTTTAATAACATCCCGCGGGTACAGCAACAGTACCAGAATCAGAAAAGCAGCAGCAATGCCCAGTTTAATAAACAGGTTTTTCCGCTTCAGCTGCTCTTCTTCAAGACGCGCTTTGTCGTTCAGTCCTTTCGGAGGAACGTTCTTTTTTCGGTCGAGGCCTAATTTTTCTAATAAACTCATGAAAAAGGTGTTGGCAGTTGGCTTTGCGTAAATAGAAGCAGAATCATGGTTTAAACGTACGGTAAAAACATTCAGTCCGTAAATTTAGAGTGCAGTATCCGGTTAATCCGGAGTCGCCCTTTAACGTCCTTAAGGCAGGGCTTTGGATATGCTCAAATGTAAGGGATTTACCCGTAACTAAAGAGACCGGTACTCATAAGTAGTTTGTATTGTACGGAAATTGAATGCATAATAATGCTCAAAACAAGCTCATAGCAAAAGCAAAGCTACGATTAATTTCAGCCTGTTCATAATTAAGGCCTAACGGGCGAAGCGCAGCTTGTACAGGCTCAGAGAAACGCCGGAGAAAATGAGCAGGCCGCAGAAGGTGTACCACGGCCACGCCAGCGGACTCAGCAGGATGATGAGCGCCATGCCCAGCACGCAGCTGATGAGCCCGGTTATGGCCTGATTTTGGGTGATTGGGCTGTAAATGGCCATCAGGAAGGAGCCCAGCAGTGCCCCGTAGGTGTAGCCGGCTATGCCGAGCCCAAGCTCCACAATTGGGTTTGCGGTATCGGTGAAGAGAGAAGCGAACCCGATAAAGATGAGGGTCCAAACCACCATCAGCAGCCGGGAGCTGCGCATTTGGTTGCCGCGGGAGGCGAGCTTGGGGAAAAGGTCGAAAAAGGTGGATGATGACAGCGCCGAAAGCGAGCTGCTGAGTGTGCTCATGGCTGCGGCAAAGAGGGCAGCAACAAAAAGCCCGACCGTTCCGGCCGGAAGCTCTGCGGTTACAAAGGTGAGCATCAGCTCGTCAGGATTATTGAGCCCCAGCGCTGCGATACTTGCTCCCTCATAAAATAGCCACAGCATCAGTCCGGCAAAAAGGAAAAGGGCGAACTGACCAAAAACAAGGAATCCGCTCGCAATCAGGGCTTTGCGGGCCGCGGAAGTTTTGCCGCAGGCCAGCAGCCGCTGTACGATGAGGTGATCTGTGCCGTGTGAAGCCATTGCCAGAAACAGGCCGCCGATTACCGCGCCAACAAGATTGTAGGGGGTAAAGAAGATGTCGCTGAAGGAGGTTGGCAACTGTATTACGCTGAGCTTGCCGGCATCCCGAAGCAGCGCCGAGGCGTCGGGCAGGCCGGAGAGCAGCCCAAGGGTGTACCACACGATAAACACCGCACACAGGGTGTACACAGCGAGCTGAAGCACATCAATCCAGATTACAGAGCGGAGCCCGCCGTACCAGGTGTAGGCGAGGGTGAGCAGGGCGATCAGGGCAATAGCCGTCGGGTAATCGAGCCCGGTGATGATTTTCAGGGGGATGGCTGCCGCGAACAGGCGCACGCCGTCGGCCAGCAGGCGGGTAAGCAGAAAGATGAAGGATGAAAGCCGCCGGAAGCCGTTGCCGAAGCGTTGCTCAAACAGGGCATAGGGCGTTACAAGGTCGCCCCGGAAATAGGAGGGGAGGATAAGCCAGGCAACCAGAATGCGCCCGATGATGTAGCCCGCTGCAAGCTGTAAAAAAACAAGGCTGCCGCCATAGGCAACAGCCGGTATCGAAATGACGGTAAGAAGGCTGGTTTCAGTAGCTACAATAGAAAATGAAGCCGCCCACCAGGGCACATTTCCGGAAGTTCGGAAATAGTCTGCCGGGTTGCCGGGCTTGCCGCCGGCATACAACCCTATGCCTACACAAAGCAGCAGGTAGAAAGCAACAATCCCCCAGTCGAGGGGGCTTATGGCGCCGAATAGCTCAGCCATTTGACAGATTGTTTTCCGGTTCAGGGTTTGGGGTCAGGTTCAGGCCTGCACACAGGCCGCCGGACCTTTCAGCAGCCGGAATTTCCTGATCCGGCACCGGAAGCTTGTCAAATGTTAATGCCCTCAAAATCCGTCTGAGTCCTCATCATCGAAGTCATCATCCTCATCATCATAATAACTGAAGAGCTCGATGGCTTCGTCCAGCCGCTCTCTGATAATGAAGGAGCTGGTGAGCTGCGAAATATCCAGGAGTTTTTTCACACGGTCGTGCAGGCTGCAAAGTACCAGCGTGCGGCCGCTGTCGCGGTACAGGCGAAAAGCAAGCAGCAGTGCGCTCAGACCGCTGGAATCAGCAAATTCAACATTTTCAAGGTTGATGATTAGCCCGCCTGTATCGAGGGTGTTGCCAAGCAAAATGATGTTGCTCTTCAGGTCGGGTGCAACGGTCGAATCAAGTTTGGATGCGTGCGGGGTAAGCAGCGCGTAATCTTCGTTTTGCTGAAGGTCGAGTTTCATGGCGATTCTTTGTCTGATTTGATGAAAGAAAACTGAAGTGTATTCCCCCCTTCGGGCAGAGGCTTTTGCTCAATGGCATAGGGTAAAAACCAAGTACGGAATATGTTTCTTTTTTGAGCCGTTTTCAAACAAAAAAACCGGTGTTTAAGGCACCGGTTTTTTTGCAGATTCAGCTGATCATGCTGTGGAGTTCGTCTTCGCTGATAATCCTGACGCCCAGCTTTTGGGCTTTGTCGAGTTTCGAACCGGCTTCCTCTCCGGCCAGCAGACAGCTCGTTTTCTTGCTTACCGAGCCGGTCACTTTTCCGCCGTGCTGCTCGATGAGGGCAGCGGCTTCGGTTCGTTTGAGGGTAGGCAGGGTTCCGGTAATCACGAAGGTGAGCCCCTCCAGTTTGTCTGAGGCGGTTTCATTTTGTTCGGTCTCGAACTGCAGGCCGTAGCTGCGCAGCCGTTCTGTAATTGTGCGGTTAACCCCGTTTCCGAAAAACTGAACGACGGAATCCGCAATGCGCGGCCCGATGGAATCAACCTCTGAAAGCTGTTCAGCACCGGCATTCTTGATGGCGTCGATGCTGCCGAAGGCCTTGGCCAGATCTTTGGCAACCTTGCTGCCCACAAAGCGGATGCCCAGCGCGTACAGCACGCGCTCGAAAGGCTGCTTTTTGCTTGCCTCAATGGCGTCAATCAGGTTTTGGGCGCTTTTCTCGGCCATGCGTTCCAGCGGGATGAGCTGCTCCGTTGTAAGCTCGTACAGGTCGGCGTAGGTCTCAATCAGGCCGGCTTCCACGAGCTGCGCCACAACCGCTTCGCCAAGCCCGTCGATATCGAGGGCGGTGCGGCTTGCGAAGTGCTCAATCCGGATGCGCACCTGCGGCGGACAAAGCGGGTTCACGCACCGAAGTGCGACTTCCCCCTCAATGCGCACCAGCTCAGATTCGCAGGCCGGGCAGTTTTCCGGCATCGAAAATTCAGGGCCGCGCCCTTCTGCTTCAGGGTTAATCACGCTCACAACCTGCGGGATGATTTCCCCCGCTTTTTCCACAAGTACGCGGTCGCCGATGCGGATGTCCTTCCGGCGGATTTCATCTTCGTTGTGCAGGGAGGCGCGCTTCACGGTTGTGCCCGCAAGCTGAACCGGTTCGAGCTCAGCCACCGGCGTAACGGTGCCCAGCCGCCCTACCTGCAGCGTAATATCGTTGATGGTGGTGATGGCCTGTTCCGCCTCAAACTTGTAGGCGATGGCCCAGCGCGGCGCCTTGGCCGTTACGCCCAGAATATCCCTGAAGCGCTCCTGATTGATTTTTATCACCGCCCCGTCGGTTTCGAAGGGATGCGCGTGCCGGGTTTTATCCCACTGCTGTATCAGCTCGTTTACGTCTTCAATGGTGGCGCATTCCCGGCGGACATCGCACACCGGCAGCCCAAAATCTTTGAGCAGGTCCAGTTTTTCACTTTGGGTGAGCTCACGGGCTTCATCACCTTCAAAAAGCAAATCATAAGCGAAAAAACGAATCGGGCGCTCCGCCACAATGGCGGGGTCCTGCAGCTTGAGGGTGCCCGCGGTTGCATTGCGGGGGTTGGCAAAAACGGCGAGACCGTCTTCTTCCCGAAGCCGGTTCATCTCGTCAAAAGCTTTGAGCTCCATGTAGGCTTCGCCGCGCACTTCCACTACCTGCGGGAAGCTGCCTTTCAGGCGCAGGGGCACATCATCGATGGTGCGCACGTTGGCGGTGATGTCGTCGCCTTTGGTGCCGTCGCCCCGGGTTGCGGCAAGCACGAGCAGGCCGCCTTTATAGCGCAGGCGCAGGGCCATGCCGTCGTATTTTAGCTCGGCATTGTAGGTGAAGTCGCTGTGCCCGAGCAGGTTCCGGACCCTTTTGTCGAAATCAAAAAGCTCATCCGAATTATACGTGTTGGAGAGGCTTAGCATCGGCACGGGGTGCTCAACGTTCACGAAGATCTTGCTTGGTTTTCCGCCGATGCGCACGGTCGGAGAATCAGGGCTTTGGAGGTCAAATTCGAGCTCAAGGGCAAGCAGTTCTTCCAGCTTGCGGTCGAATTCGCGGTCGGAAATTACGGGGGATGCCTTCTCGTAGTAGGCTTCGTTTGCTTCGTTCAGAAGCTGCCGGAGTGCGGCAATTTTTTGCTGTGCCTGTTCAGCGGTCATGTGAGGAAACAGAGGTTAAAACAGCGGCCGGTCAATTATTTCACGGGGCGGTGCAACGCCATCCGGCAGCCCGGGTTCAGTGAATGACTCCAGAGTTGGGTCTTGTTCAAACTGACTGCGCCTGATGATGCGTTCACCCTGAGCGTTAGTTTCCGCAAAAGTTGTAATTACGCGGTCGTTGTAGAGTACAAGCATACGGTTCAGATTACCTGAAACGGCAATTTCATTGATAAACTGAATGCGCATGCCGCGGCCGATTTCCACCCAGTAAGGGCGGCGGTTTTCGAAGGTATCGGCCCGAACCCTGAAGGGCTCGAGATTGCCTGTAGCAGCATAAATCACCACAGAGAGGGTGTCAGGCAGGGTTTGCAGGGCCGGTACGCTAATACCCGGATCAGGAGCTACCGGGGCATCAAGGGTATCGGATAGCAGTAAAGCCGATTCATGCTGCGCGGAAGGTGCGCTGCGCTGCGTTTCTTCAGTGCCTGACCCGAAAAGCCCGCTGAAGCCGTCTTCACTGTTGAAGTACCAGTACCCGAAGGCACCGAGCGCAATTACGACAAGTGCAACAATTAAAATGGCCGAAACCGGAACCGTATTTTTCCGGGAAGCCCCGCGGCTTACGTCGCTCCAGTTAACCTCAGATGGGCGGGGGCCTCTCAGTGTACTGGGAGCTGCAATGCGGGTAGGCTGAGGTGTAGTTTTCTCAGCTGAAGCTTCTGTCGCTCTATCACTGCTTTGCCTGCTATCAGTTGTTCTTTCCTGCTTGGGAGGGGCGGCGGTATCGGCTTTCCGGGGGCTGCCCGAGTTGGTTGTGCCCCTGCTGCTGTTTGCCTGCGCAGGAACCGCAGAGCTTTGATCGGTCGTTTTTCTGGTTTCGGTAACGCGCTTAGGTGCAGCTTCAGGAGCAGAAGCCTGTGGCTTTTGTTCCGGCTTGCCGGTTTGTGTCCGCGATTCAGCAGAAGCGGTCTTCCCGGCGCCTAAAGCATATTTCTGAACAAGATACCCCTGGTAAGTGCCGGTTTCCATCTGATCGAGGGCCTCTATCATATCTTCATCCCGAATACCAAGCGCTCTGGCATAGGTGCGCACGAAACTGCGGATGTAGGTCTTGTTCTGATCCGATTCAAAAATACTGCCGTCTTCGATCTGTCGGATAATCAGCGTTGAAAGACGGGTCTTGTCATGAATATCATCTGCACTTAATTTGAGCTGCTGCCGGATTAAAATTAAATCGTCCTGAAGCTGGGCCATAATGAATCTACCTGGAAATATTGGATTTGAGAGAATTGGCTGTTTGCAAACCCGCGCAATTAGCACTGCCTGAAAAATATGCAGCTAAGACTTAAAATATACTTGACTTTATTCAAAGATAACAGCCGCGCTTAGGGTGAATTTGCAACCCGTTTGCAGCAGGGCCAACTGACTGTCGGTTATCAGCAGCAGCATCTTTTGCCGCTGATAAAAGTTGTTTCCGCTCAAGCTTTTTCCGCTTTTGTACTTATTTGGGAAGCTGCATCCTGCTGGATAAGCGTGTTAAATATATAAGCGCATTTACGGCTTGTTTTTTTAAGTTAACGGGGGATGTGTACCGGGCCTTTCTTAAATTCCAATGGGTTCGAGCCTCCGCCATTTTCTAACCTTTTTTGCGTGAAACTGCCCCCCTTTTCTTCATTTTACGGCAAACTCGGCGCCATGACCATCGCCCGTTTTGTGACCATCGGCACAGCGCTGCTGGTTACCATGGTACTTACGCGCATCATATCGGAAGATGTGTACGGGGCATACCGCAAGCTTTGGCTGCTGTATCTGATTTTGGGCCCGGCTTTCATCAATGCGCTGGCAAGCACGCTGTATTACCGGGGCGGGGCGGGCAGGCGTGATGAAGCCATTGCCGTGAACCTGCTGCTCGGCGCTGCCGCAGGACTGCTCACCGGCGCCCTTGCCCTTGCCGGCGCCGGGTTCTGGGCCGAAGCGCTCAACCTGCCCGGCCTCGAAGCCGGCTTCAGGCTTTTTGCCCCCTACATGGCGCTGGCCGTATTTGCCGGCATTGCCGAGCCGTTGTTCATTACCCTGGGCCGCAAAAAATGGCTGGTGAGCTACAGCATCGGCTACAACCTGATTGAGGGCAGCCTCATTATCGGGGCCTTCATGTTCCGGCTCGATCTGCCCTACATCATGCTGCTGATGGCCATCAGCCCGGCCCTGCGCTCGGCTTTTGTGATCGTCGCATCCCTGAAGAGCATGGCGCAGTGGCCCGTATGGCAGGCACTGCGCGCGGAGGCATCCGAATCTCTGCGCTACGCTTCCGGCATGTTTCTGCTGGCCGTTACCTCAACCGCGGCCCTTTATGCCGATAAATGGATAGTGGCCCTGTTTTTCGACAGCGACCGCCTGTACGCAGTCTATGAAATCGGGGCGCGGAAAATCCCTTTTGTGATTGCCCTCACCTCTGCGGTGAGCGCTGCGCTGGTTTCCGAGTACAGCAAACTGCTGAAAACCGGCACCTACGATGCGGCCCTGCGGGAGGCCCGAAACGCAAGCCGGCGCCTGAGCATGCTGCTGCTGCCGGTGCTGGCCGTCCTTTTTGTGTTTGCCGAGCAGGTGCTGTTTGTGCTGTTTGGCGGCTATGCCGACTCAGCCCCGATTTTCCGGATTTACCTGCTTACGGTGCTCACGCAGCTTGTTTTTCCGCAGAGTATGCTGCTGGCGCTGGGCCGCAGCGATGTGAACGCGCGCTTTAGCGTGGCGGAGCTGGCATTTAACGTGGCGCTGAGCCTGGCTCTTGTGATATGGATCGGCTTTGCGGGGCCGGCGCTGGCTACGCTGGCAAGCCATGTGTTTTTTACGGCCGCGATGTTCTGGTACTGCCGGGTGTATTACGGCATACGGGTGCGGTCGCTGGTGCCGTTCCGCGGGCTGCTTCCGTTGCTGTGGGGTCTGCCGGCGGTGCTGCTGCCCGGCGCCCTGCTGAAGTATCAGACCGGGCTGCCCTGGCACGGACTCATCGTGGCTGCAACGATTGCCGCGGTATTTATCCTCATCCAACTTAACCCGAAGCAGGATGCCGGCACAACATCAGGACCCTGAAAACGGACACGGCTCTCAGGAGCTACCCGGAAACACATCCCCCGAAACCCCAAATAACAAAACTGCGGAGCCGGCGGGCATTCGTGCGCTTTTTGAGGGCCTGCTGCAGGTTGCTTTCCCGGTGAACTGCATCGGCTGCGGCACGGCGCTGCCGGTGCGAACCCGCATTTTGTGTGAGCGCTGCCCGCATGAGCAGTTCAGCGACCCCAACCCGGCCAACGAAGCGACCTGCGAAAACCTGATTCTGCCCGACGGAATCATGTTTCAGGATGCCCTCTGGAAATACGACAAGGGCGGCTTGCTGAACCGCATTATTCACATGCTCAAATACGAAGGGATGCAGCATGTGGGGGAGGAGCTTGGCTTTCTGGCCGGGCGGCGGCTTCTGGAGCGGCACATTGAGGGAAGCGGCCGCCTCGCCGATGGCAGGCCATTGCTGCTGCTGCCCGTGCCCCTGCACCCGAAACGGGAACAACAGCGGGGGTACAATCAGGCTCGGCTTATTGCCGGCGGCATGCACGCGGCAAGCGGCATACCCGTTGCGGATGCGCAGCTGCTGATTCGCGAAAAGAATACCAAAACGCAGACCAAATTTAAGCTGTCGCAGCGCATGGTAAACCTGAAGGGCGCTTTTGTGCTCAATAATTACAGCGCGGTAGAGGGTCGGCATATCATTATTGTGGATGATGTGTTCACAACCGGCTCCACCACCTTTACCGTAGCACAGGAGCTGCAGAAGGCGCAGCCGGCCTCCGTTTCGGTTTTTACCATCGGGATGGCCTGAGGCGGGCGATGTTTCAAAAGCAGGCAATTAAGCGTATTTTAGCTGTTTACATATAAACCTGAAAACAAAGGGCGAACCGCACAGGCTGCAGGCAGGTGCGGTGATCCCGGAAAAATGATGCTGAATAAATTATTCGCCGGAGAGCAGAAGTTTACTTACCTCGATTCGCCCGCGGGAATGCTCACCCCCAAAGGCTATCTGTTCGGCACGCGCGAAGCGGAGCTCAAAACCTACGCACCTGAGCTGCTTGAGCAAGCGCCCGCCGGTGAATGGCTGCGCAAGGCAAGCCGCTGGATTGAAAGTACGGATGCCATTGGTGTTTGGGTGAGCCTCATTCTGCTGGCGCTGCTGCCCCCGACCTGGGCTGTGCCGGTGGCCCTGGGGCTGATTGTACTGTGGCACCGCAGCCGAAGCGCGCTCGCAGGGCCGGCAGCTGACGCACCGCTCGGCGTGCTCTCGAATGAAATCGTGCTGTTTCTGGCAGGTGTTGCTTTCCTGTCGTGGTTTGGCATCAGCGGTGAAGCCGGAAAAGTAGCCTACGGGCTGCTGCTGTTCCTAACCTCTAAATTCGGCTGGAACCGGCTGCTGCTGAACCGGATTTTTGAAGGTGATGTCTATGGAAACGCGAATCCGGCCGCAGAATTACCCAAAGCCGGAAGCAACGACCGCATCCTTAATATGCTGCTTGTGCGCTTTGCCCTAAAGCAGGGTGTAACCCTCGCCTCGGTAGAAACCATGGAGCGCGACCTGATGCAGGCGATGGAAAAGAGCGCCGTGCAGCGCAAAAAGTGGGCTTTCCGCTCCAAAAAATAACTTCTTCCCGGAACAACTTTATATGATGAATAACTTTTTCCCGCCGGCCGTTAAGCCGGTTTTTTTCCTGCTGCTGGTTTGGATTGCTGCGGGCTGTGCCCGTACCGGCTGGCTGAACGATGATCCGCGTGTTACAAGCTGGTCGGTTTATCTGGAACAGGCTCCGCAGGAATCGTATGATCTGGACATGCGCCGGCTCGAAACCGGGCTTCAGGAAGCACTCAGAGCGGGTGCGGCTGATTCGCTTGCGGCCTCAGCACTGGACCGGGTACTTGCCGCTTACAGCCGCAGCGGACAGCAAACCCTGCGCATGGCCGATAACCCGATTGACGCCGACATTGTTTTCCGAATCGATGAGGTGAGCATCCGCGCGGTCCGGACCCTGAATGTGGTGCATCCCGGGCCGGTTTACAGAGTGCGTGTTGGTGTGAGCGGCTGGCAGGGACGGACAAAGGTGTTCGAAAAACGGATAGCTCAGCATGCAAACCTGGCGGTAACGGCAGCTGAAGGTGCGCGGTTTTATGTGCCTTCGGCAGAAGAGCGTGGCGATGCCGGTTTACAGCAGCTAACCATATACCCGGTGCTGCACTCAGTTTTCGGGCAGGTTTGGCAGGAAGCGGCTGACCACAACCGCACCCGCTACTAAGCCGGCCGCTGCTAACGGAATGCAGGGCGGGCTTTTAAGGTTCAGCATACATTAAACACAGGCCGGACAGCAGGTTCGGTGATCCCTTTTTATTTTATTATTTCAACCCAATACGACCGCTGGCTTTGAACGAAGCCCCGGCCTATTCCCAAAGGTTTTCCATGAGTGAACAAGTAAGGCAAATGTTCGGCTCCATCGCCGAGAAGTATGATTTAATCAACACTGTACTGTCTTTTGGTATCCACCACCGCTGGCGCAAAAAGGCGGTTAAGCTGAGCGGGGCAAAACCGGGGCATCATGTGCTTGACTGCGCAACCGGAACAGGCGATTTCGCCATCACCTTCAAGAAAAAAGTGGGGCCTCAGGGGCATGTAATCGGTACGGATTTTTCCGATGCCATGATTGCGCCGGCACCGGGCAAGGCCCGAAAAAAAGGGCTCGACATTCAGTTTGAAGTGGCCGATGCCATGGATCTGCCTTTTGAAGAAGACCGCTTCGATATTGCGAGCATTGCATTCGGCATCCGGAATGTGGACGATCCTGTGGTATGCCTGCGCGAGATGGCGCGCGTGGTAAAACCCGGCGGCAAAGTGATCGTGCTCGAGTTTGGTCAGGCCTACGGAATCATGAAAGTGCCCTTCACCCTGTATTCCAAATACGTGATGCCAACTGTTGGCGGCTGGCTCAGCGGAAACAAGCATGCCTACGAGTACTTGCCTGAAACGAGCGCAAAGTTTCCTGCCGGCGAAAAATTCCTGGCGCTCATGGAGGAGTCAGGCGGGTACAGCACCCAAAGCTATCACACCCTTCAGAGTGGCGTTGCCTATATTTATGTGGGTACAGTAGCCGGATAAGCCGCTCAGTTGCTTTCATTTGTAACTGAAAGGAATAAAAGATATTATTAAAAGATAGGGTTCTCCGTACCGGCTCATGATGTGTATGTTCAGAATTGACCCATTCGGAAGCAGACCCCGGGTTTACAGCTAATCAGCAAACTTTTTTTATTTGAATTATGATGATGAATATTGAAGAAATTAAAGCCGTGATACCGCATCGCTACCCGTTTCTGCTGGTTGACCGTGTTTTGGAGATGGATGACAAAAAAATTACTGCCTTCAAAAATGTGACCGGTAACGAGGAGTTTTTTAACGGGCATTTTCCGGGTAAGCCCATTATGCCGGGCGTGCTGCAGGTTGAAGCGATGGCACAGGCAGGCTGCATTTTGTTTCTGAAAAAAATAGCGAAAGACCCCAAAAATACGACCATTGTGTTTTCGAGTATAAATAAAGCAAAATTCAGAAAGCCTGTGGTGCCGGGCGACCGCCTGCACATGGAGGTTGAGGTTGTTTCACTGCGCAGGCAGTTCGCAACCATTAAAGGCATAGCAACCGTTGACGGTAAGATTGCCTGCGAGCTTGAAGCTACTGCTGCTTTTGTCCCTTCTGATTCCATCTGATATTCCGCATCCCTTTTTATTATGAGTACACAACTCGGAGATTCCGCCCACAAGCCTAACACTGTTAACCCGGTGAAAGTAACTACACAAACGGTCGTTGATATGAAGCATCGCGGAGAAGCCATTAGCATGCTCACCGCCTATGATTTTACCATGGCCAAACTTATCGATGCCGCAGGTATCGATATTATCCTCGTGGGGGACTCCGCAAGTAATGTGATGGCGGGTTTCGAAACAACCCTGCCGATTACCCTCGACCACATGATTTACCACACCTCCTGTGTGGTTCGAGGTACCGACCGTGCTCTCGTAGTCGCCGACCTTCCTTTTATGAGTTATCAGGTTACGACCAAAGAAGCGCTCAACAGTGCAGGCCGCATGATGAAAGAAGCCGGTGCACATGCGGTGAAGCTGGAAGGAGGCCGCCCGATTATCGATACCGTGGGCCGCATTGTGGATGCCGGCATTCCGGTGATGGGGCACCTGGGCCTCACCCCGCAAAGTATTTACAAATTCGGCACCTACAAAGTACGCGCTACCGAAGATGCCGAAGCAGAACAACTAATGGAAGACGCACGCCGCCTCGAAGATGCCGGCTGTTTTGCGCTGGTACTGGAAAAAATTCCATCAAAGCTTTCGAAGAAAGTTACCGAGAGCATCAGCATCCCAACCATCGGTATCGGTGCGGGCCCGCACTGCGACGGGCAGGTGCTCGTGAGCCACGATATGCTCGGCCTCAATAAAGACTTTCATCCCCGCTTCCTGCGCCGCTATGCCGACCTGCACAGCATCGTGGTTGATGCCGTTGGTAACTATGTGCACGATGTGAAATCCCGCGATTTCCCCAACGAGAAGGAACAGTACAACTAATTTTTTTTACCCTGTTGATTTAAACTGATGACCGCAAAGAAAGACCGGCTGATTCTCGTAGCCAACGACGACGGCATTTTCTCAAAAGGTATCCGCGCGCTGGTTGAAGTGGCAGAGCGTTTCGGCCGTGTAGTTGTGGTAGCGCCTGACCGGCAGCAGAGCGCGGTCGGGCACTCCATCACGATTTCGGAGCCGCTGCGCACGCAAAAATTTGAGATGAAAGACGGTGTAACAGCCATTTCCGTGAACGGTACACCGGCCGACTGTGTGAAGCTTGCTACCGATCAGCTGCTGGATGAAAAGCCGGATCTCGTGCTCAGCGGCATCAATCACGGCTCGAATGCGGGCATTAACATCATTTATTCCGGCACGGTGAGTGCCGCTACCGAGGGCACTATTCTCGGGTATCCCTCCATCGCTGTGAGCTGCATGGACTTTGCTGAGGATGCCGACCTCAGCGGGGCTCAGGAGGCCGCTGCCCGGGCCGTTCAGTTTGTGTTTGATAACGGCCTGCCCCGGGGCATCACCCTTAACGTGAACGCGCCCGCGGGCCCTTTTAAGGGTATGAAGTGGGCCCGGCAGGGCGACAGCCGCTACACCGATGAGTATGTGGCCCGTGTGGATCCGGTAAACCGCCCCTACTACTGGATGTTCGGCCGGCTCGAAGTGCTCGATGAAGCCGAGGATGTGGACATCAACGTGCTCAAAAGCGGCTTTGCCTCCATCACTCCAATTCAGTACGACCTTACGGCCTACAAGGTATTCGAGGCCATGTCCGGCATGGAGATCTGACCCGGAAGGCGATGCGGCTCAGGAGCGCATCACCCTATAAAATAGCTTAGCCGGGCTCTGTTTTTCTGAGTGACTGTGCTATTTCGACCCACAAATCCCGCCATTGCGGGATTTTTTTTGAAGAAATGTTGAGCCTGATCTGCTCGGCATGGGAAAGCGTTGTTTCGGCAATTACGGTGCCCCAGCGGGCGCCTTCGGTGGGTACGTATCCGTCGTTGAGACCTTCCCGCTCGTAAATATAGTTGTTGAAGGCAATCAGCAGCTTGTTGATCGGAATATCTGTGCCTTTGCCGCAGGCTGCAGTAACGGATTGATAAACGACCTCGGGGTGGTTAGGTGTTGCGGGGTTGAATTCCTGCCGAACATATTCCGGGCTGAGCTGCCGTAGTGCGCCCAGTACATCGCTTGGGATGTTGGGATACACGTTGTTTCCGAACCAATTCATGATGCTGAGCACGTTTTCCCGGATGGGATCCGGGGTGTTGAGGGTGAGCTTCGCCAGGCTTGTGCCCTGATGCGGGGTGCTTATGGTGGTGAGGCTGAGGATATCTGTATGCCGGGCAAGCCTGCTAATGGCGTATCGAATATCAAGCCCGCCCATCGAGTGGGCAATCACGTGCAGTTTCGAGGCACCTGTTTTGGCTTTGATTACGTCAATGATTTCACACCAGGCTTCTGCCCGCGTGTTTATGCGGCCGTAGGGCAGAATGTTGGGGGCGAAGGCCAGCACGCCGTGAGAACGAAGCAACATACAACTGCTATGCAGCAGCCCTTTGCTCACAAAGTTGCCAAGGGCTCCAAAGCCGTGGCACAGCAGTACGGGATGTTGCAGCATGATGGGTTCGGGCTGCGGAAAAGCATCGAGTTTCAGGCGCTCAAGCGGGTTCATTGCGTTTATGGCAGGGGCTGAGGTTCGTGGGGTTCCGAAAACTGCATTTCGACCGTGCGCAGCAGGGTAGGGCCGTAACTGAGTGTGAGCCGGAGCGCGGTTTCATCCCGGTTATAGCTGCCAAGAACTTTAACGCCATAAGGGTGAGCTCCCTGTGCGATGGCAATGTGCACCCGCGTTGCAGGGAAACGCAGAGGCACCTGCACGGTATAATCACGGCGGGTGAGAAGGCTGTCAACCCGGCTTGTCTGTACCTGCAGCCGGCCGGCCGGGATGCCGTAAGCGGCTAAGCTTTGGGTGATTACACGGTCCAGGGAACCAAGGTCGTGGAGCAGATAAGTTTTCGGCGGCGGGATGAGCAGCAACAGCAGCAGGCCTGCAGCACAACCAGCCAGCAATAGGCTGAAAAGCGACTGTTTTTTTTTGAGCAAATCTGAATTAATCATCCCCTAAGATAGCCTCTGTGAAAGCAGTTTTCTGTTGCTTATTTGCGAAACCCGTCAGATCCGAAAATGGTGCTGAGAATGGTTTCAGACAGACTCAGCTTACTGCCGCTGAGCGGAAGGGTGAACTCCTGCCCCTGCCTTTCCCCGATGAGCAGAACGTCGTTAGTATCGGCTTCAAAGCCCGTTCCGGGTCTGCCGATGGTATTGCCAACCATGAAATCTGCTTTTTTGCGTTTTCTTTTTTCTGATGCCTGCTTTACGAGCTCTTCGGTTTCCATGGCAAAACCGATCAGGGTTTGGTGCGGCAGCTTGTTTTCTCCCAGCCATTGCAGGGTATCCGGGGTTTTCTCAAGCTTGAGCAGGAGTTCAGCGCCTTCTTTCTTGACTTTATGTGAAGCCCGGTTTGCAGGCCGGAAATCCGACACAGCGGCTGCCAGAATGAAGACATCATGCGCTTCATGCCGGCTTTTAACGGCTTCAAAAAGATCCTGCGCCGAAACGACCGGAACCGCGGCGGCTCCTTTCGGGGGGCTCAGCGCTACCCTGCCGTGAACGAGCGTAACTTCAGCACCAAGCTTCATCGCAGCTTCCGCCATGGCGAAGCCCATCTTGCCGGTGCTTGGGTTGGAAAGAAAGCGGACGGCGTCGGCATATTCGCGGGTAGGGCCCGCCGTGATGAGTACGCGCTTGCCGGAAAGTGCACCCTGTGATGCCGCGTTCCCGTTCTGCTTTGGAAACAGCTTTTCAAGAGCATCGATGATAGCAGGAAACTCAGGCAGGCGGCCGGTATCTTCGAGCCCGCTTGCGAGGTAGCCGTGCCCGGGTTCGATAAGGTGGTAGCCGTATTCAGCGGCAAGCGCACGGTTACGGCGTGTTGATGGGGCTTCGTACATGCCGCCGTCCATGGTGGGGCAGATCATTACCGGGCAACGGGCTGCGAGCACGGTAGAGGTGAGCATGTTATCAGACAGGCCGTGCACAATTTTGGCCAGGGTGTTGGCGGTGCAGGGGGCAATCAGCATCGCATCGGCCCACTCGGCCCACTGAATGTGGCGCGACCAGCTTTCGGCCACGTCGCTGTCCTGAGGGAAAACATCAACCGGCACGGGCTGCCGGGAAAGCGCACTCATGGTATCCTTCCCTAAAAAACGAAGTGCGGAAGGCGTCATGATACAACGCACTTCCGCATCAAGTTTCTGAAGTTCGCGCAATAAAAAAGCCGCTTTATAGGCGGCTATACCGCCCGTGATACCCAAAATGATGCGCTTACGGGCCAGCGGACGGGTTTCGGAAATCATCCTGAAAAACTATTGATTGTCGGGGTAGCGGTAAGCCACTTTACTGTCCAGGAATTCTTCAACAGAACGGACAACGGGATGCGGCCTGCGCTCATACTCTTTGGAGATACGTTCCTGCTCTTCATTGAAAGAAAACTCGTCTTCTTCTTCAAAACCTTCGAAATAACGGAGTTTTTCATCCAGCTCCATTTTCTCACGGGCCGAAATCTGACGGGAGCGTTTGCCCATAATTACGATTGACTCGTACAGGTTTCCGGTTGAGTCCTGGATTTTTTCAACATCAAGTGCACGTGCTGACATAGCGGTATTTGCGGATTGTTAAGGGAATAAAAAAAGCTGTTGCTGAAGTTTAGTAACTGCAGCCGGTGAAGCTGATGATCAGTTCTCTGACAGCAGTATAGGCGAGGTCAAAATCATCATTTACTACAATGGCGTCAAAAACACCGGCCTGTTGCAGTTCCATTTGGGCCCTTTCCAGACGCAGGCTTAGGGTTTCTTCTGATTCAGTGCCGCGGCTGCGAAGCCGGCTTTCAAGAACCTGCATGGAGGGAGGCTTGATGAAAACGGATAGGCAGGAACTGCCGTAAACATTTTTCAGATTGAGCGCTCCGTTTACTTCAACATCGAACAGGACAAAGTAGCCATTTTTTATGTGATTTTCAACGTCGCTTCGAAGGGTGCCGTAGAGAGAGCCGTTGTAGAATTCCTCCCACTCCAGGAAATCACCTTTTGCGATATGGGCTTCAAACTCAGCACGGTCGAAAAAGTAATAGTCCTTACCGTGAACTTCACGGGCTCGCGGTTTGCGGGTTGTGGCAGAAACTGAAAAAACGAGCTGCTCAAATTCCGCCAGCAGCTTTTTGGCCAGCGTCGTTTTTCCGGCCCCACTGGGAGCCGTTATCACCACTACGCTTCCTTTGCCCATGTTTTGCGGCTTTTTTTCGAGCATGGCTTACACCAGGTTTTGAATCTGTTCGCGGATTATTTCGATTATTTCCTTCACATCAACCACTTTATGGGCGATTTCGGCACTGTAGGATTTTGAGCCTATGGTGTTGATTTCCCGCAGCATTTCCTGCATCAGGAAGTTAAGCTTGCGCCCGGCTGACTGTTGTCCCTGAAGGGCTTCACGGAAGAAAACAAGGTGGGAGCGCAGGCGCACAATCTCTTCGGTGATATCGAGTTTGTCGGCGAGAAGTGCAATTTCAAGTTCGAGCCGTTCTTTATCATAGGAATCGTCAGAAAGCAGGGTTGTAACCCTTTCCTGAAGCTTGGTCCTTGCGTCACTTGCACGTCCCTCAGAAAGCAGAAGAATTTCACCGGTGATGCGGTCAATTTGATCGAGCCGGTCAAACAGATCCTTTGCAAGCTCGGCGCCTTCATTCCGGCGCATGCTTAAGGTCCGCACAGTAGCCTCATCCACAGATTGCTGAATAATGCCGGAAATCAGGGTCTGCTCCTCTTCGCTCATCCCTTCACGGCTGAAAATATCGTTGAAGCTGAGCAGCTCCCTATAGCCTGGTTTATCAGGAATGTTCAGCGTTTCGCCAAGTTCGGTTAAGGCTTTATAGTAAGAGGCCGCCATTTCTTTGTTAATACTTATGCGGGGTGCCAGGGCCTGAATTTGTTCCAATTTTACGCTGACCGTAATTTTGCCTCGTCCGAACTGCTGCTGAAGGCTGCTGCGAACGGGCTGCTCAAGGTGCTGAAATTCGCCCGGCAGTTTGATGCTTACATCACAGTATCGGTTGTTTACAGACCGGATTTCCGTTTCAACGGAATATCCTTCGGCTTGTACCTGAGCCCGGCCAAAACCGGTCATTGATTCTACCATAAAAAGATTCTTGTCAGGGTGGGATTTTTTTTCGTTCGTAACAGGTAACAGTAATCGTGCATGAGTTATACTGTGCACGGGAGTGAGTGCTTTAGCATTCGTTAAACAAAATTGGAAATAGCCTGCTACGGCTTGTTAACAGGTGAAGTTAACGAACTCAGCGCTCATTCTCATGAAGAAATTAAACCGCTGATGCGGTTGTCTTTTGCACAAAAAAGCCTGCCTTTTCCTAAAAGACAGGCTTTTTTACGAATCCAAACGCAAAGGCTGCAGTTTGCCCTGTGCTTGCCGGATGGCAGCTGAAAATGTTAATGGATGAACAGGTCTTTCTCAGTGTAATAGGCCAAACCGTCGAATGACCATTCAACTTTAACGCGCCACAGGCCGGGGGTTCTGTCTTCAAAAGAAAGGTGTTGTACGCCATATTCATCGGTACTTAGGGGCAGCAGCTCATCCAAACTTGACCCTGAAGGCCGGTACAAGTGCACTTCACCGTTTAGCCCTTCGGCCTGCATAAAGGAGGGAAACGTGATAGCAACATCCCGGCCCTGCATGTTAAACTGTACCGGCTCAGCAAGGCTGTTAGCACGTTTTGCCTTGTCGATGTGATCCTGATAGGTGATGGTTGCTTCGTAGTACTGCTCAATCACCAGATCGGTTTTTTGGGTGAACGTAAAGATCACGAAACTCAGGGTTCCGATTACGAAGGTCATATAAAACAGAAAGATGCCCAGGGGCCACTTCCATTCTTTTTTTTGAGCTTGTGGTGAATCCATAATTCAGAAGGGTTTTGTTGTGTTGAGGTTTGAACTTGAAAAGGGGGCTATCTGCCGGGAGGCGGCCCGATAAAATTGGTACGCAGGGTTTGTATCCGGCGGCCATCGTAATACACACCAAATTCGACCTCTGTTTGAGCGCCTGTGAGCTGACCGCGGTCAAGGAAAACCATGATGCGGTTTTCGACCTGCTGTTGCCCAGGCACCGTACGTTGCTCACCAAGCCACTGAATTTCACCGGCAGGGCTGATCAAACGGAGTTCAACTTCGGTATCGTTAAAGGTTTTGTTGAAAAATTTGGCGTTGTAGAAGTTTGAGAAGCGGTCGCCGGGCAGCTCGTTGTAAAGCATACCGGGTTCCCGTAAAATCACGGTGTACACTTCCGGGCGCGTAACAAACAGGTACAGGAACAGGGAAAAGATGATGGTGAAAACGGCGATATACGCTTTTACCCTTGTAGTGAAGAAGTTGGGTTTGTCTCCGTTTTTGACGGCATTGTAGGAGGTGTAGGTTACCAGCTCTTCCGGCTTGCCGATTTTACGCATTACATCGTTACAGGCATCGATACAGGCCGTGCAGTTGATGCACTCCAGCTGAATACCGTTGCGGATGTCGATACCGGTAGGGCAAACCTTCACACACTGTGCACAGTCGATACAATCGCCGTACACCTCGGTTTGGGTGTCGCCTTTTTTGGCATAGTTGGTTACAACACCGTCAATTTTTTGGCGGGCACCTACTTTGGCGCGGCCTTTGAGGCCTTCACCCCGGGCAAAATCGTAGGTTACGGCAATGCTGTCGTTATCCACCAAAACCGACTGAAAGCGGCCGTAGGGACAGGCTACGAGACAAACCTGCTCTCTGAATCGGGAGAATACGCCGTAAAACAGGGCGGTGAACACCATGGTTGCCAGAAAGCCGGTAAAGTTCTCGGCAGGGCCGGCCATCACAATTTCGAGTACCTGATCTTTGCCGATCACATAAGCCATAAAGGTGTGGGCAATCAGCAGGGCAATGGCCACAAAGATGGTATGCTTGGCTGCTTTTTTGAAAAACTTTTCCCGGCTCATCGGGGCTTCATTCAGGCGGCGCTGTTGTGTGGCGTCGCCTTCAATGGCATATTCGATTTTTCGGAAAAGCATCTCCATAAAAATGGTTTGCGGGCATGCCCAGCCGCAAAAAAGCCGGCCCCAAATGGCGGTAAAAAGCACTACAAAAACAATGAGGCTGATCATGGCCAGAAAGAACAGGTAGAAATCCTGCGGCCAGAATACGAGGCCAAAAATCACAAAGGTTCGCTCAAAAATGTTGAGCAGCAGCAGCGGGTTGCCGCCGATGGTGATGAAAGGGCCCGCAAATAAAAACCCAAGAAGCAGCCAGCTCAGGTAGGTACGCAGCTTGTACAGGCGCCCGTCGGGCTTTTTGGGGTAAATCCAGTT
>JAFIET010000182.1 GCA_020832405.1 Balneolales bacterium
ACCCCCTCCCTGTAATTCAGCCAGTCAGAAGTAGAGAATCGGGACTGTTTTGCAGGTTAGATTTAATATACTCATCGGGTGTTAATCCTCCTAGTGAACTGTGTGGCCGGTAGCTGTTATACTCCTGGCGCCACGCCTCGATTTTATCTCTGGCATCTTCGAGCGAGAGGAACCAATGAAGGTTCAAACACTCGTCCCTGAAGCTGCCATTGAACGATTCAATATAGGGGTTATCGGTTGGTTTTCCCGGTCTTGAGAAGTCTAGTGTTACGGTGTTCTCGTAAGCCCAATGATCCAGTGCTTTCGAAATAAATTCACTCCCATTATCCACCTGGATCCGCTGCGGAGTCTGCCCAAATCGCTCACTGATGCGGCCCATAATATCGGTTACATCGTTACCCTTGATGGATGAATCCACATGGATCGCCAGGCACTTGCGACTAAAATTATCCACTACAGTTAAGGCCCGGATCCGGCGCCCGTTAAAGAGCTGATCAGCCACGAAATCCATGCTCCAGCTCTCATGCATGTTGGTCGCCTGAACCCGCTCCAGACGATGTGCGGCAGCCCGGCTGCGACGAGGTCGTTTACTGCGTAAATTCAAGCCTTCCAGCTTATAAAGACGGTATACCCGCTTGTGATTGACGTTCCAACCCTCCCGGCGGATCAGGATGAAGATACGCCAGAATCCATAGCGTACCCGTGTCATGGCGATCTCACGAATGCGCCCGCGCAAAACTTCGTCGTTCTTTGGTTTGGGTTTATATTGAAAGGTTGCCCTGGCCAGCAGCACTACGGCAGCCGCTCGTCTGACAGAAATCCGGTACTCATCAATCAGAAACTGAGCGAGCGGGCGTTTTTGCGCTGGCCTCAAAGCTTTTTTTTAAGAACCTCCTGAAGCATATGTTTATCAAGAGACAGGTCGGCGACCAGTTTTTTGAGTTGGTGATTTTCATCCTCCAACTGACGAAGCCGGCGAAGCTCAGACGTTCCAAGCCCTCCGTATTTCTTCTTCCAGTTATAAAAGGTTGCATCACTGATCCCCATCTTTCGGCATACTTCTGCGACCGTCGTTCCTGTCTCGGCCTGGTTGAGGGCAAACAGGATCTGCGCCTCGGTAAATTTTGATTTTTTCATGGCAGTTTGGTTTGATGAAATGTAGCAAAACTGCCCGAAAACTCTATTTTAGAATGGCCCAGTTTTTCGGGGGGAGGTCAT
>JAFIET010000113.1 GCA_020832405.1 Balneolales bacterium
CCGCATCCGAGCCGATTCACCCGTTCCGCTTCCAGCCTCAGTTTAATAACTAAGCTTTTGGAAAACCGGATTAACTACCGGTAAACCTCACCTATACGCCCTGAATAAATCAGAAGGGCGTTGAAATTAATAAAGCCGCTCTGTGAGTTATTCGCAGAGCGGCTTTTTTTGTATCGGGCAACTGGCAGTGCCGGAGTTGATTAAGCTGCATGAGGTACTGCCATAGCATAAATGCTTTATACGTTTTCCTTTTTTGAGATTAAATAAAGCTCTTCGCAAATTCGTGAGGGGATCCGGTTAACCTCCCCGCGTGGTTTACTGAATAGGATTGATAAGACTCCAAGCTGAGCCTGCTCACAAATCATCACAAACACTTTGGGGAAGTTCTATATCCTGCTCGAACAAGTCGCCATCTTTGTAATTGGTGAGATTTAGTTCGTATTCATACCACTCTCCTTCGTACCAGGCTCCAAAAATGTATATGCCGGGTGCCGGGAATGAGATGCTGATTTCCCCATCCACCAGATTGCCTGCCTGCAGCCAGGTTCCGCCTGAGGCCGGCCGGTACACCACCGGCAGGTTGGATCGCACTTCGATGTCATCGTTATCGGTGCAAAGGCCCCGGCCTTTGAAGTTGATGGTGAGTTCTGTGGTGTTGTTCAGCGTTACATCTACCGGGCTTGAAGAGCAAAGATCAGGCAATTCGACTTCAGCCAGCATTTGATCAGCCATGTTGTACAGCTCCAGGCGCCCGGGAATACCGACCGGAGCGTAGAGGAACTGTATGTAGCTGGGTTGTCCCGGAAGGGTACGGCTCGGTGCCCAGCCGAGGAAGGCGTTAGGTGTAACGTCGGTACGGTACAGCTTGCCGCGCAGCTGCTGATTGGAGTTCAGCAGGTTAACCTGCGTTCCATACACACAGTTCGGACCGTACCAGTCGATGTTCCACCACGACAGGTGCTGAACCTGAAAAGTGAGTCTTAAGCCGCCGTTTTTGGCAGCATCAATCTGTACGTACGATTCAAAGGTCCATTTACCCGTATCGGTGTCGTAGCTCCAGATGGGTACTTCGCTGCCGGCTTCGACCGGGCTGCCAGACTCATTGAAAACGTTTTCATCAAGCTCCATGGAAATATCTACAGGCTGACTGAAAGCGCGTACAGGCACGCCGTCAGCGGTGATATCAAGGGAGAGGAACCCGCCTGTTGTAAAATACACGCTTTCATCCTGTGTGTTCAGAAGCGCTGCCGGCTGCCTTGATGCGGCGGCAAGGTCCCCGAAATTGGAGATACGCGCGGAAAAACCTCCCGGAAAACTCTGCAGCGACTGCTCATCCGTACTGTTAAAATGAAAGATATCGGATGCAAGCGTACCTCCCAAAGCTTCTCCGCCGGCACCAAACAGAAGGGTCCCTTCAGGAATGCGCACTGTTGCAGGAATGTCCCGCCCAAGCGTGCCGCTGTCTATCAGGATTTCTGTGGTCGTTCCGGTTGCCGGTATGGCGGTGCCAATGTTGGAAGCCGTGCCTCCGCTAACGCCCTGCGGCAGGTTTTCCCGCCTTACCATAATGATTTCGACGTTGTTTGAGCCACGCTGATTAATCAGCACCGGTTGGGTAGTGGTGATGTACCCTTCAGCGCGGGCAACGATCACAAACTGCACAGGGTTGCTTTGTGAGGGAATCACATCGTCGCGGATGGCGAAAGAAACAAAGCCCTGCTCAGGTTTTAGACCCGAAATATCACGGTTAAGCAGATCAATGAGCAGGTTCCGGTCGCGGCCGTCGAGCGTGATTTGAACCTGATTGACTTCGTTAAAGCCCACAGGTTCACGCGTTTGGGAATCCCGGAAGATGACCGATACCGTTGAGGTACGTTCTTTGGTGTTCAGAATCACCCGGATGCCATCAAGCGGGTTCGTAATATCACAGCCTGATAGGTACAGCATGAATACCGCCATACCGCAAATGAGGGCTGTTTTTACGGATAGTAAAATCCTGGTTTTCATAAGAGCTCCAAATTTTTAAAAGAGTGGTTACAGCAGTCAGATTTTCCGGAATCAGCCTAATTAATCCGGTAAGTGAAAGACAGCGTGAGCACGGGATAAAGGGTCGCCCAGCTTACGTTGTCTTCGAGGATGGGAGCCTGTGCGGCTGAGGGCGACAGCAGCCCCTCAGCTTCAAGTGAAACCTTCGGCGGACCCTGGAAAATGAGGCCCAAATCCATGTTCACCCCAAAGCGCGAGCCGGAAAAGGCATTTCCGAAACCCAGAGCGAGATAGGGCGCAATTGGGTTAAAGGTGAATTCTGAGGAAAGGCTTCCCAGATCTTCCGGCGTGTACACATCACCACCGATGGTGTAGCTTTTTTTGGGGAGCAGATCTCCGCTGATGGTGTTGCTGTTGTACACCAGGCCCGCCGTAAGCCGGAAGCTGTTCCGGAAGGGGTGCCAGTCGGCCAGGGCTGTAATAAGCCCGAGTTTCAGGGATGCATCGAGATCATATTCGTCGTCGGCATCGGTTTCGTACAGGTAAGACGCACTCAGGAAGTTCGCCCCAATGCGCAGGTTTACCGGTTCAGAAAGCCTGTAGGCGGCCTCCAGACCCAGACCGGTTGTGCCGGCATTTGCCTTTACGGCAAACGACTGCGCCTCAGCGGTGGCTGCGGTACATAAAAAAAGTACAGGCAGCATAAAGAAGAGCTTCAGCTTTTTCATTGAAGGATGGGTTTGGTGTTTCGGAATGGGGTTTCAGGGCCCGTTCCCGTTTTCCGCTGAAACCCGGAACGCTTTTGCTGTGCAGCTTTTGTGATGATGAGCACGGGCTGCATTTTCAGCCGCCCGAAGCGGCTATACATATTATTTTACCAACGTATTCTAATATGAATGTTAGCTAATAATTGCCGGAAATGCACGCTATTTCTCCAGAAAAGCGCTACCAAAAAGGACTGATACCGCATCAATAAGCTGACAGCTTCGTCGCCTATACGCTTGCGCTGGTAAATCGCGGACAGCTTACCGGATAAACCACGGTGCAGTATCCGGCCCGGAAGCCCTTCCCCCGAAACCTTCACAGAAAAAGCCGCCCGCAATTGCGGACGGCTTCTTTTAGAATTTAAGCAGGCGTTAAGGAGCCTCACTTTTTTTTAAAAATCAATGATGATGCCGATGGTCGGCAGGATGGAGGAATCGCTGAGCTGATCTACCCGCTTGAGGAAGGGCTCGTCGTTTTCGAACTGCAGCAGGTAGCTGGGCTCGCTCGGGGTGTTTTGGGCAAAGAGATTCTGAATTTCGAGGAACACATCCATCGAAAAGGTACTGAAGTTCCACTTGCGGTCGATCCGGATATCGGTTACGCTGAAGGGGCTCAGGCGCTCGTCGCCGAGGCGGTCGAAGTCGAAGGCAAAGGCCGGGTAGCGGGCAATGGAGCGGGCTTCATCAATCGGGGCGAAGGGCGTGCGGCCGATGATGCGGCTGCGCAGGCTGAACTCCCAGTTGCTGCCCAGCCGGTAGCCGCCGGTGAAGCTCAGCAGGTGGCGGCTGTCCCAGCTTGAGGGCCGGTAAACCTCCCGGTCGATGCCCGTGAATTCGCTCCAGAACAGGGTGTAGGCCAGAATGGCGTAGTAATTGGTCTCGAATTTCTGCTGATACACGAATTCCACCCCGTAGGTACGGCCCTTGCCGACAGAGGCAATTGCCTCGTTGCCGAGCACCTCAAAGCCTCCACCCAGATTGGCCAGACTCACGCCCTCAGCCACCGACACGGGGTAATCATCATACAGCTTCAAAAATCCTTCTATGCCAAAACGCGTGCTGCTTCGGGGGAAGAACTCAAAGCCGTAGGTGAGGTGATCGCTGCGGATGTAGCGGGCCGAGCGGTTCACGAAGTCGCCGCCTTCGCGGAAGCCGAGCAGGTTCATAGGCGGCTTTTTGAAGTAGCGCCCCGCAGAGGCCGTCATGCGCCACTGTCCGTTTTCGTCGAGGCGAAGGCTTGCCGCCGCACGCGGGGAGAAGGTGCGGTAAATCTCGTTGCCGGTATCGGTGAAGGTGTTGCCGTCGAAGCGGAAGCCCGCCGTGAGGTCGAGACGGCTGTCGAGCACGGGGCGCGACCACTGGAAAAAGCCGCCGTAGCTTACGAAGTCGATGCCGTCGTTGAACGAAATACCGGTGTTGTCATCGAAGAAGTCGTTCTGAAACTGATTCACCCGAAAGCTGAGGCCGGTGTTCCAGGTGCTTTTTTCGGTGAAATACCGCAGCTCGGTGCGCGCTGTGTGCCGCCATTCCGTTGCCGTGTTTTGCGCAAAAAGGCCTTCCTGATTCTCATTGTCGCGAAAACGGCGGAAGTCGTTGTAGAACCAGCTGCTGCTCAGGCTGCTCAGCCAGAATCCGCTGCCGCTTTGCAGGCGGCTGCGCCACGCTATGCCGGTGGTGTTCGTACGCTGACGAATTACCGGTACCTGCTCCAGAATGGCCTGCCGGTCTGGAGTGAGGTCGCCGGGTACGTTGATGCGGAAATCGTTTATGGAGCCTACGCCCGTGAGGTACACATCGTTGAAGGAATCGATGCGGTGGTTCACCTTGTACTGATAGTCCCAGTAGTCGGGCAGGAAGGGCAGGTCGATGAGCTGAAACAGCAGCTGCAGGTACGACCGCCGGGCCGACACGATAAAGGTGGTGTTCGAGGTCGGCTCGCCGCCCCGGAACAGCGGCCCCTCAGCGGTTATGCCGGCTTCGCTTGCCCCAACCCTGAAGTTGGTACGGAATTCCCGGTCGTTGCCGGTGCGCTGATTGAATTGCAGCACGCCCGAGAGGGCATTGCTGTAGCGGGCGCCGAAAGCACTCGTGCTCAGCTCAACGCCCTCAAAAAAGGCCACATTCAGCAGCCCGACCGGTCCGCCGGCGCTGCCCTGTGTGGAAAAATGGTTGATGGTCGGGATTTCGATGCCGTCAATAAAATAGACGTTCTCGTTGGGCGCCCCGCCGCGGATGATCACATCATTCCGGAAACCGGTAACAGAGCCGGAAACGCCAGGCAGCGACTGCACAACCTTGGCAATATCGCTGTTGCCCGCCGGATAGGTCGCGATTTCCTCCGGGGAGAGGCGGTTGAAGGAAGCCGGATTTTCGACCGGTGCCCGGAAGGGTTCCGAAACGGTGAAGACCAGCTCATCCAGCGCATCGGCGGAGGGCTGCAGCTCGAAGTTGATGTCGCGGTTGCCGGTTGAGCGCACCGGGATGTTGATGCGCCGCTCCCGCTCATAGCCCACAAAAGTGGCGATAATATTGTAGTTCCCAACCGGAATGTTCCGGATTTCGAAAAAGCCCTCGAGGTTGGTGCTTGCGCCCATGCTCGTTCCTTCGATGCCCACATTTGCCCCGATAAGCGCCTCGCCGGTGCGGGCATCGGTCACACGGCCGTTCAGCGTGCCGGTTGCCTGCGCAGAAAGCTGCTCCGGAAGAAACGCGAACAGCAGCAGCGCTGAAAAAAGAAAAATACAGGAGGATGCGCAGTGCCGGAGGGTGAAGGTCTGAAAATGCATGATAAATAAGGAAAAGATGATAGCTTTTGGCAAAGTGCTGTCTTTGCAGCAGTACAATAGGACCAATTGACGGATGAAGCAGCCACCCAAAACCACCTGCGGAAAATAAATCGTTCGGCTGCATAGGTTAAACCCCCATCGCAGGCATGTAATGAAAGTTACTGAAAGATTGAGGCTGATTCCTTAAGTTAGGCCTCATCCAGATTCCTGAGCCTTAAATTAGTATTTACCCGACCGAGGATTACCCATCATGAGATTTCTGCTACAGATTGGTTTTGTTTTCTTTTTTTTACTGATGCTTCCTTTCCAGGCCTATTCCCAAAATGAGCCCCGCTATGAAGAGATGCAGCAGCTGCTCAAGCGCGGCTACATCAACGTTGGCTTTCTGGTGCAAAGCGAGCTGAATTTTTCTTTTCAGGATGATGACTACAACGGCGGCCGCGGCTTTGACCTCGGGGCTCAGCGGCTTGATGTGCGCGGACAGCTCGACGAGCAGTTCCTGTACCGCTTTCAGCTCGAGTTCCGCAACTCCCCGACCATACTCGATGCGCAGGTTGGCTACCGCTTCAGCCCGGATTTTCATGTGATGGTGGGCGCGTTCAAGCCGTTTGTGAGTATCGACCTCGACCCGAGCCCGGGCGCAACCGATTTTATCAACCGGGCCCGGCTTGTGGGCACCATGATGAACTCCCGCGAAATCGGGATCACGGCCCTCGGCAGCCCCGGCAACTGGAACTACCGTTTCGGTATTTACAACGGCACGGGCCTCAGCCGGCAAAACGACAACCGTTTTATGTACACCGGGCGGCTTGCTTATCACTTCCCGGTTGAAGACGGCCGGCTTAATGTGGGCGTGAGCGGCTTCATCAATCAGACCGAAAACGCACGCGTGGGCCGCAGCGGACTCACCTCCGAAGGCGACCGCTACCTCTACGGCGGTTTCGTGCAGTACGACCGCGGTATGTTCTTCAGCTCCTTTGAAGTACTCCAAACCCGCTTTGATGCCGCTGAGTTTAACGGGGCTGAAGAAACCATCACCAGCTTTTTCATTACGGCAGGGGTGCAGGTAACGGAAAAAACACAGCTGCTCGCCCGCTGGGATCACCTCGAATACGACCTGCGCGACCGCAGCTCCGAGCTGCTCATTCTGGGATGGAATTATCAGGCGACACGCGCCTTCAGCTTTCAGATCAACGCCTCAGCTGAGATAAACGACTTCGGCAGTAATTTCTCGGGCATGTCCGGCCTGATGCAGTTTCAGTTTTAGGCCGATTGGGTAATGGCACGCGGATTGGGCTGATCGGGCCGGATTTCCGCGGATTCAGTTTCGCATAAAGAAGCAGAGGAGCAAAGGCTTAGTTCATGTAATAAAGCCTTCCCCCAACCTTCGTGCCCTTCGTGATATCCTTCGCGAGCTTCGTGGTATAAATCCGGAACCGGGGTTTAAACACGAAGCTCACGAAGGGGCTGAAGCCTTTCCGGAATCACGATGCTTTTAAATCGAATATTATTGTCGTATTTTAAATGAAAATTATTTGTTTAAACAAAAGACCGCCCCGCACAGCCTGCCTGAGCCGCTCATCAGGGAAAGTTCAATCAGCCAAACCAATCCAGTTCAATCCAATCTGATTCAGTCAGTCCCTGTCCCTTCAGAAAATACTGAAGCGGACCCTTTGGCCGTGCAGCCTGCCGGGCGTCTTTTTTGTTACTTTCATCATCCTTTTCTGAATATTCGACTTTTAGCATGAACCCAACTTCATTCAATACCACAGATGCCGGACCGGCCTCTGAGCACATCACCCATGACCTCCTCTGCGAACCCGGCGACATTGCTCTGAAAAGCTTCTTTTTAGGCCCTCAGGCCGAAAACAGTACCTGGGTGCGGGAAATTCTCGACGAGCTTTTCGACGCCTGGTTCGACTGGCGCAAGGCGCTGTACAGCAGCGACGGCCCCGCGATTTCCGAAAGCGACATGGCGACCCCCGAATTTCTGGAGCGCCGCGAAACCATCCGCAAGCAGGTCGGCATTTTGATGCGGCGCCTGCAAAACGAGGTGCCGAGCTTCTCGCCCCGCTACATCGGGCACATGATCACGGAAGTCTCCATGCCGGCCCTGATCGGGCATATTGTAACCCTGCTCTACAACCCCAATAACATATCAGGAGAGTCGTCGCGGGTGGGGATTCTGATTGAAGACGAAGCTGTGCGCGAGCTGCTCGCTATGGTGGGCTACAGCACCGAAGCCGGAACCGGACATTTCACCTCAGGCGGCACGGTCGCGAATCTCGAGGGAGCGCTTCGTGCCCGCGACCGCTTTGCCAAGTGGCTGGCAGCCGGTGCCATCAGCCGGAAATACGGCGATAAAACCTTCAATATGTTCGATTCATGCCTGATGGGCTGGAACAACTACGACCGCATCCGCTTCGAATATGAGCTGAATGACGATGACCTGCGCCCCTACCACATCCTGAAGGGCAACCCGGTGCATGTAATCCGCAACCTGGATGAAGTCTATGACATGGACTATGCCGGGCCCGTTGTGCTCGTGCCCGAAAACAAGCACTACTCCTGGAATAAGGCCGTAGATATCATGGGCCTTGGCGAGGAAGCCTTCGTGGGCGTTGAAACCGACGAACACGGGCGCATGTGCGTCGCTGCCCTGCGCAAAACCCTGGAAAACTGCCGTCAGCGGCAGCGTCCGCCCCTCATGGTTGTTTCCGTAGCCGGTACCACCGAGCTTGGCGAGATGGACCCCATACACGAGGTGCAGGCCGTGCTCGACGAATACCGCGAGCTGCGCGGCTGGCATATCTGGCACCATGTGGATGCAGCCTACGGCGGCTTCCTGTGCTCGCTCGATATGAGCGCCGAAGTTGTTTCCGAAAACATGCGCCGTGCGCTGGGCGCCATCCGCGAGGCCAACTCCGTTACCATCGATCCGCACAAACTCGGCTACGT
>JAFIET010000114.1 GCA_020832405.1 Balneolales bacterium
AGGCGCCGGCGAAATGACCGGCGTAGGCTTCGGAAGCTTGGGGCACACGGGGCGGTTGGATGGGAAGGGGGTTGGGCGAAATGCTGCCAAACAGGAAACTCAACATTAAACTTAGATCAGGTAACGTATGAGCAGGCTTCACAAAATAACATTCGATTGCGAGGTACTAACCCCCATGTTTTTGGGGGGCGCGGATCAGCAGGCAGAACTTAGAGTGCCAAGTATAAGAGGATTTCTGAGGTTTTGGTGGAGGGCTGCCTTTAGTGACAGCTCGCGGGCAAGCTATAAGGATTTGCAAGCAAGAGAAGCAGCCTTATTTGGAGGAACGGTTGATAAGCAGGGTCAAAGCAGTGTTACAATCCGGTTAGTTTCGCAGGAAATTCAAATGGCCGATGATTTATGGCTTGATAATAATCTGGATAGACCAGGCTTTGAAGTGCAACGGAAAAGGCAATCAGGCCGGAACAAAGGAATCGGATTTTTATACTATTCAAAAGCGCCAAACAGAAACAAGAAGTTTGAGTTTATTAAGCCTGCCAGCAGTTTTAGCATCGTAATGACCTCATTATCGAAAGATGATATTGAATTGGCAGCAAAAGTATTTTATCTGGGCAGCATACTTGGTGGGCTGGGTTCAAGAAGCCGACGGACTGCCGGTGCTTTTGAAATACGCAATATTCATGGTCTTAGCTTTTCTCTTTCCGATTTAAAAAGCTGGTTCACCACCCATCTTTCTGCATTGAAACAAAAGGACGGGCAAAATCTTGAAGTCTCCAATTTGATGGGAGCAACTGTCTATCAAAGCAATGAAAGTTTTGGAAGCTGGTACGATGCGGTAAATGATTTGGGAAATCAATATGAAGCATTCAGATTCATAAACAGGTCTAAGGCATACCTGACACCCGTTTTAGGCGCGCCTGTAATGCACAACAGAAATAACCCGTACGTAGCATCTTATAAGGAAAATGGACAATTCAAGTCACGGGAAAGGCGCTCATCCCCCATATATATGAGTGTTATGAAGGAAGGCGAAAGGTTTAGGTGGGTAGTGACTTACTTAAGTGGAAAGATTTTTCCTGATGGTCATAAAATTGCCAATACCTTTTTTGTGAACCGAAATTCAGATGACAGAAACTCAAAAGAAATTGACCTCACTTTGCTCAATCCGGATCAGCCATTTTTTTCAAACTTCAGGGAGTTGATATAGATGAAACAGACATTCTTCAAACAAAAAATTAAAGCCTTCCTGCATGACCCGCCGGAGAAGCCGCTCATACTGGGTCTTGAAGGGCATGAGAAACGGTCCCTGCACTATCTGCATACCCTGATTGGGAAAGATGAAGAATTTGATAAGGAAGAGTGGGCCTTTGCCGATCATGTGGCCTCAGCTGCCGACCGGGCATCCTTTCCGATGCGGGAAACCCACGCGTTTCAGGTAAATTTCAGAAAGCCTGAACACTCAATAATTGTGCATCCGAACTCCGGCAGAAGGTTTAATCTTGGCGGCTTTCACGATATCGATGCAAACCAGGTACAGCAGCACGTTGATGCGGCTATGGGCAAAATTGCTGCCCTTTCGGGTGGCGATTACGAGAAGATGTTCCTGTACCTGTGGCGCTGTCTGCCGGAAATGATAAGCTACGGCGAAGAAGGAAACGACACCCTGGGCAAGCTCTGGCGCTACCTGCCGGCTGATACCCGCATTCCCGATCACTCTGTGCATGACCACGCCCGGGTTGTATCGGCCTTTGCCGGTGCGGGGGTGCGCAAAGATAAGGTCTCTGCTTCGCTGCTGCTGTTTACCATTGGCCCGGTTCAGGAGTTCATAGCTGCTGCCCGAAAAACATCCGACCTCTGGAGCGGCAGCTACATGCTGTCGTGGCTGAGCTGGCAGGCCATGAAGGTATTCTGCGATGAGCTCGGGCCGGACTGCATCCTCTTCCCCGACTTAATGGGTCAGCCACTGGTTGACCATTGGCTCGAACATGAAAAAGGCCTCACCCTTGATGCGGTGAGAAAAGCAGATCCGGATTCGTATGAGGATAAGCTCAGTGCACCAACGCTCCCAAACCGCTTCTTTGCTGTTGTGCCCGCTGAAAAAGCTGAGGAACTCGCAGCACGGGCAGAAAGGGCTGTTGAAGATGCTTTGCAGGATGCAGGCAAATTTGCGTTTGACTTCCTGAAGCCCGTATTCCCGGAAGCTCATCCTGATGAAAAAGGATGGGCGGATCAGCTGGCCAATTTCACCGAATGCTACTGGGCCTGTACCGACCTGCCGGACTGGAAAAAGGGAACTCAAAACATTGACGCGCTTTACGCGGAAACCTACGATGCCCTTTTTGCTACCGAAGCCGAAGGACGGGGCGAGAAGTGGAAGTACCGTAACGATATTTTCAAAGCTTATGAAACGGGTGGTTTTGCCCCCAACATCGGCACCTTCTACGGCCGCTTCTATGAAATCACCGAAAAAGCGGTAGGTGCCAGAAAAAGCCTGCGGGATTTCCGGCAAACTGAGGAATCCGGTTACCGCTGCTCCCTCATCCCCGGCAGGCCGGCGTTAGGCCCGGTTGGGGAAGAAGTGCTGCCGGGGGAGTACGACAAGTTTTGGTCTGAGATGTATAAAAATGCACAGGATGAAGGGCTAAACATCCTCGGGAAAAACGAGCGTATTTCTGTGCTGGCGCTGACCAAGCGATTGTTTCCAAGATTCTTAAAAAGAAAGATCGGTAAGGACTTCCCGGCCAATACATTTATTTCTACGCACTCACTCGCCGTTGCGGACTTCAAACTAAAACTTGCAGAAGCACTCAATGCCTCCGGTTCTGAAGCATTAACGGAGGCCTTATCCATCTTTATTGATACGGCCGGCCGGTTTATGAAAGTGCTTGCGCTTGAAAATGAGTACTGGCTGCCCAAAATCAGGCATTCTGCAAGAGAGGCAAATCTTGCGTGCAAGCTCAATGTGATCAATCTTTGCACCATACCCGGTGAGCTGCTTCAGAATGATTACTACGACGGCTCATTCAAAGATGACGTCAAAGATGCCATTCGCTACAAAAATGACGCGAAGGGTTTTCAGCGCGATGTTGATGAGATGGCCGCGGAAACAAAAGCAAGCCTGCAAAAGCTCATAAGTATGTCAGGCCTCCCGGCTCCCTCCAAATATTACGCTATCCTCTATCTCGACGGCGATAATATGGGTCAGTGGCTTTCCGGTGATAATGCGCCGATGTTTTCAGAGGTACTGCACCCCAAAGCTGTTGAAAGCCTGGTAAACGGTATTGAAGACCCGAAGGAACGATCCGGCAAACTTTACCAAGGCTGGTCAAAGGTATTTGATATGGATGGGGATACGGTTTTGTGTAAAGACGGTAAACCTCAATCTAAAAAGCGCCCGCAGGCGCCAACGCAGCACATGGCGATCAGCCGGGCACTCAATAACTACTCGCTTGACCTGGTACGGCGTATTGTGGAAGAGCGCTTCCTCGGCAAGCTAATTTATGCCGGTGGGGATGATGTGGTGGCGATGGTGAGTATCGGTGAGGCGCTTGAATGTGCGGAAACGCTGAGGGCAGCCTTTTCGGGGCACCTCAAAAGTGATCAGGAGAAAACGCTCCATAAACTCGAAGTAACCCTTGACCACGAGCAGGCATCAAACGGATTCATCGTACATCAGTGGGGCAGGGGGGGCGTGGTTTCTACAACCCTCGGACCAAAGTCTTCGGCAAGCTGCGGCATTGCCATTGCGCACTACATGTATCCGCTCAAGCAGGCTATGGCCGATGCCCGAAAAGCAGAGAAGTACGCCAAAAACACCCTGGGCCGGGATGCCTTTGCGGTAAACATTGTGAAGCGAAGCGGCGAAACCTTCGTGACCGGTGCCAAATGGTTTGTGAAGCAGGGTGGGGATGCTGAAAAGCGCACGCTCATTACCCGGGCCCTGAGTAAGTTCCATGAGGCCATTCACAAAAACTGGCTAAGCCCCAAGTTCATTGTAGATCTGGAAGAACACTTAGACGTGCTTGTAGCTCTCGATCAAAAGGCGGTTGAAAATGAAGCCCGCAGGCTCTTCAATCAGCACAATGAAAGGTTTAAAAAAATGGATAGGGAAGAAGGGGAAACGGAAAAGGCTTTTGAAGAGCGTGTAAAGCTTGAGAAGCAGATCTTTTTCAGCGAAACCATTTCTTTCTTAATCCAAAATGCAGATGCAATTATGCTTAAAGAAGAACAAAATAAAAAAACGCAGCCCGCTCAGGGCAAACCGGCTGACTGGCCTGCCCTGCGGAATGTGATTAAGCTGATGGATATGGCCTACTACATAGGCAAAGGAGGCGGACGATGAGTACCTATTTTATTGATGTAGCCGATGTGGTGTTTTTCAAGGATGGTCGTGCCATTGCACCGGGTTCCGAGTATTCGGCATCAAGCATTTTTCCGCCCAATCCGGTAACGGTTTACGGCGCGCTCCGATCAGCCATCCTCGCTGCCGATCCTGAGGCAGATTTTAAGGCCGATGGCTTTGGTGCCGTTTCCGAGCGCACCCGCGAACTTGCAGGTACCATAAAATGGAAAGGCGGTACTGTAAGTGAGGTTAGCTCCGGCAGCCTGCAGATTACGGGTTTTGGCCTGGCCCGGCGTGTAAACGGCAAAGCAGAGGCACTATACCCCTTACCCGGCGATGTGCTTGCAAGCAAGAAAGCAGAAAAAGGAAAGGAATCGGCACAGCAGTCCAAGGCTGTTGACTTTGCCGGCTTGGGCATCAGAACCAATCTCCCAAAAGCAGTACAAAAGCATAGCTGGGTACGCTATCAGGAAGGCAGCTTCTTTGAATATCAGCCGATCTACCTCACTGAAACGCTTTGGCAGCAGTATCTGCTCGGCAAAACCGGGCATGACAGCCATTTGGCGGAACTCGTAAAAAGCGAAACCAAGCGAAGCGAATACGCCCCTGACAAGTTCTTTAAAAAAGAGCCCCGCATGGGTATCGTAATTGACGCTGCAAGCGGTACCGTGGAAGAAGGCAAGCTGTTCACCACCCCGTTTATCCGGCTTAATCCTAAAACCAACGTGGGTTTCAGGCTGAGCATCAAACAGGATATTGCTGACACTTTAGACGGCGCACTGCTGCGGCTGGGAGGTGATGGCAAGCTCTCTGCACTCACGGCCACAGAGACTACGGATGAAACCGCCTTTATGGCTGATCTTAAATCAGCCGTAAAAAACACTGGCATGCTGAAGCTTGTGCTGCTCACCCCGGCAGTATTCGGGCAGGGCTGGCTGCCGGACGGCTTTGATGCGGAAAGCGGCGAGGGCAGCCTGAGTGGCTTCAGGGTCAGGCTTACAGCTGCCAACACCGGCCGGTATCAGCACATTGGCGGCTGGGATGTGGCTAAAAACTGCCCGAAGCCAACAAGGCGTGCCGTGCCAGCTGGTGCCGTTTATTGGATTGAATGTGAAAAAGGGCAGGAGGCCGCTTTGGTGGATGCCCTGCACGGAACAAGTATTTGCAGTAACAAAGAGTATCAAAAACAAGGATTAGGAATCATACACACAGGAGTAGCCTAAGTTATGTATAAACAAGCAGACATCATGTTTATGTACGCCGAAACAAGCGTACACGTAGGCGGCGGCGAGTCCGTCGGAGCAATTGACCTTGCCATCGCAAGGGAGAAATACACCGATTTCCCGTTCATCCCCTCAAGCGGGGTAAAAGGCGCGATTCGGGATTGGTTTGAGAAATCGGGCGAAGATAAGACTACTGTTGAAGTGCTCTTTGGCCCTGAAAAAGACGGCTCAGAACATGCCGGGGCGGCTGTATTTACCGATGCAAGAATTTTGCTGTTCCCTGTCCGCTCGCTTAAGGGTGTGTTCGCATGGATTACCTGCCCCTTTGCTATCGAAAGGTTTGCAAGGGATATGAAGCTCAGCGGGCAGACTGTCGGGGATTTGCAGGTGCCGCCATTAAGCGGAGAGCAGGTATTGGCACCTCTCAAATCGGTAAACCTCATTGACGGTGAGCTGGTACTCGAAGAGTTTACCTACACAGCTACAGCTGTTGAACTCTCACCGCTAAGTACTTTCTTCAAAAAGTGCTTCCCCGCAGGAGATGAATACAATTATTGGCGGAACAAACTCGATACCAATCTGATCATAATGGCCGATGATGAATTTCGCGACTTTGTGAAATCCTCAACCGAGGTGCAGGCACGCATTCGGATTGATTCTGATACAAAGACGGTATCTGATGGGGCTCTTTTTTATCAGGAAAATCTTCCATCTGATACGCTCATGTACACGGTTTGCGCAGCACAGCGGAGCATGAAGAAGGATATTAAATTGTCCGAAGATCAAGTGTTCAAAGTTTTAAATAAACTTCACACCAACAGTGTGCAAATGGGCGGGAATGAATCCATCGGAAAGGGAATCTTTAACCTTAATTTTTATAAAGGATAAGGAGCTAACGTACCATGAGAAAAACAACGGAACAATGGCGTGCGAAAGCGGCTTGGGAGCAGGTGGAAAAAGTTTCTGATTCTAAAATCGACGATTTCTCTACAATTACAGATGGCGCTTCATCCTTAGTGCAGAAAGTTGGTTTTGGGCAGGCTGTGGCTTTTTGGCTCGCAAAAGGCGGCAAAAATAAAGATATGGTTGACTTCCTTGCACAATGGCTGCTTAAACCTAAGCAGTCAAATGAACCTGATCCGCACAAGGCTGGTAACCACTTAATGAAGCACATCACAGAAATAAACTCTTCGGAATATCGCGTACTGACCAATGAGGCACTTGCCTATTTATTCTGGCTTAAGCGTTTTTCCAAAGCTAAAAAGAAGGGATAAACTATGGCTTACCTTCCGTTACCAGATGACACCCATAAAGCTTTTCAAAAGAACGGGAAGAGCAGTGACAATGCCTTTTTGCTTTTTAACCGCTATTTGGAGGGCGAAGGGTATAATTTTGACTCCTTTGATACAAAAAAGACAAAAGAAGAGCTTTACGCTAAAATTCAGAAGATTAACATTGAAACCGCTGCATTTGCGAACAGGGCAGAAGCTTCTATAAATCGTCTGGAAAAAGCAGGTTTTAAGACACGTATCATCAAACTTACTTCAGTTTCAAGACTTATAGTCGGGCTTGGTGATAAGAATGCACTTGAAGTAGGCTTCACTTTCCACCCGCTTTACGGGTACCCTTATATACCCGGCTCAAGTCTCAAAGGCTTATGCCGCTCATGGCTGGAAATTGCTGAGAATAACTTCGGTGGCAAAGAGCTTGATGGTGATGAATTAACTCGTCAAATCCGGTCAGAGTCACGGGAAATCTTTGGTTCTGTAAGTAAATCTGAAACAGAATCTGAGAATAAGCTCGGCGATGTATTGTTTTTTGATGCTATTCCAACCGGAGATACAAAGTTGGCATTTGATGTTGACATCATGAATCCGCATTACTCGCCTTACTATAGCGATCCTCAAAATCCACCCGGTGACTGGTACAGCCCGGTTCCGATTAAATTCCTGACGATCAGAGAAGGTGCGACTTTTGCCTTCTTTTTAGCCTCAAGGTTTGAAGATAGCCTCAATAAAGCAGCAACGTGGCTGGTCAACGGCCTTTCCGAACTCGGTATTGGTTCCAAGACCAGCAGCGGGTACGGGTATTTTGATCCTGCTGACCTGGAGGAGATTAAGCGTCAGAAACTGAAAGAAGCTAATGAAGCCGAGCTCAGGAAAATTCAAAAATTGAAAGAGAAAGCCGCTGAGCTTGCAAAAAATGTGAAGTCACCGCTCCAAACTTTCCGGGACAATCTCGATAATGGCATCAAAGAAAATTTGGGTGGCATTATTTATGATAGTTGGAAAGCTCTTGAATCAGATGCTGAGAAAATCGAAGGTGCAAAGGCTATATTCGAGAAGTTTGGAAAAATACTGAAGAAGAAAAAGGGGAAGGACTTTGTTAAGGATTTAACCGAATGGGCCAATAAATGATCACATACCCCGAAACTTCCATAAATCGCCCTACACAAATAAATCCATGTTCCCGCCCACGAGGGACGCCCCCACGGGACGCCCCCACTAGGACGCCCCCACAATATTGACATCCCGGATTAAAATGGTTATCATGTGTATAAATACCCTATTCTATACACATAGATCTAAAAATTATACCCTGCCATGCGTACCAATATAGATATCGACAACAAACTCATGGATGAAGCGGTGAAGTACAGCGGTTTATCCACCAAGAAGGAAATCGTGCACGAAGCACTGCGTGTGCTTGTTCAGCGCGAAAAGCAGAAACGCATCCGCAATTACAGAGGCA
>JAFIET010000183.1 GCA_020832405.1 Balneolales bacterium
GAAAAAATAGCACTGGGCAGCATGGCTGCCGGTGCTTTACCCTGGGTTCCGCTTAGCATACAGGCTTCTGTCGTAAAAGCAGATGATCTGTACAATGGGCTCAAAGCAGATATTGTCATTGCAGGGGGTGGTCTGGGAGGATGTGCAGCCGCATTGGCCGCATTGCGCAATGGTCACTCCGTAATCCTAACCGAGGAAACTGACTGGATTGGCGGCCAATTGTCCCAGCAGGGGGTGCCGCCCGACGAACATCGGTGGATTGAAAGCCATGGTTCCAGCGAATTGTACAGGGCATTCCGGTCCGCCATCCGGCAATATTATAAAGAACATTATCCGCTTACAGAAGAAGCTCGTGCCAGAGAATTTCTCAATCCGGGCGATGGCTCCGTTTCCCGACTTTGCCATGAACCCAAAGTAGCGCTGGCGGTTTTACAGCAAATGATGGCGCCGTGGGAAAGTGCCAGAAAGTTGCTTATCCTGAAAAACCATAAGGTAACATCAGCAGAGACTAAAGGGGACAAGGTAGAGCTGCTTAAAGTTCGATCGGCCCTTACAGGGCAGGAAATGGTGCTGCGTGCTGATTATTTTGTCGATGCCACCGAACTCGGAGATCTGCTGCCATTGACCGGAACGGAATATATAACGGGTTCTGAGTCCAAAGCGCAGACGGGTGAGTGGCATGCTTCAGATACCCATCGCCCCGATAATCACCAGGCATTTACCATGTGTTTTGCCATGGATTATGTGCCCGGCGAAAACTGGACCATCCCAAAACCCAGGGATTACGATTTCTGGATAAATTATACCCCTGAAATGAGCCCTCCATGGGCCGGCAAATTGCTGGAAATGAATTATTCCTCACCCCGTGATTTGCAACCCAAGGACCTGGCCTTTCACCCTTTGGCGAAAACCTTTGATGGCATTCTCAATCTTTGGAATTACCGCCGGATTATCAATAAAAATAACTTCAAAGAAGGGCTTTTTCCGGGAGATATCACCATCGTTAACTGGCCCCAAAACGATTACTTCCCTGGCAACCTCATAGACGTGAGCGAGGCGGATGTCAAGAAACATATTTAGGCAAGTATTCAACTGAGCGTTTCTCTTTTCTATTTGCTGCAAACGGAAGTTGACAGGCCTGATGGG
>JAFIET010000184.1 GCA_020832405.1 Balneolales bacterium
TGGCCAGACCTTGCAAGAGCATCCCCCAGAACAACATGCCTTTTTTGGAATAATGGTCAGCCATTTTACCGGTAAATAGTTGGCCTATCCCCCAGACCGTTGGATAGATGGCCGTGATAATGCCAATATTTTCCTGGTTGTAGTTCAGTGAAAGCAAGACCATGGGCAGCAGCCCCCATATCATGCCGTCATTCAGGTTATTGACAAGTCCTGCCTGCGTTACCGAGCTCAGGGTTTTGTTTTTAAAGGTGGTTTCTGCAAATACGTTTTTGAGTTTTGCCTTATCATCTGTGGCGCTTTCTTTATGGACGAAAGCGCGGGTGTCTCTTATCCAAATCACAGAAATGATCAGACCGAATACAGAAATAAATATACCCAGATAAAAGGGGTACGGACTAATGCCATATCGGTTGGCAATATAGCCGGTAAGGAAAGCTACCAGGCCTACGGCAAAATACCCGGCAAACTCGTTTAAGCCCATGGCAAGCCCCCGGTTTTTTTCTCCGACAAGGTCTATTTTCATAACCACAGTACTGCTCCAGGTGAGCCCCTGGCTTAACCCAAGCAGGATATTGGCAAAGATTACCCAGTTCCAGGAGGGCGCGTGCATGAGGATAAATGGTATGGGTAGGGCGAGTACCCAGCCAAAAATTAATAAATTTCTGCGTCCAAATTGGTTGGCCAGCCTTCCCGTGTAATAATTGGCCAGGGCTTTGGTGAGCCCAAATGCAGTAATGAATGAAAGAATTGCAGTTTTGGAAGCCACCCCGAATTCAAGTTCGGCATATTGCGGAAATATGGTTCGCTCCATGCCCACCATACCGCCAACAAAAGCATTTACGATCACCAGCATGGTGAATTGCTGCCAGTTTTCCTTGAGTCCGAGTTTTATATTCTCCATTTTATCAATACTTGTTTATTGCAACATTCGATGTGAAGAGGTGGTTCAGGTCAAATTTTTTCAAAACCCTTATACATTTAGGGCAGCGTATGAATTACCCAAAGCGTAAGGCCATCGTACATTGTGTTTTCATGCTGTACAGATGGCACAAATCGTTGATGATAACCCGCCAACAGAGTAAGGTTCTCGTTGGTATACCCCTTAGCATATAAAAAACCAGCATGGTATTGCAAGCTGCTGTT
>JAFIET010000115.1 GCA_020832405.1 Balneolales bacterium
GGATCAAGGCAGGATCAAGATGTAGGGTAAGCTTACTTTTCACTGTATGTCAGATTTATATTCGGATAAGAAATTAATAATACGTACAAAGTGTAAACTATAAAACAAAATTAGTCAGGTGACGATGGCGTACCATCATCCCGGAAGAATGATCCGCTGAAATCCGGCCCGATCCGGTCAATCCGCGTGCCATCATCCGCGTACCATCGTCTGCCAGCTTTCAACGGTTTACCGTTATCCTTACGGCGTTGGTTACGCCGAGCAGCTGATACACATTCGGGCCGTTGCGGTGCATGCGGGGCTCATCCTCCGGGCGGAAAGTGAAGGTATGCTGCAAATCCCGGCTGTGAATCAGGCTTCGTGCGTTTAGATCTACCGCGCGGATGGCGTTGGCCTGTATCCGGCCGTCGCGGTCGCTGCGCTGCCCTGTAATGGCAAGCACGAGGTTATCCTGCGGCTCATAGTAGGCAAACACAATATTTTGCTGCCGGAAAAAGGCATTCGCAAGCCGCTCACCCGAATCAATGCTGTACACCTGCGCATTGCTCTGATTGAAAAACGTTACGGTTCCCTCTTCAGGCTGCACATAAGCCCCTGAGCCGGCATTTTCAGCGCTGATTGAAGCCAGCTGAGTGCCGTCGTCGGCGAGCTTGATCAGCTCCACATTATTCTGCGGGTCGCCAAGCAGCACGTACACAAAAGCGCCGTCGTTTGAAGCCGTAAGGTTAAGAATCTCCCGGCTGCCATCCACAAAAAGATTTTCGATAGCCGCATCCTCAATATTGAGGCGGCTCAGCCGGCTGGAAAAGCCCTGCTGCCGGATAATGCGGGGGTTGTACACAAAAACCTGCGTGCCGTCGGCACTGCTGATGAGGCGCGACATGGTTTCGCCATCCGGGCTGCCGGATGAATTAGAAACGCGATCCACAAAACCGCGGCTGTGCGTAAAAATGGAAAAGGTCACAATATTATCCCGCAGCACAACGGTGCCTCCGGCAAGCAGGTAGAGCTTTAATGAGGGGTCGGCCGGGTCAACATCGGTGATGCCCTCGTGCCGGGCAACGGTGATACCCTCACGATTGATGATTTCGATCACAAGTTCCGATTCATCAGCCGAACTGTTCCGGAGAATGGCCACATGCCGGTTATCGGGTGAAACGTCGAAATCGACCACACCACCGGCAGAAAAATCGGGGGATGTGCTTTGGAACCGGCCGTTTTCGAGGCTCAGGTTCCATTCGTTGGCAAAACTTGCCGTTTGGGCGGCATTCGAACGAAGCAGCGGACTCACCTCTATGCTCTGGCTTTGGGCAAGGCGCACATCCCCCCAAAAGAAAAGCATAAGCAGCGCAAGCGCATAAAAAGTAATGTATCGGCGGTGAGAAGACATATTTTGATTTTTCATCGAATATGGTCTGATATTTGAATTTTGATTAATCTGCATAAATGAGCGTTCTTTGAACGTACGAATTCGTAATGCCGCGCCCGCAAAAGCCGCTTTCGGTTAACGGCGTAAAAATAACAGTATTAGCCTTATTCCCTAAATTCAAGTTCCGCAAAGCCGCCCCAAGGCCGGTAATCTTTTCCGACATGCAAAAAAATGCTGTAACGACCCCTGAAAACGGGATTCTGGTATCCCTCATCATTCCGGTTTATAACCGGGCTGCTGAAGTGCGCAGCCTGCTCGGCAGCATTTCCTCTAATACAGCCGGTGAAGAAACCTGGTTTGAGGTTATTCTGGTTGATGACGGCTCCGAGCCCCCGCTCGCCGAAGAAACCGAAACCCGGGACCTGAGCAAGCCGTGGCTGAAAATCATCCGGCAGGAGAATGCAGGGCCGGGTCCGGCACGAAACACCGGCGCAGCGGAGGCCTCGGGAAGCTGGCTGCTGTTTCTTGACAGCGACTGCGAGCTTCCTGCCGGCTTTTTGGGCAGGCTTCGGGCTTACCTCAGCGCAGCAGACGAAGGGCTGTGGCTTTTCGGAGGGCCTGACACCGATCGGGATGACTTCACCCTCATCCAAAAAGCGATCAATTACGCCATGACCTCCCCCCTTACTACCGGCGGCATCCGGGGCGGGAAAAAGGCGCTTGACCGCTTCTATCCGCGCTCGTACAACATGGGTGTGAGAGCTGCGGCTTTCCGGGCGGCGGGTGGTTTTGAAGCGCTGCGCTTCGGTGAAGACCTTGACCTGAGCATGCGCCTCATAGCCGCTGGCGGCAGATCGGCCCTCGTTCCCGGTCTTGCGGTTTACCACCGCAGGCGGACAAGTTTCCGGGCTTTTTTCAGGCAGGTTTTCAATTCGGGTATGGCGCGGGTTGTGCTGGAAAAACGACACCCCGGCACGATGAAGCTGGTTCACCTGCTGCCCTCTTTTTTTGTTTTCGGGCTGATGGCATTACCCGTACTCATCATCGTATTTCCGCCGGCTTTCTTTGCATTCATGGTGTTCGTTTCCGGCCTGCTTTTCCACGCCATGCTCACCACGAGGAGCCTGTGTGTGAGCCTGCTATCGTTCGTGTCGGTATTTGTGCAACTTAGCGGATACGGCCTCGGGCTTTTAGCCGGCCTGTACCGGTTTAAGATCAGATCGGAACCCGTCAGCTTTGCCTTCAGGGATTCCTTTTATAAGTGAAAGGCCTGCTAAATCAGCTACAAGCTTGAAAGCGGTTCCAATTTTGGCGTCTTTTTTCCTTATTTTAGGCAGATAAGCAAATTCCGCTCCGTCTGTAACCGACTTTGCCTTAAGTGCCTGCAGGTTTACGTTCTCACATCTTCGGGCTTTTCAGGAACTTATTTTAAAGGATGAGGGAGGGTGCCTGCTTATGAAATTTTTCTCCTTCGGCCGGCTTCATCGCTAAGAGTACATCAAGTTAATGCTGTTGCCAGCCGAAACGCCCTTAAGGGCGCTTGTTCAGAAATCCCGTTCAGGATTTACACAAACCTGACCATATAATTTTAAAAATTGTCTGAACCGGCATCAGCTAAAAATATCAACCTAAATCTTAACCTGTTATTATTTATGAGTCAAAATGTAGTGCTAATTACCGGAGACGGAATCGGACCGGAAATCACGGCTTCCGTTCAAACAATATTTAAAGAAGCCGGTGTACCCATCAACTGGATTGAAGCACCTGCCGGCCTCCGGGCTTTTGAGGAAACCGGAAACCCGCTGCCCGAAGAAACGCTGAACCTCATCAAAGAGCATAAAATTGCCCTCAAGGCGCCCCTCACAACGCCGGTCGGCAAAGGTTTCCGCTCAGCAAACGTTACCCTGCGGCAGACCCTCGATCTGTACGCCAACGTGCGCCCGGTGAAATCACTGCCCGGCGTTCAGACCGCCTACCCTGATGTTGACATCGTAACCTTCCGCGAAAACACGCAGGGCCTTTACATCGGGCATGAGCGCGTAATCGACGCCGATCACGTAGAGCTGATCGGGCTTATTACCCGCAAAGCAAGCGAGCGCATCATCCGTGCCGCCTGTGAATACGCGACCAAGTACGGCTTGAGAAAAGTAACCCTGGGCCACAAAGCGAACATCCTGAAAGAATCGACCGGCCTTTTCCTGAAAATCGGTTACGAAATTGCCAAAGAGTACCCAAAAGTTGACTTTGGTGATATGATTATCGACAACATGGCAATGCAGCTTGTAATGCGTCCGCAGCAGTTCGACATTATTGTAACCACTAACCTGTTCGGTGATATCATTTCTGATCTTGCTTCCGGGCTCGTTGGTGGCCTTGGTGTTACGCCGGGTGCAAACATTGGCGAAGATTACGCCGTGTTTGAAGCCGTTCACGGCTCCGCACCCGATATCGCAGGGCTGAATAAAGCCAACCCGACCGCTATTTTGTTCTCCGCCCTGATGATGCTGCGTCACCTTGATATGGATGAGTACTACGAGCGGATACATGCCGCAACCCTCAAAACCCTGGCTGATACCGAAGTTCGTACAGCCGACCTCGGTGGCAAAGGCTCAACCAAAAGCTTCACCGAAGCCATTTGCCGCAACCTCGACAAATAGGCAGATGCCGCAACAAAAGCATGTCACAAAAAAAGCCTCCGACGGAGGCTTTTTTTATTTCCTTCAGAGTGCGTTGCTATGCCTTTGCTTTCGATACTTTCGGCGCCCCGGAGGCTTCCTCACCATCAGCCTCGACCTTCCGAAGAAAAGCAGCAGGGATTTCTACCGACAAAACAGTGCTCAGCTGTTTAATCTCAATAGATACATTGAACTTTGTTTTTTGCTTCATCCAAACGGCTTCATGCCCCTTAAAGGGCCCATCGGTTATCTCAACTTTGTCGCCTTTTTCGAATTTGATCTCGGTGACTTCGTAGCGCATTTTGTTTTCGACAATTTTCCGGATGAACTCGACCTGCTCATCGGGCACGGCGGAAACCCTGCCGGAGAATTTCACAAAATGAACAGCACCTTCATCAGCAAGTACACGGCTGAAGTCTGAGGTTACGGTATTGACCAGAATGTAGCCGTTAAACATCGGACTCTCGATCCACTTTTTGCGGTCGCTCCACACACGAAGCTCTTTTTTGAGTGGGCAGTAGCTGTTATAGCCGGCCTGCCGCAAACGGGCATCGGTTTTCTTCTCGGCGCGCGGCTTTGTTTTCAGGGCATACCATTTTGGTTTTTCATTCCGGGCCGCAATTTCGCGCAGTACGTGCTCGACTTTGGGAATTTTGGAACCTTCCCGAAGAACTATGCCCGATTGCCTGAGCATTGCGGAAGGCGCGCTGTCAGCATGGGAACTCAGATCGGGTTTCCGGGACAGCTCACCGGTTTCTTCATCAGGCTCCCGGCCCTCAGAATCAGGTATCAGCTTCGAAGCAGCGGCTTCATGATCCGTTCGCTGTTCGGTTTCTGAAGCGGCCTCCCGCTGATCGGGACTATCCGTTTGGGCAGGCTTCGCATCCGCCGTATTTTCACGCGCTTGGTCTGCCGTTTGCTTGTTTTGAGGTGCGTTAGCTTGTTCAGTTGTGCTCATAATAATGATAAAATACTGCCGGATTAGGAGCTGTTAAAATAACAAACGGATTAAAGGCGGGAAACCATTAAAGTTGGAATACCGGCAAAGTTTATACCTGCCTGCCCCAACAGCTAATGCGCCATCATCCGAACGCTGATTCAGCTGATTCGTGAGTCTTTCAGACCCGGAAGTTGTGATGATGGTCAGATTTTCCTGTTCCCCCCGCCACCATTTTATCTGACAGCTCAGCTAATACAGATTGTGCCACACATTACCCGAACTTGCCGGAAGTACCGGCAAATCAAATGAGTAACCGGCCCTTTGGGAAAACTGATCAGATTGGTGACCTATTATATTGGAGCAAGGAATCAGGTTCAGTGCGGCAAATTACGCAGGCTTAACAGCTGCTCAATTCAGGCCGGAACGGCCTACTGTCAGTTTTAGCCAAATGACTTCTTGGCAGGGTTTTTGCAGTTTGTGAGCAAAAAAAACAAACTCCTAACGCAATGAACAGCAAAGATTTTTATACTATTCTGGGCGTTTCAAAATCTGCTACAGCAGATGAGCTTAAGAAAGCCTATCGCAAGCTTGCTGCACAGCACCATCCCGACAAGCACGGGGGTACCGAGGCTGCAACCAAAAAGTTTGCTGAACTCAGCGATGCCTACGAAGTGCTTAAAGATCCCGAAAAGCGTAAATATTACGACAAGTTCGGCGATCAGTGGAAACAGTATCAGCAGGCCGGTGTTGATCCCGACAATCCGTTTGGCGGCGGCGGTTTAGGCGGTAACGGCTCCCGCAGCAGCGGCGCTTATGGCGGCAATCCGTTTAGTCAGGGCGGCGGGGCTGATTTCAGCGATATTTTCGAGACCATTTTCTCGCAGGGCGGCTCGCCTTTCGGGGCAGGCTCACAGGCCCGGTCGCAGCAGCGCACAAGGCCTGCCAAAGGTGCCGATCTCAGTGCGGCCGTAAAAATCACGCTCGAAGAAGCCATCAGCGGCACAAGCCGCGATCTGCGGATCGGCAGCGAGACCGTAACGGTGCGCATCCCGGCGGGCATCAGGCCGGGCACCAAGCTCAAAGTAAAAGGAAAGGGACAGGCGGGGCCTGACGGCTTTACCCGGGGCGACCTGATTCTGAAGGTTGACCATCAGACGCATCCCACGCTCGAGCTCACCGACGACAAGCTCTACCTCAATCAGCCTGTGCCGGTTGCTACCATGATGCTCGGCGGCTCCATCACCGTGAACACGCCCGGCAAGCAGATCCGGCTGAACCTTGAGGAAGCAACCCCGAACGGAAAAGTGTACCGCATCCCGGCCATGGGCTTCCCCGAGTTCCGCAAGCCCGATGCCAGGGGCCCGCTTTATGTGCGCATCCAGGCGGACATCCCGCAGTACCTCACCGAAGAACAGAAAGCGCTCCTCCGCCAGGCTTTCCCGTCCTGACAGGCGAAGCATTTACACAAAAAAAGCCCTGATTCCGCCTGCCGAGGCAGAATCAGGGCTTTTTTATTTTCGGGTGATGTGTTTCCGGGCAGTTCCGGCTACTGTCGCCAGTCGCCTCTCATGCCGGGGCCAAACCCGGGACGCTGCGGCTGACCTCCCTGCTGAATCGCACGGAAGTTGTAGGTGAAAGTGACCATCGCGTAGCGGGAAAGCACATTCGAGCGCACATCTTCCACAAAAGTATCCTGGATGATCCGGTTGATGTTGTCGTTTTGGTTGAGCACATCAATCACCGTAAACTTCAGCTCGGCAGCACGGTCGTTCAGGAAGCGGTAACCAAGGCCGAGGTTCCAGAAAACGACGTCGTTGTTGAAGTCATCATCCAGACCGCTGAGGTGCCTCACGCGGGTATCTGATTCCAGAAACAGGCCGCGCCACGGCTGCACGTTAAAGCGCAGGCCCGCGGTGCCCACATAGTAGTTGGAGTCAAAGCCGGTAGGCACCGAATTATCAACGATATTATAGTTCGCCTGATAGGAAATCCGGAAATCAATCTGCGGGCTTATGTTGCTGCTCACCATAAAGCCGGAGTTCAGGCTCCAGGTATCAGAGGTAAAACGCTGACCGTTGATAGCCGAAGGCGTGCTGTTGAAGGTAGCACCGGCGTTGAAATTCACGTTGCTGCTGATCAGATCCCAGACCAGACCACGGGCGGCAAAGGCCCGCACCGACCATGAATCGCCCACGTTGTCGGGCAGGGTGAGGCGGGAGCCGGCTCCGAAGAAAATATCGCCCGGCAGGGTGCTGTCGCGCCGCGCCACGAAAGTTTCGTTTCCGATGGTGTTAAGGGTGTAGTTCCCCATCACAAAAAACACCAGCGAGCTGCCGCTCTGCGGGTTGGTCTTGCGCCAGCGGGTCATGAGCGAGTGCGTGTACTGCTGCCTCAGGTCGGGGTTGCCTCCGCGCAGCTGCACCGGGTTGCTGTTGTCGATCACGTTTTGCAGCTGATTGGCCGAAGGCGTGCGGGTGTTGGTATTATACCGGATAAACATGTTCTGGTTTTCGCCGGTGTTGAAGTTCACGTTCGCACTCGGCAGCAGGTTGTTGTACACCTGACGCGTTGAGGCTTCAATCGGGAAAACCTGATCGCCGCGCAGCAGGGTGTTCTGATAGGCAAGCGTGAGGTTTACGCGAAAAGTATCGCGGCGAAAATTGAGGCCGGAGCTGACACGCTGCCGCCAGATCTGATTTTCGAACTCGTTGGAAAGGCTTGCATCGGGGATGTCGTAAGCCTCAGTAAGGTCGTTAAAGCTGAACGCCCGGCGGTCGGCCCGGTCTATGCTGTACGAGGGGTTATAGGTAAACTGAAGCTGCGTGCGCTCACCGGCATTCTCGGTCCAGGTTACGTTAGTGCCGAGGGTATAGCCGTTATCGTTGAGATCGGTGAGCTGATTTTCAACAATTTCGTTGCGGCCTGCATCAAAAAATACGGTTTC
>JAFIET010000185.1 GCA_020832405.1 Balneolales bacterium
GAGTTTGTTGCCGGTTCTCGCGTCGACGACTATTAGGTTTGTAGCCATTTTGCCTGGGGTTGCGAGAAAGCGATGCCAAAACCAAAGGGTGGCGACGAAGGGCACGATATAGCCAAGTATGAGATCCCAAACACCATACACCCAAAGCTCCGCTGTCCAGTATTGGGCACCATAGATATAAGACAGCGGTATCATCAAAACCACTACGCTAATGACAAGGTCAATGAACGAAGCACTGAACCGAATCCAAAAGCCCGCATATTCTTGCTCTGCCATGTGTGTTGTTACCCCTTACGTAATTATTTACTGATAGCTGCCCACGCTACCGCCACAAATACACAGGTTGTGATCCGTGAGTTTATGGTTCGGATAAGCTTTAGTGGCGGGCATCCCTGTTGTCTGCCTGATTGGGTTCAGGTCGTGTGATATACGTCCATGCTTACGATTTGTTTACAATACTACTCAAGGTGTTATGTATGGGCAAGGGTGATTTCGGGTTTGGTGTTAATGGTTCGAGGGTTTTAGATCCAGGTGCGGCAGGCGGAGCCTGCCCTACACCGAAGGTACGTGCATCCAACAGCCCAAAGGGAGCATAAACAAAAAACCCCGGTGCGTGAGCCACCGGGGTTTTCATCAAAGGTTTCAAATACCGTTAAGCGGTTACGCCAAGGTTATTTCTTCTTTGCCTTTTTGTTTGGCAAGTCGGTGATTGAACCTTCGTACATTTCAGCGGCCAGGCCAACTGACTCGTGTAGCGTTGGGTGTGCGTGTACAGTCAGTGCGATGTCTTCTGCGTCGCTGCCCATTTCGATGGCCAGGCAGATTTCGCCCATCAGTTCGCCACCGTGTGAGCCGACTACAGCACCACCGATCAAGCGGTCGTTTTCTTTATCGAAAATCAGCTTGGTGAAGCCATTGGTGGCGTTGGACGCGATAGCGCGGCCTGACGCAGACCATGGGAAAGTCACAGCTTCGTACTTGATGCCCTGCTCTTTCGCTTCTTTCTCGGTCACGCCTGCCCAGCACACTTCCGGGTCGGTGTAGGCGATTGAAGGAATCACTTTCGGTTCGAAGAAATGCTTCTTACCAGAAATGTTCTCGGCAGCAACGTGGCCTTCGTGAACG
>JAFIET010000186.1 GCA_020832405.1 Balneolales bacterium
GCACCTGCAAGCTTTATATTTTCGATTCCAATCTTATACGCTAGGTCCAAAAAGATATTCATATATTTTTTATGGCTATTATTAGCTTTTAGTTTTTTAATGTATTTAGTTTAACTAAATCTTCACTCAAATGCAAATAGTTCGTCCCTTTGGATTACAAGAATAAATTATTTGTTTGTCATTTAAGATGAAAAAAGTTTTGTTTTTGTTGGAATGTGACTATTTTTGTATTCATTTTATTAGAAATTAGAATGTTACTTAAACTCAATTGTATTTTTCTTTTTTGTGCAACAATGGTTGCTTTCTTCAGTTGGAGCAATTTATCAATAGAAGGAAGTTATCAAGGTAAAAATCTTTATGTTCAGAATGCTGAGGACACAGAAGGGTTTGGTTTTTGTGTTACAAAGGTCACGGTAAATGGAGATGTTTTGCCAACATCTATAAATAAAAGTGCATTTGAAATAAATTTCGCATTGTTTAATCTTCAGATAGGCGACCCTATTTTTGTGGTTTTAGAACACAACGATGGCTGCGCCCCAAAAGTTTTGAATCCAGAAGTGTTGCTGCCAAAAAGTACTTTTGTTTTACAAAGCTTAAAAGTAGACAACCAAGGGGTAATCAAATGGGAAACTACTGGAGAGGATGGAAAGCTTCCCTTTATTATCGAGCAATTCCGCTGGAACAAATGGGTTGCTGTTGGCGAAGTGCAGGGAACTGGAAAACCAGAATTGAGTAAATACCAGTTTCAAATTATACCGCATTCTGGTGAAAACATAGTTCGTGTTGTACAAATTGATTTTACTGGAAAGAAAAATGCCTCTAGCTCTGCTAATTTTGTTTCTGATTTGCCCGTTATTGAGATGACACCGATAAAGGTAAAGACGGAAATTAGATTCTTCGCTAAAAACGAGCCAGTTGAAACAAGGTTTGAAATTTATGATGCTTATGGAAATATAGTCAAGAAAGGCTTTGCCAGTGTCGTAAATTGTACCAACTTAAGAAAAGGGGCGTATTACATTAACTTTGACAATCGAACTGAGAAGTTTATTAAAGGCTAGTTTTATCTTTTATTTTGAGATAGCTGTATGTCGCAATATAGGTCGCAACCAAAGGGG
>JAFIET010000116.1 GCA_020832405.1 Balneolales bacterium
GGGCGGGGTGTGACCTTCGGAGCCTCGCCCCGGCCCCGATGCAGTAAAATCAACTTCGTGAGCATAGCTCCGTGTCAGCCGGGGCAAACCAGGCATGTGGGTGGTCACACCCCGCCCGTTCGCTGCGCTCACCGGGGCACCCCTCTCGAGAGGGGAATTGCGCGCATCGGGGCGTGGATGGGTATCGGGGTTTTGGGCCGGCATTTTTGATTGCGGGGCGGGGGGGGGTGAATTTTGGGAGTTGCTCCCTCCATTCAAAGCCCCACGGTCTTCGACCCGCGACCAGAAATCAGGGACCAGAGGCCCGCGACCATACACCACAAATAAACAATCACTTAATCAATAAAAACTTCCGTGATACCGATCTGTCGTTGTGGGTGAGGCGGTAGAGGTACACTCCGCTTGCCAGGCCCGAGGCGTTGTAGGGGATGCGGTAGGTGCCCGCCGGTAATACGTCGCTCACCGCAACGGAAACGCGTTGGCCCAGGACGGTGTACACCGATAATTCGGTGAACCCTTCATCCGGTATGGTAAACTCGAAGATGGTGTTATTATTGAACGGATTGGGATAATTCTGCATGAGCTGTAGCGCGCGGGGTAGCTCTTCGGGGAGGTTCACAAAATCCGATCCGTTCAGCCGGTACTCCAGCGCAAAGTTGTTGAAGGTAACCCGGTTGCCTTCATCCGCCGACATATCGGTGCCACCGAAACGGATTCTGACCTTGAAATCGGGGTTCTGATTGGCTTCCTCAATCAATCTGAAATCAACAGTGTATAAACGGTAGTCCTGCCCCAGAGGCAGGATGTGCTGATTCAGGCCGTCGGTGCGCCACACCGGCTCGCCGTTGGTTACCGAGTAGCTGATTTCCAGATACTCCGCAGCTCCTTCATCCTTCGCGGCAAAACTCAGCAGCAGCGCGCCGGTTTCCGAGGCAGGCAGGTGCAAAATCAGGGCGTTCTCACCTGCATCACCCGTGAAGGGCTGCTTCACCTGAAGGCCGCGCATATTGGCTTCCCCAAACGGGATGTTCGCGTTTCCCCGCTCCCGGTAGTTCAGCTCCGTAGGGCTGTTGCGCCGCTCCATGGAGGCGCGCCGCCAGTCCGGGTGACCCGCGCTGAAAGGGTAGCCGCTCAGGGCCGATTCAAAGGTGATGCGCGCATCCTCCAGCACCGCAAAACGGTTGCCGATTTCCTCCAGCGGGGCGTTGTTAGGAAGCTGATCCCCAAAAAAGAAAAAGTTGCTCAGGCGGGGTTCACGCACTTCATCAGCATCTTCCAGCTGTGCATCCATCCAGTCCAGGCGGGTCATCAGCCAGTTGCGCATCCAGTCGAGCTCCTGCTCCCAGGTATCGGCCACAAAATAATTGGGCCATACATGCTGCCCGAGAATCTGCCAGCGAATGAAGTTCCGCTGCTGCGCTTCATCCAGCTCCGCCTGCTTGGCATCAATCAGGGCGTTGAGATAATCCTCAGAAAGCACGTTCTGCCGGTGCATCTGCCAGCGCTGCCGCAGCTGTGCCGCAAAAGCCGGATCCTGAAGCATGCGCACGTACCAGTCGCGGATGCCGCAGCCGATAAAGCAGTCGTTGCCGCCCGCCAGCTGCGTGTAGTACCAGCCTTCGGGGTTTTCGCCGCTCAGGTAGTTGGCGTTGCCCAGGCTCAGGTTGAAATCCCACAGCGGACCCATCCGCAGCTTTTCGTGCCGGTTTTTGGTGAGGTAGGTACTCAGCCGGTAGCCGTCAATTTCCTTGAGCAGCTCGGTGATGATGAAGTGATCGATGAAGGTCTCCGTATCTATCCAGGCCCGGTAGCCGGTGGCAGGGTTCGCAAAATCATTGCCGAAAAGCGCGGTCTCAAAATTGTTCAGATAGCCCCGCAGGTAATTACGCTGCGCAGCTGTGATATCCGCTTCCTGCGGCCGCACGTAGGCAAACTTGGTGCCGCGGCTCGTCGAAAACCCGCTGTCGCCTTCATTCAGCCGGTCTTTCTTAAAAATGTAGCCGCCGCTGAGGGCACCCATATCGCTCTCATCCCGGCCCGGACGCGGAATCTCGACCCGGCCTTCTCCCCACTTGATGCGCTCAGTTAGCAGATACACCCCGTGGTAATGGCTCTCGTTCAGAGCTGCGCTTCCCGGATTCAGGAACAGCTCGATGAAGCGGGTTCTTGGGGCGTAGCCGTGCAGCGCGGTGCCCAAGTGGTAGGCAATCGCATTGCGCATCAGCGACTTATCGCTGTAAGGGGCATACAAAATCCAGTTGTGATCGGCGGGCATGCCGAAGAGTTCCTCATTCCGGCTCCGGTCAAATTCATCATATAAATGAAACCCGAACATCTTTTTGGGGAACATCTGTGAGCTGTTTCCGCGAATGTTAGCCACTGCCCGGCTCGAAATTGCGGCATTCTCGGTGAAGCGCGTGCGACCGTCGGCGCCGGGTTCGAGGAAGAGGTAGCTTACGGGGGTACGCTCACCCGGTGTAACGGTGATATTGTGTTCCTGCATCACCATCACCGGCAGATCCGAGCTGAAATCCTGCACGGAAGGAGTGATGCGGGTGAAAAACGCGCTTACCGGCTCGCTTGGCAGGTAGCCCGGCCACAGCCCGACTGCCCGCACAATTCGGGTTCCGTTGATGGTAATCGGCCCGCCGTACACGGCCGTATCCTCCCCGGAGCCGGGCTGCTCATGGGAAAGGGTGTAAAGGATGAGTCCCGTGGCCTGCGGATCGCCCTCGCCGGCAGGCGGCGCTTCAAGGGTAAGGTTTAGGGAGACGGGGCCCGAAATGAATCCGCCCCCGTGCGAGAACTCCGGCGCCGGAGTGATGCCCGCGTAAGGGGTACTTTCGTTGACCCGACCGGGCGTGGGTGAAGCGAAGAAAGCAAAGCCGCTGCCGTCGGTTTTGCGGCCGTAGGAAATATCCGGATACAGCCGCTGCGCCGGGATGGCATCAGCGGTACTGCCGTTGGGCCGGGTTAGCAGCAAGGGCTCACCCCCGGCCGAAATGCTGAAATTGGTGTGCAGCTCCGAAGCCGGCAGGCGGCGGTCCTTACCCGAAGCCCAAACCAGCAAATATTGCCCGGCCGGCAGGAACACCTCCGGAAACACCCACTTGAACGGACGGTTGGGGTTGTCGCTCAAACCGAAGCCGCTGAGATTAACGGCCGTATCTCCGGCATTATAAAGCTCAATCCAATCCTCAAAATCACCGTCAGCATCCGCCTTGGTGGACTGATTGGAAGACTGAAACTCATTAATCAGCACCACCCCCTGTGCCGAAACCTGAAAACCGGAGGAAAGCTGCGGGGTAAAAGCAGCCGAAAGCAGAAAAACAAGGCCGGCAGTAAAAGACCAAAACACCTTAAAACCGGCCTTTAAAACCGGTGACCAAAAAATTTGCATGAGAGTAGGGTAAAAATCAAAAAAAACAACTTTATCCGGAAAGGGTAACACTTTTCGGGCTAAACGCAAAACAAAACCGGATACGGCCTGATTGATGGCACGCGGATTTTGGGTGGGATCAGGCCGGATGGGGGCGCAAGCTTACAGTATGTCAGTATGTCAAAGGGGGGAGCGCTGTCGGCCCCCGAGAGCGCTCCGGTGGGGTGGGCAAGCTTTGTAGCCCCTGAACCGAGCGGTCTTTCCCCCAAACCCAACTCCAGGTTTTCCCCTTTCCCGGCAGCCAAAACTGTCAATAGCCACCGTATCCCTTACGGGAAAGGAGGGGGGCGGCGGTGGTGGTGAGGCCTGCCCCGAAACCGCGCCGTGAGGGATGATGGAAAAACCCATGTCCCTTCCCAACACTGTACTACCTCCGTACCGCGATTATGCTGCGGGCTGATGCGGCCCGGGTGCTTACCTGTTTTCCCGGACCAAACACGGAGCAAACACGGAGCAAACCCAAAGCTGATGCGCCGCCGTTTGGGGTCTGCCGCCTGCTGTTCATCGGCGCAGGTATCGCTTTCATTCGGCCCTGCATTATATTTTGCCTTTTTGGGAAAATTCCCCTTACAGCGCAGAATGGCTCTTCCGTATAAAAGCTGAGGTGCCACCCTTAACACAGGCTTAACTTGCAGCTTAAAAGCTCATGGGTTAAATTGATAGCTGTAAAAAAAACAGCCCGGTGTTACAAATACGAACGTATGAATCCGGCACAGGGTTGTTTGTTTGGTTATTTGAATGTAGAATACAGAAAGTATGGGGGAGTAAATGTTTTCAGGGCACTGATTCCTGTGGATAAAGGTGCGCAAACCTCATTTACCCTCCCTCTCTGCCCCGAGCAGGGTTTCTCAGGCCGAAACCCGTTGTTCGCAGCTTTGATTAAGCTAATGCCCTGTATGCCCCTTTTTTTTACCCGCACTCCAATATAAAACCGCTCATACTGATGAATAAGAAGTTACTGCAACTATACCCGGATCTGATATCTTCTGAACGGATAACCCCCTTCCGTTCTGCCCCAAAGCAGGCACACCCCAAAAGCACCCTCTTTAAACTAAGCCTGCTCCCGCTGCTGCTTTTTGCGCTGCTCACTTTTGCGATGGGGAATGAGGTGAAGGGGCAGACGAACCCGTCCCTACACGACTTGAGCACAGGTTCTTATACTTTTACATCATGGCCAGCTGCATCTGCTGCTGGTACGTATCCTGCAAATATGCGGTTCTGGGAGCATAGTAAGAATGATCCGGGTCTTTCTGATTTAGAGGATACTGATTATACTGCTGCTTACAATTTAACTTCTGGTAGAAGAATATTAGGTGATGGAAGCGATGGTTTTTCTTTTCTGAATGTGGGAACAGCTAATAATCACCTCGGGGCAGCTGTCGTAGGCTTAAATACGACTGGAATTGATGATGTTGTGGTATCGTGGACTGGTAAAACAGTAGCAACAGGTGCTAGAGATTATCGAATCAGGTTGCAATATAGAATTGGTAGTGCAGGTGCTTGGATAGACGTGCCAGGACCGATCGAATACGTTCATAATAGTACAGTTGGTAATACTCAAGAGTTTACATTAGTTGAACTTCCAGCAGCGTTTGGTAATAAAAGTGAAGTATATTTAAAGTGGAAGTATTATCAAGCTGCTGGATCTCCTGGTGGGACTCGTCCTAGGCTTGGAATAACTGAAATAACTGTGCAAGAGGCACCTGAAGATCCGATCATTATCAGAAATCCGGCTACGTTATCAGATTTCTTATATGGCGAAGGTAATGGACCATCAGCAGAGCAATTCTTTACGGTTTCGGGTTCAAACTTAGATGCTAATATAGTTATTACTCCACCGGCAAACTTTGAAATTTCTGAAACTTCTAATGCTGGATTTACAACAGATGATATAATTTTGACTCAAGTTGCAGGTGCGGTGGCTTTAACAACAATTTATGTCAGACTTGCAGCCGGATTAGATATTGACACATATAGCGGTAATATTAACATCACTTCTGCCGGTGCACCCTCTCAGACAGTCGAATTAAGCGGTGAAGTAGTAGAACCAATTTTCTTAATCTATGAGTTTACGGGCAACTCTGTTGCGCCAACGCAATCACCAGCAAATGCAACAACAAGTAATTTTCTAGTTTCAGCCGGAACTATTGTTTTTGGTACCGCTAATGATACTGATTGGTCTGGTTCGGGAGTACCATATGCTCAATCTAATACAGGCTGGACTACTGCTTCTGCAGATGGAGCAAAAAATTTCAATTTTTCAATTACACCGGATCTTGGATACGGAGTAAACTTGAGCAATATTTCATTTCAATACAGAAGAACACCTGCAGGACCAAACAATATAACAGTTGAAATTAATGGTATTGTTGTTGCTAATGTTTCAAATTTCAATGCCAATTCAGTCTTTACATTTGATCAAGAATTAAGTGATTTAACGAATCTGAATTCAGTAGAAGTAAGAATCAAAGGTTGGGTTGATGGTCCAACCGGTGGTGGTGAGTTTAGAATCAACGACGTCCGCCTCGATGGTGAAATGGTTGAAGATATTTATTTTGCCACCATCACCGAGCGTTCAGGCGAAGGCTGGCGGGTGCTTACTTCGCCGGTGCCGGGCACTTCGCTCGCTACCTTGCTCGACCCCATCTGGACACAGGGGCCTGCCGGTTCCGACGACCCGAATACCCCTGACGGTAATGAGAACATCCTCTTCCTGAATACCACTACCAATCAGTATGAAGCACCCGCCGATATGGACCGTGAAATTGCCGACGGGGAAGGTTTTGCGGTGTACGTTTTTGCACGGGATGATTATGAGGATGAGAACAGCGTTACCTGGCCCAAAATCCTGAGCGTGCCGGGGCAGCCGCGCACCTCCGACCTTTCGCTGGACAATGCACGGCTAGCCAATGCCGCCGGACAGTTCACCCTTCTGGGCAATCCCTTTGCGGAAACCATCAGTATCGGCAATTTCAGTGCGTTCAGTCTGAATAATATTGCTCAGGTATTTTATGTGTATGATCACGATTTCCGCCCTGACTCGTTTACAGCGCCCGATTTGCCGGGTGATGAGCCACCTGCCGGCCCCGGCGGCGGTTTCAGGGCGTGGAATGGTACGACCGGGGGCTTAACAGACGGTCTGATTGCGGCTTTCCAGGGTTTTTATGTCGAAACTACGGGAGCGAGCCCGACCCTCACCATCCCGGCGAGCGCCGTCACCACCGGCGGTACGCTCTTCGGTACACCCGACAGCGAAACATTCGCTTTCGAAATCGCGGCGCGCATTAATCAGCGGCAGTCCGGCATGACCTTCTTCAGCTTTGGCGAAGACGGCAGCCTTTCCTTCAATCAGCGCGATGCGCGTATGCTCTACCCGCTCGACTTCTCACCTTTCCTCGCTATCTACAGCGAAGCCGACGGGCAAACCACCCACATCAAGCACCTGCCCTCTGAGCTTGCTGAGGCGGTTGTGCTCCCGCTTCATATCGAAGCATGGCAGCCTAACGCCGGATTCACGGCTTATGAGCCGATTCAGGGCTCCGTTGAAATGGTTTGGCCCGATGTGAGCAACCTCCCCGCTGCCTGGACGGTAACCCTCACCGATACCTTCACCGGTGTGGTGCTGAACCTGCGGGAAACCGACCGCTATGATTTTGTGACGGGTGATGTCGAGCGCTCCGCCGGCCGCACCCTCACCCACGAGCTTGCCCTGCGCCGCGTACCGGCAACAGAGCGGGCCGGCACCCGCTTCCTCCTCACCATCGATCCCGAAATGCCGACCTCGGCGCCGGTTACCGGGGAACTGCCGCGTGCGCTTGCGCTGAGTCAGAACTACCCCAACCCGTTCAACCCCACAACGATGATCCGCTTTGAGATGCCCG
>JAFIET010000117.1 GCA_020832405.1 Balneolales bacterium
CGATTGTACCAATGTTGACGTGTGTCTTATCGCGTGAAAATGTTTCTTTTGCCATGATCTGAAAAATTAGTAGTACTTATTTGTCTTCAAGAATTGTTTTCGCAATGGAGTCAGGTACCGGAGCGAATTTTTTGAATTCCATGGAGTAAACCGCACGGCCCTGCGACATAGAACGCAGGTGTGTCGAATAGCCAAACATTTCAGAGAGAGGCACTTCTGCGGTAATAACGGTACCTTCGATTTTGTTCTCCATGCTTCCGATCATACCGCGCCGGCCGTTGAGGTCGCCCATGATATCACCCATGTAATCTTCCGGGGTAATAATTTCTACGGCCATAATCGGCTCAAGCAGAATCGGGCCTGCCTTACGGGCAGCTTCACGAAAACCAAGTTTGGAACAGATTTCAAATGAAAGGGCATCGGAATCCACATCGTGGTATGAACCGTCGAAGAGTCTTACTTTAACCCCTTCAACCGGGTAATTTGCCTGAATACCATTGGTAAGCGCAGCTTTGAAGCCATTCTCACAAGGGTTGATGTATTCACGCGGGATATTGCCACCGGTTACTTCATTCAGGAATTCGAAACCGGTATTTCCTTCAAGCGGGATAATTTCAAACTGAATATCAGCAAATTTACCACGGCCACCGGTTTGTTTCTTGTAGGTTTCACGGTGGGTAACACTCTTGGTAATGGTTTCGCGGTACGATACCTGAGGCTTACCAACATTCGCTTCAACCTTAAACTCACGCTTAAGACGGTCAACGATAATTTCCAGGTGAAGCTCACCCATCCCGGCAATGGTAGTTTGTCCGGTTTCGTCGTCAACATTGGTCTTGAATGTCGGATCTTCTTCTGCAAGTTTGGCCAGACCCATTGTAAGCTTATCGTTATCAGCCTTGGTTTTAGGCTCAACAGCAAGTTTAATAACGGGCTCAGGAAAGATCATTTTCTCAAGAAGAATCGGAGATGCATCAGAAGAAAGTGTGTCGCCGGTACGTACTTCTTTGATACCTACAGCTGCACAGATATCACCGGCACGAACCTGCTTGATGTCTTCTTTGCTGTTGGCATGCATTTTCAGCAGTCGGCCAATACGTTCTTTTTTACCTGTAGAGGTGTTAATCACATAAGAACCGGCATCAAGTGTACCTGAGTACACACGGATAAATGTGAGCTTACCTACATAGGGGTCGGTAGCAATTTTAAAAGCCAGGGCCGCGAAAGGCTCGTCGTAATCCGGCTTTCTTTTCATTTTCACAGTTTCGTCAGATGGATCTACACCATCGATTGCATCGATATCAACCGGAGAAGGCATAAACTTCACAACTGCGTCGAGCAGGGTCTGAACGCCTTTGTTTTTGAAAGCTGTGCCGCAAAGTACGGGGTTGATGGCCAGTGAAAGGGTAGCTTTACGGATAGCGGCTTCGATTTCTTCGATACCGATTTCCTCTTCCATAAGGTATTTTTCCATCAGCTCTTCATCATGATCTGCAATAGCCTCAATCATGATTTTGCGGTACTCTTCAGCTTTTTCCTGAAGCTCAGCCGGGATTTCGATGGTATCGTATGCAGCACCCATGGCTTCGTCGTTCCAAACGATACCTTTCATTTCGATAAGGTCAACTACGCCCTTAAAATCACTTTCATTTCCAATCGGAATCTGAAGGGGTACAGGTACAGCCTTGAGTCTCTTTTTCATCTGTTCAATTACATTGAAAAAGTCAGACCCTGTGCGGTCCATTTTATTTACAAAAGCCATGCGGGGCACTTTGTACTTATTGGCCTGACGCCATACAGTTTCAGACTGAGGCTGAACAGCGCCAACGGCACAGAATACAGCAACAGCTCCGTCAAGTACCCTCAGGGAGCGTTCAACTTCAATGGTGAAGTCAACGTGACCGGGGGTATCAATAATGTTGATGCGGTGGTCCTGCCAGAAACAGGTTGTAGCTGCAGAGGTAATCGTGATTCCACGCTCACGCTCCTGCTCCATCCAGTCCATCGTTGCATCACCTTCGTGTACTTCTCCGATTTTGTGAGAAATACCGGTGTAAAAGAGAATACGCTCGGTAGTGGTCGTTTTACCGGCATCAATATGGGCCATGATGCCGATATTTCTCGTCTTCTTAAGGGCGTCTATTGCTTTTGTAGCCATTGGAATAGTGGGGGTGTTGTATTAAAATCTGAAATGGGCAAATGCTTTGTTAGCTTCAGCCATACGATGGGTTTCATCGCGCTTGCGAACCGCGCCGCCTTCATTATTGGCAGCATCCATAAGTTCACGAGAGAGCCGGCCGGCCATCGATTTATCATTGCGGTTTTTAGCCGAGCGAATGATCCATCTCATACTAAGGGCAGCACTTCTTTCCTGACGGACTTCAATTGGTACCTGATAAGTTGAACCGCCAACGCGCCGGCTTTTTACCTCAATCATTGGAGCAGCATTGGTAAGTGCCGCACGGAAAATTTCGATACCCGGCTTACCGGTTTTTTCTTCGATAATCTCGAAAGCCTGATACAGAATTTTGCGTGCTACGCTTTTTTTGCCGTCTTTCATCAGGCAGTTAACAAAACGGGTTACCGTTTTATCCTTGAATTGCGGGTCTGCTACGACCTGACGCTGTTCTGCTGTTTTTCTGCGCATAGTTAAGCTGTGGTCTTAAAATACTGATTGATTAACCTTTAGCGGCCTTGGGGCGCTTGGTACCGTACAGGCTGCGTCCCTGCTTGCGGGCATTTACGCCTGCTGTATCAAGGGCGCCGCGAATGATGTGATAACGAACACCGGGCAGATCCTTAACACGACCACCACGGATCAGCACAATGCTGTGCTCCTGAAGGTTATGACCTTCTCCGGGGATGTATGCAGTAACTTCCATTTTGTTCGTCAGGCGCACACGAGCTACCTTCCGTAATGCCGAATTAGGCTTCTTGGGTGTTGTGGTGTACACACGTGTACACACTCCCCGACGCTGAGGGCATGCCTGAAGAGCCGGAGCAGTAGTTTTCACTTTCTTGCTCTTGCGGCCTTTGCGAATTAATTGCTGTATTGTAGGCACTCTGAAATGATTTTGGTGAGTAACTTCTTTAAAAATCCAAAGACTGATAATATAAAGCTTCTCATTTATCAATGCTAATTAAATATCACTCCTTACCCTTCTCTGCACCCCTGCAATACAAAAAGTATGCAATACAGCACATATTCACCGGTTTTACAGTTACTTTATTGTCACTAAGATACAGTACAGTATATCAATTATGAGTTTCTCTATTCCCGTTTCTATCCCCCGGCTTAAGGCACTTCACGCTCATAATCTCCGTTCTGATCAGGATCTGCTTGATTTTATTCCAAGGCGCTATCTCGACCGTAATTCAGTTTCTTCTGTGGGTATGCTTAAAGGCAGCGGTGAAGAAGCTACCATTATCGGTACAGTTAAAGATATCAGGCAGGCCGATAAACGCCTTGAAGTTATAGTCGAAGACAGTACCGGGCGGCTTAAGTGTGTTTGGTTCAGAGGTACAGCTTATTTCAAAAAACTACTTTCCCCCGGTGATGAAATTTCAGTTTTCGGAAAAGTGCAGCGCTTCGGTGCATGGCTCAGTATCGCACACCCGGATGTGGAAAAAATTAAAGACAACTCTCAGCTTACCAAAACGGTAGGTACCATTCCCGTTTACCCATCAAACAATTTTTTTAAGAAAGTCTGGCTCGGAAGTCAGCAGTTTCAGCAATGGGCCCTTCAGCTCCTGAGCCGGGATACGCTTCCTGATCTGCTACCCGAAAGTGTTCGCCTGCGCCTTAAGCTTACAACACGCCATCAGGCATATCTTTATGTTCATTCCCCTGAGAACCTTAAACAGGCTAATGCTGGCCGGGTTTATCTTAAATTTGAAGAACTATTTTTCTTTGAACTTGCAGTTCACACCCTGAAATTACGATCCGCGAGCAAACCTGCACAACTACACTTTAACGGCCCCGGAGAACTTACCAAAACTTTCTTCAATGAGGTTTTGCCTTTTGAACTTACTGCCGGGCAGGTTAATGCACTGAAGGATATCCGAACAGATTTTGGAAGCGGCAGACTGATGAACCGCCTGATTCAGGGAGACGTAGGTTCCGGCAAAACTATAGTTGCTATTGGCGCAATTCTGATGATGCTCGATAACGGCTATCAGGCCATATTTATGGCACCAACGGAAATTCTTGCGGAACAACATTACCGTACCCTTTTCAGCTACCTTAACCCGCTTGGCGTTGACATCCGACTGCTTACCGGTAAACGGAAGAGCTCACAAAAGAAAGAAATTCTGAATGCAGCTGCACTTGGTAGCCCTATGGTTATTGCCGGTACCCATGCCCTCATTCAGGAGGGTGTGGAACTACCCCGGCTGGGCTTAATTGTTGTTGATGAACAACATCGTTTTGGTGTTGAACAAAGGGCACGGTTTTCCAGTGCCAGTATTCCTCCGCACACCCTGGCCATGTCCGCCACTCCTATTCCAAGAAGCCTGGCCCTTTCGGTTTTTGGTAAACTTGATATTTCAGTTATTAAAGGCCTGCCCTCAGGCCGGAAACCGATTAAAACAGGTATCCGACCGGATACCAAACGGGAAGATGTATATCAGTTTTTAGATACTGTCCTAACTGACGGTGGTCAGGTGTACATCGTATATCCCCTTGTTGAAGAATCTGAGGCGCTTGATCTTGAAAATGCTATGGATGGGTTCGAAACGGTTAAAGGAAGGTTTCCTGCTCACCGCATAGGGCTGCTTCACGGCAGAATGAAAGCTGATGAAAAGGAAGCTGTGATGCAGGCTTTCGAGGCGGGCGATACGGCTATCCTCGTTTCCACTACTGTAATTGAAGTTGGTATTAATGTACCAAATGCCTCAGTAATGGTGATTGAGCATGCCGAACGTTTCGGACTCTCACAACTTCATCAGCTTAGAGGGCGCATCGGGCGGGGCTCCCGGCAAAGTTACTGTATCCTCATAACCAGCCCTAAACAATCCAAAACCGGACGTGAACGCCTCAGGGTGATGACAGAAACCAATGACGGTTTTTTAATCAGTGAGGCTGATTTGCGCCTGCGCGGTCCCGGCGACTTTTTGGGAACCAGGCAAAGCGGTGTACCAGAATTCCGATTTGCTGACCTCGTTGAAGATGAAGCTCTGCTTCAGGAAGCAGCTGCACAGGTGAAACTACTTCTCGCTGATGATCCTGAACTAAAAAAGCCGGAGCATGAGCAGCTCCGGCTTTATTTTCAGAAATATCTGAATGAACGCAGAAAGTTTTTTGAAATGATGTAACCGGGCCCTGTTATGCCGCCGCTACAGATTACACATTAGCTGTACTTTTCTGACGTTTACGCTCATTATGATCCAGGTATTTTTTACGAATACGGAGGCTCTTCGGGGTTACTTCCAGCAGTTCATCATCTTCAATGTATTCCAGGCACTGCTCCAGCGAAAACCTGAGCGGGGTATTAATACGAACGGTATCAGCCGTTTGCGCAGCTCTGTGGTTGGTCAGGTTCTTACGTTTAACAACGTTCACAAGTAAATCGTCAGAACGGTTGTTTATTCCGACTACCTGGCCGGCATAAACTTCCACACCGATCTCCACCATAAACTGACCTCTGTCCTGCAGGCCTTCCAGGGCATAGGACGTAACCTGACCCTTATCGAGAGAGACGATTGATCCGTTTTTACGGCCCGGCATTTCACCCCGGTGCGGTTCATAATCATAGAACTGCTGGTGAATTAATGCCATACCTTTGGTTTCCGTGAGTACATCATTACGAAAACCAATCAGCCCGCGAGAGGGGACCTTAAAAGCAAGGCGCACATTTTCAAGTTCCTGCGACATCGATTCCATAATACCTTTACGCATAAGCAGGATATCAATTACACGACTTGAGTATTCTTCCGGAACATTAATAATTACTTCCTCTACAGGCTCATACACCTGACCGCCTTCTTCTTTGAAAATAACTTCAGGTCGTGATACTGAAAATTCATACCCTTCCCGGCGCATACTTTCAATCAGAATAGCAAGCTGAAGTTCTCCCCTGCCGGCTACCCGGTAAACATCAGGACTCTCCGTTGGCGATACCTTGAGGGAAACATTCGTACGAAGCTCTTTGATGAGCCGGTCACGTATTTGATTTGAAGTCACAAACTTACCTTCAAGCCCTGCAAACGGGGAATCATTTACCCGGAAAAACATCGAAATAGTAGGTAAATCAATATCGTAATAAGGTACTGGCACGAGGTCCTGTTCATCAACCAGTGAATCGCCTATATTCGTATCCTCATATCCTGCAAGGGCAATGATATCGCCAGCTTCACCCTTATCAACTGCTATTTTTTCAAGACCTGCATAAGAAAACAGTTTCGTTACCCGTGCTTTCTGCTTTACATTTCCGTTGCGGTCAAGCAGTACAATTTGCTGATTCCGGTTAACAACACCCTGCTCCACCCGGCCAATTGCAATACGGCCCACATAATCATTCCACTCAACATTACTGACGAGCATTTTAAACGGTTCAGCGAGGTTCCGCTCCGGTTCGGGAACATGTTTAACAACTGTTTCAAAAAGCGGGTTAAGATCTGTTCCCAGGTCATCCAGATTGAAATTAGCGATACCCTTGATACCAACGGCATATAAAACCGGAAAATCGAGCTGTTCATCGGTTGCCTCAAGGTTAACAAACAGGTCGAATACTTCATTGAGTACATCTTCAGCACGTGCATCATGCCTGTCAATTTTATTAATCACTACAATAGGCCGGTACCCAAGGTTGAGAGATTTACGAAGTACAAAACGGGTTTGAGGAAGCGGGCCTTCAGCAGCATCAACAAGCAAAATAACCCCGTTAACCATTTTTAGAATACGCTCTACTTCACCGCCGAAATCAGAGTGACCGGGTGTATCTACGATGTTAATTTTAACACCTTTCCAAATTACTGCAGTGTTTTTAGCTGCGATAGTGATACCGCGTTCCCGTTCAATATCACCTGAATCCATTACACGTTCGGCTATTTCCTGATTTTCCCGAAATGTACCGCTTTGTTTAAGAAGCTGATCAACAAGGGTAGTTTTACCATGATCTACGTGTGCAATAATGGCAATATTACGAATGGGGTAAGACATATAATTTCTGCTGTAATGAGTATTGTACTAAATGATAAGTGCGTGCTAAGATAAGGCGGGCTGCATGAAGTAAGCGACTTCTTTTCACAAAAAAAGCTCTGTACCGGATATTAGGGACAGAGCTTTTTGTT
>JAFIET010000118.1 GCA_020832405.1 Balneolales bacterium
AGCGTATCATCGAAGTTGGGCTGGTAATCGACCGTGTTTTTATTGAGGTCGGCCAGCAGCTCCTCAGCGATGCGCTTCATGCGCGCCTCGGTGTATCGCATGGCAGCCGCGGAGTCGCCGTCAACTGAGCCGAAGTTACCCTGCCCGTCAACCAGGGGGTAGCGCAGGGAGAAATCCTGCACCATCCTCACGATGGTGTCATAAACCGCGCTGTCGCCGTGCGGGTGATACTTACCAAGCACCTCCCCTACGATACGGGCACTCTTCTTGTACGGACGGTTGTGCAGCATGCCCAGCTCGCTCATGCCGTAAAGCACGCGGCGGTGTACCGGCTTTAGGCCGTCCCGCACGTCGGGCAGTGCACGCGATACAATCACCGACATCGAATAATCGATGTACGACGACTGCATTTCGTCTTCAATACTGACTTTTATAATGTTATCTCTGGCCATCTAAAAAATAGGTTTGTTTTTCAGGGGGATGATGAACGCCTTGCCCTTCGCTGCTTCCGAAGCAGTTAACCGGCCCGGAGTTTATCCCCGCGTTAAAAATCCGGGTTAAATATCGAGTTTTGCGTACTTGGCGTTGCGCTCAATGAAGGCGCGGCGGGGTTCAACCGAATCGCCCATCAGAATGGAGAAAAGGCGGTCGGCAGCGGCGGCGCTTTCAATCGAAACCTGCTGAAGCGTGCGCGTTTCGGGATCCATGGTAGTTTCCCAAAGCTGATCGGGGTTCATCTCACCCAGACCTTTGTAGCGCGACACGTCGGCTTTTTTGCCTGTTTTTCTGAACTTGGCCAGAATCTGATCGCGCTGCTCGTCATCCCAGGCGTACTCGATTTTTTTGCTCTGCGTAATTTTGTAGAGCGGCGGTGTGGCTATGTAGATGTATCCGTTCTCGATCAGCTGACTCATGTGCCTGTAGAAGAAGGTGAGCAGCAGGGTACGGATGTGGGAGCCGTCAACATCAGCATCCGTCATGATGATGATTTTGTGGTAGCGCAGCTTGGAGATATCGGCTTCGTATTCATCCCCGATACCCACGCCCAAAGCGGTAATCATCGCCCGGATTTCGTTGTTTTCGAGAATTTTGTTGATGCGGGCTTTTTCCACGTTCAGGATTTTCCCACGCAGCGGCAGAATCGCCTGAAAACTTCTGTTCCGGCCCGATTTTGCCGATCCTCCGGCTGAGTCGCCCTCAACCAGATAAATTTCGGTATGTTCCGGATCATTGATGGAGCAGTCGGCCAGCTTGCCGGGCAGGCCGCCACCGGTCATGGCGCTCTTGCGCTGCACCAGCTGCCGCGCCTTGCGGGCCGCATCGCGGGCTTCGGCAGAGAGAATCACCTTTTCGAGGATGTTCTTGGCCACCTTCGGGTTCTGCTCGAGGAACTCATTCATTTTCTCGTACACCAGCACTTCCACCGCGCTCTGCACTTCAGAGTTACCGAGCTTGGTTTTGGTCTGCCCTTCGAACTGAGGCTCCGCAACTTTCACACTTAAAATAGCTGTAAGGCCTTCACGGAAATCTTCCCCGCTGATGTTGATTTTTCCTTTAATCAGCTTGTTCTTATCCGCATAATTTTTGAGCGAGCGGGTAAGCGCACGGCGGAAGCCGGAAACGTGTGTACCGCCCTCATGCGTGTTGATATTGTTCACGAAGGAGTGCACATTTTCCGAGTACGACTTATTGTACTGAAGGGCAAGGGCTACAGGCACGTTATCGATTTCACCGCTCACAAAAATGGGCTCGCCCATGAGGGATTCGCGGTTTTCATCGAGGTATTTCACAAAATCCTTCACTCCGCCTTCGAAGTGGAAAATCTCCTGAATCGGCTCTTCTTCCCGCAGATCATTTATTTCAATGGTGATTTCCGGGTTCAGGAAGGCAAGCTCGCGCATCCGCTCGGTGATGATTTCGAGCTTGAACTCAACCGATTGCCGGAAAATCTCGGAGTCCGGCATAAAGTGGATGATGGTACCGTTCTTCTCGGTTTCGCCGATAACCTTGAGCTGCTCGGTGGTAATACCCCGCTGAAAAGCCATGCGGTGGATTTTGCCGTCGCGGTGCACGATTGCTTCAAAGTCGGTGGAGAGGGCGTTCACACAGCTCACCCCTACCCCGTGCAAACCGCCGGAAACCTTGTAGGAATCTTTGTCGAATTTACCGCCCGCGTGCAGCTTGGTAAGCACGAGCTCAACTGCAGGGATACCCATTTTCTCATGAATATCAACGGGGATACCGCGGCCATTATCGGTAATGGTGATGGAGCCATCGGGATTGATATCGAGTTGGATGTAGTCGCAATAGCCTGCCAGGGCTTCATCAATCGAATTATCTACGACCTCGTTGATCAGGTGGTGAAGGCCGCGCACACCGGTATCGCCGATGTACATTGAAGGACGCTTACGCACGGCCTCAAGCCCTTCCAGCACCTGTATGTTCGAGGCTTTATATTCAGCCGGATTGGAATTTAACATGCAAAAATAATGCTGTTGAAAAGTTAGGTTTAAAAGACGGCTTAAAATAGCCTTAAAAGCGCCAAAAACCAAAAAACATATCCCGATGCACCCTTTAGGGGGGATTGCACCACACAGCGAAAAATAAAGCCCTCAAAATGTGGATAAAGCGGGCGGATGAGCACTTCAATTACCGGCAGCTTTTTAATGCCCCGCGCAAAGCCTTAGAGGCTTACTGCCGGAGCCGGGCTTAAGCAACGGCATGCAGCCCGGCGTTCCGGTCATTTTCCGGGCAGGATTTGTAAAATCGCCCATCCGGTTAAAGGCAGGGCTCAGTCGTTCTGGGATGATTCAATCTGCTTACGGATTCCGTAAAAGGCCGCAACATCGTAAACCGTGTGGGCGATCATGGCCGCAAAAATACCCTGATACAAAAATAACAAGCCAAGCGCGAAACTGAGCAGCAGCATAAAACCTGCAAATACCAGGTGCGCGCCGCTGCTGAATTTGATGTAGCCGTGCACCACCACAAAAAGCACCGAAGCAATCGTGATGCCGGCAAGCGGAATGAGGGCAGCCCGAAACAGCCATTCTTCGGAAATCCCCGCCGAGAGGGATATAAAAAAAGCGTCTTTGTTGGTCAGTTTTGCTTTTTTGATGATGCGCACAACCGTGAAGCTGTCACTTATTTTTCGCAGGGCTTCCACTTTCATCAGGCTCACACCGGCATAGCCGAGCAGCAGACCGCTCACAAGACCGACCGTGAGCTGTACGGCCAGCGGCTCACCAGCCGCAATGATTCCGGCCGTATCCGCATCAGGCATCAGCCAGATGATGATACTCCCCAGCACCATCCACATCAGCGCTGATACCATGGCAATGTGAAGCATTTCTCTGCGGTTAACCGGCGGATCCTGTTCGTGTTTTTCCGGAATACTCATTCAGGGGTTTGAAGAAATGGTCAGTAAATGGCGTTGCCCGTTAAAGTAACGGAAAGCTGAAGTTAAACTCCGCTCCGTTTTTGAAAAGCTTAACCTGAAATTTTAGGACCAGCGCATCGCGAGCAAAAGCTGACACAAGTAAAACCTAACTGAGCTTTTGGAAGAGCTCTGCTTGAGGTACTGAAATTTCAGTCAGTGGGAAAGTGCAGATAAATTCTGCCCCCTGCGTGTATTCCCAATTTAGTTCAACCCTGCCGCCAAGGCGTTCAGTTGATATTTTGACTGAATACAGCCCTACCCCTACACTACTCTCTCCGGCTGTGGGCTGCGAAGAAAGCTTGGCAAATAAACTGAACACCTTATCCTTTTCATTTTGGGCAAACCCCTGACCGGAATCCCGGATTTTCAGCACCCAGTTTGTTTCGGTCATGCTGAGATCTACCTCAATTACGGTATCCGGGTTTGCATACTTGATGGCATTTGTTAGGAGATTTGAGATAATATTGTTGAAGACCATATCGTGCGTAAGGGTGGTAAAGGCTTCAAGCCGGCTGTTAATCTGCATATTTTTTTTCTCTGCCTGTGGCCTGTATTCCTCGATAACCTGCCGCACAATTGCATCTACAGCAATCTCAGACATCTCGCTTCTGATGTCTGATGATTCAGCCTCAAATACCGTGAGCAGACTGTTCACGATGTTTCGCATTTTTTCACTGGAAAGCCTGAGGATGGTCTTCATCTCCACGCAGCTGTCAGGGTCGTAAGGATCCATCAGTTCTTCTGCAGATTCCATAACACTCAGGGGGTTGCGCAGGTCATGAATAATTACATTGATTAGCCGCTGCCTTTCCTGCGCAAGGTTTTCAAGCTGTTTGTTTTGTTCAGCTATGCTGCGGCTCTGCTCCAACAGCTGCCCGTTTACACTTTCCAGTTCACGGCTTGAGTACCGGAAATACACCAAAAAACCGACGGCGACAGCTGTAAGCACCAGCAGGGTGAGCAGAACGATAATAAAATAGTACTCCGCCTGCCGCTTCAGCTCAATGGTTTCACGCAGGAACACATTCTCAGCTTTTTCACGCTCAAGCTGATTTTGAATCAGCACATTTTCTATCGACAAGTCTCTTTCTCTCACATCAACTTCGAGAACCTGTTCATGATACCGTTTGTACCACTTCAATGCAGCTTCATAATTTCCAATTCCCTCCTCGAGCTCATGCAGCATTCGGTATGTTGTCAAAGCATTTGCCATAATTCCGCTGCTTTCCATCGCTTCAGCCAAATCATAAAGAATTTCGAGGGTTTCTTCCGGTTCAGCTCCCATTTGATAAAATGAGCTGGCAATTCCGTACTGATTAAATACAATACCCGGGGTTAGCCCGTGCTCAACGCTTAGTGCTGTTCCCTGCCTGAATGCATCAAGAGCTTCATTCCACTTTTCAAGCAGGTTATACGACATCCCGATATTGTAGTAGTTACGGATAACACTCAGGTGCCGGCCGTTTTCAAGATTAATCGCTTTAGCCGAGCGCAAGCTGTCTATAGCCCGGTGATGGTCGTTCTGTAAGCGGTAAATGTTACCCAGGTTGTTTAGCGTACGGGCAATATTCTGAACATCCCGCTGCTGATACTGACGTACCAGCGTCTTTTCGAACCATTTCAGGGCCTCTTCGGTATTTCCCGTCTGCGATAGCGTAAGACCTATTGCGTTGTATATATTGCTGATGTAGAAAGTGTCGTTTTCTCTTTCAAAGTAGGGCACCGCTCCCAATAATAGCTCAAGCGCTTCCGCCATACGATTCTGATGATAGAACCAGAATGCCTGTGAGATATCAAAAAGATACTTTTGCCGTAAATCAAAAGGATGCTCAAGGCGCAATTCAAGAAGCCTCTGATACAGCTGCTCTGCTTTTTCCTCTCTGGTAATATTAGTGAACATCAGCATCGCAATCGGCGCCATTTTTATTTCAAGCTGCCAAAGCTGATGCTCTGCTGCCAGCTCGTATGCACGCGTAAAATAGGTCTCTGCCGGCCCGTAACGCTGGAAATTAGCATGAAACCATCCCATATACATTAATCCGTAAGCATACAGCGGAGAAAGTGTATCCGCTTCGGTAAGCTCTCTGACCTGCGCTACAACGTTTTCGAATTTTTCACTGTTGAAATTCTCACTTAAAACTACAGCAAGTGAATCCAGCATTTGTATTTCTGCCTGATAACCGTTTGTGGGCTCATCAATTACGTTATCGGGCTTGCTGCACGCAAAAAAGAATACAAAAAAAGACAGCGATAGTGTCAGGCTGAATATCCGCAGCCACCCCAAATATGCTTCGCACGGTTTATAAGTTTTTATGAACGCCATTAAGCTTGGTAATCAGTTTTAATATTCAGGTATGTTCGGTTCATATTACATCTACACATTTCACTTGGCTTTTCAATTGAGTTTTTTTTCTCGTTTTGATTGCCTTAAAATAGGTAATTATTATATGAGCTCTTATAGCTTTAAAAAATCTTAACGAACCACCTTAATGCTTCTTTTTTTATAAGTAGATTGACTAAAAGGGCGCACAAAAACTCTTGTATATTTTTATCTCCCTGCCTCCTTAACTATATCTTTAACTGTTAATCAACTTTCCGGGATCATGTTTCTCACTTCAATCCGCACTTTTTTTTCGGCTTTAATTCTTATTGCCATCCATTTATTTTCCTGCACAGTCGCTGATACCCCTTCCGCCGACTATGAAGCCCTAACGCTGCAAAGCCCATTCCCTGACATCACCCTCAGTACGCAGCAGCAGCAGTTTGCCGATGAGTTGCGTGAAACCGGCATCCTGTTCTGGAATCAGGAGCAGATGCGGTTCGGCTACCGCAGCACGCATCTGTTCTCACCCGTTCGCTTTTTGCACCCTGCGGATGAGCCTTTCCCACTGCCTCATGCTGATGTAATGCTGGATGGTTTCAATGTGCTATACCTGCACAACAACGGCGTGCGCGATCTCGATTACTTCATCCGGGAAATGGATGTGAGCGGCCTGCTCGTTTTAAAAAACGGGCAGATCATTCTGGAATATTATGCTGACGGCCGCACTGAGTCAGATCCCTGGATGTCGTTTTCCGTCACCAAATCTGTGCTTTCGATGCTGTTTGGGGCTGCTGTTGAGGATGGGTTCATCCGCAGCACCACCGACCTTGTAACCCTGTACATACCCGAGCTTGAGGGCTCGGCTTATGCGGGCGTCACCATCGAAAACCTGCTGCACATGGCCTCCGGCGTGGCATGGAATGAAGACTACACCGATCCCGATTCAGATGTGGCCCGGCTTGAAGCCATTACCGGAGCAGAAGAGCTGGTGGCCTACATGGCCGCCCTTCCCCGCGCCGCAGCACCGGGTACCGTGTTCACCTACAGCACCGGCGAAACCAACCTTGCGGGCGTGCTGCTCAGCCGTGCCACCGGCATGTCGCTCACGGCCTATGCACAGCAGCGGCTCTGGCACGGCTTCGGCATGGAGCATCCGGCCTCCTGGAGTTTAATGGGTGAAGATGAGCTCGAACACGGCGGCTGCTGCATCAGCGCGAGCCTGCGCGACTACGCCCGCATCGGTCATTTTGCCCTCAATGGAGGCATGAACCAGCAGGGTGAAGCCATCCTGCCGGATACCTGGATGGCGCAATCCGTAAACCCGAGCCCGGCCAATCCCGGCTACGGCTATTTCTGGTGGCTGCTGA